>JACRDO010000120.1 GCA_016212885.1 Elusimicrobiota bacterium | reverse complement strand
GCCGCGAACACGACCCACAGCTTCCTTGCGCGCTGCAAGAGCTGTGGGACCAGCGCGGACTCTGCCCTGTACGCGCTGGCCACGCTGGCCAAGCAGCCGCTCGCGCTTGAAAAGACGTTTACAGCCGTGTCCCAGAGTTCGGCGACGGTGGCCTGGGCAGCCCGGCTTGCGAGCCCGCTGTCCGAATCAGCGGAAGGCTACAGGCTTGAGGCATCCAGCACGGCTTTCGCGGTCGGAACTCTCGTAGTCTCATCAGAGACCCCGAACGTGCTGCTCTCAACCCTGACGATATCCGGGATATTGCCCAACACCACCTACTACTTCAGGGTCGCAAGCATCAACTGGGCATCCAGCCTCTCGCCCTACACAAGCCTCGGCTCAACATCGTCCTTGGCCGTGCCGCCCCAGGCGCTCCCCGGGCCGTTTCTTGAGGTCTTCAAATCCTCGGTCACCGCGGCCTGGCAAGCCCTGCCGGCTTCGCCGCCCGACGCGTCCTCCAAGACCGCGGAGGGCTATATCCTGGAGGCCTCCAGCACGAACTTCGGGGCCCTCTTGCCGGGCGGGGTCGTATCCTCATCAGGGACCAACCAGGTTTTGCAGAGCACGCTCACGGTCATAAGCCCGGCCTTGCAGGACAACACGACCTACTATTTCCGGGTTGGGAGCCTCAACTGGAACGGAAGCCCGAACTACCTCCTTCTGGGCTCCACACGCACCCGCATCGCCGCGTTCGCGGACGCGACAGCCGCATCCAAGGCCCCGGCCCGGGCCCCGCAGGGAGCGAAGACCGCTCTCCTGCGCCTGGATGCGAGCCCACAGGCCAGCGCTGTCAATGGACTGCGATGGTCGTCTCTTCGGGTACAGTGGATGGACAAGGACCTGACGCCGCTCACCAATGCCCAGGCCCAGGCTCTCTTCACCACGATGTTCATCGCAGCCGATGCGCTCGGCAACGATACGACCGGGCTCTACCATTCGAATGTGGACACCGTGGTAGTGGCGAGCCTGGCCTCCGCCTCTTTCGCGCTCGACGCCTCAGGCAGGCAGATCTTGACGGCCGCAAGCCCGGCGCCGCCTGAGGCCGTGATCCCGGCAGGCCAGAGCCGGATATTCTTCCTGGCTGTTGAGTGGAAATCCAACGCAGCCTCCCAGGTCCCGAACACGGTGCGGGTGCAGGCGGACCCGGACTTGGACCTCGTGCTCAAGGATCCTCCATCCGGGGAGCCGGCCTCGGTGAACCCCTCCGCGGCCGCGACCTCATCGAGCGCCACGGCCATCGCCGCGGCCCCTCCTGTCGCAGGCTGGCCGCGGGACCTGGGCGGAGCGCAGGCATCGGTCCAGGGCGGCTTTGCGGTCAATGACGACTCCGACGCCGCTTTCGCCGGAACCGACGACGGCCGCATCGCGGCTTTGAACAACGACGGCACGCTCAAGTGGAGCTTCAACACCTCGCCTTTGGGAGCGGTCAAGACATTTCCGACCGTCGTCAGGGAAGGCAGCCAGGACTTCATCTACTTTGCCAACGACCAAGGCGACATCTACAAAATCAGGGACGACGGGATTTTCGCCACCCAGATGTGGAAACGGGACCTGACAGGGAGCTTCCTGTCCGCGCCGGCTCTGCCGGGCAGCGTGATCTTCATCGGGGCCGTGGACGCCAAGGTCTACAAGCTGGATTACCTGACCGGCGACAATGCGATCGGTTGGGGCTTTGACGCGACCATCACAGGCGCGTTCTCAGGCACCCCCTACGTGGACACGTACACCTCCGGCGTCAACGCCCTATGGATCGGCTCGGAAGGCGGGACCATGTACCGGCTTGGAACGGCCGACGGGACCGTGACCACATCGTCCCAGACGATCGGGGCCGCGATCCGCACAACCCCGAACCTGGACGCCGGCTTTATTGAAGAGTCCAAAAACACACATGTCCTTTTCTGGGGAGCCGACGACGGGATCCTCCGGGCCAGAACCTCGGCGAACCTGACCACGATCCCGACAGGCTGGACCGACTTCGCCGCGAATCCCAAGACGCCGATACGTTCCTCGCCATATCTCAACCGCCTCGAAAGCCCCAAGGGGCTGTACTTCGGCGCGGACAACGGCATCCTCTACAAACTCAATGCGCAGACCGGGGCTCTCATATGGTCATTCCAGACCGGAGCCGCCATACGGGCCATGCCCATCGTCCTCTTGGGCGCCTGGACGGGCGCCGCGCAAGACTACGTCTACTTCGGCTCAGACGACGGATTCGTCTACGCTTTGAACGCAGCCGATGGGACCGCGCGCTCGAACTTCCCGGTGGCTCTGGGCGGAGCCGTGCGCTCCGGGCCCACCTATGACTCGACGACGAACGCCATCACCGTGGGCTCCATGGACGGCCGGGCCCTGCGCATAGGAGTTGGACCATGATACGCCTTGGACCAAGTCTGGCGGGCGCCTTGATGATGCTTCTGGCCGGCTTCTCCCCGGCCCGGGCATCCTCCTGGCCGGCCTTCATGAGGGATTCCTCGCGCAGCGGCCGCATCGAGGAGCAGGCCGCCCCGCCGCTCGCGCTCCGTTGGACCTACGATCTGCCTGGGCAGGCCCTTTCCTCGCCGGTTGCGGCCTTGGGCCGCGTCTATATCGGGATCCGCAGCGCTCAGGCCGGAGCGGTCATTGCCGTCAACGCATACACCGGGGAGCACATCTGGACTTTCCAGGCAGGGGGCTGGGTGGACGCGACACCGGCCGTGGCTGAGGGCCGGGTCTTCATCCCAAGCCGGGACGGCAAGCTCTACTGCCTTGACGCAGCCACCGGGGTCCTGCTCTGGGCCCATGATGCCGGCGCCACGAACATCGCCTCGCCGGCAGTCTTGCGCGGGGAGGTCTACCTCGCCACGGGCCACCCCGGGAAATCGCTCAAGGTGCTCGACTGCCGGAGCGGGGCGGTGAAGCGGAGCGCGGCCTTGAGCCAGTTCACAGCATCCTCGCCTGTCATTGATCCTGGGACCGGCAACGCGTACCTGGGCACCGGCGACGGCCGATACGCCGCTTTCCGGCCGGACCTGAGCTTGCTCTGGCCCAACCCGGTCCAGACCCAGGGGGGGATCAAGTACGCGACTCCGGCCCTGGCCCAAGGCCGCCTGATCGCGCTTGCCGGCGACGACGACTCTCAGGCCCGCTCCCTGGACCCAGCCACAGGGTTCCAGGTCTGGGCGTCCACCTTCCTCTCTCAGGAGAGCAACCAGGCCACGTCCGTGGCCATCGGGACCGACACGGCTTACGCCGGGGCCGGCTCGGACCCTCATACCCTCTATGCCATCAGCCTCTCGACCGGAGGGGTCCGCTGGAAGGCGCCTCTCGGCCCTGCCGGCGCCTACGGCATCGCATCCTCGCCTGCCCTTGCCAACGACATGGTCTACGTCCTGAGCCCGCAGGGCAAGCTCTACGGGATCCATTGCGCGAATGGGGCCGTGCAGGTCATGGAGTCTCTTGCCGGCCAGGGCTTGGGCTCGCCGGCCGTGGCCAACGGCTGGGTTTATGCCGCGGCCTTCGAGGGCAAGCTCTACGGATTCGAGTCCGGACGTGCCGCGGCCATCCTCTCACCCGATGAGCTCTTCGAGACACCGGAAGGCGCCGCGGTAGTCACGGGAACCGTCCTCAGTCCGGACATGACGGGCTACAAGGTGGAGGTCGGGACCGGCTCAAACCCGGCGCAGTGGACCCTTTTGGCCCAAGGCACGCAGGCCGTGACGCGCGGGCCCCTGGCGGTCTGGGACACGCGGGATGCGGCCGACGGGGTGTACACCCTGCGCGTGAGCGTGCAGGAGTCTCCCTCATCCATGTTCATGGGCCGGGCCGTGGCGCGCTACACGCTCAGCCAGACGAAAAACGCATCGGTGTCCAGCTCCTCACAGACCCTGGCCCTGGGAGACGGCACGGAGATATTCATTCCAGCGGACGCGATCGAGGGGACGGACACCCTGACTGTACGCAAAATCCTCCCTGGGACCCAGGCCGCTTTGGCCGCGGTCCAGGCCGCGCCGCCGGCCGGGCTCCGGGCCACGGGGATCATCCGTGAGTTCAAGCTTGCCTCCACGCCGCGGCCCCGCTTCAACCGGCCGGTCACAATCAAGATCCCCTATTACGCGATCAACCCGGGCAACGAGGACGCGCTGAGGCTCTGCTTCTACGACGAGTCGGGACAATGGTTCCCGCTCCAGACGGCCAGGGTCAAGAAGCAGGAAAAGAGGATCTGGGCCGAGGTGGACCACTTCACCTTGTTCCAAATCATGGAGTTCGCGCCTACAGGGACGCTCCTGCAGGAGTCCCAGGTGTACGCGACGCCCAACCCGGCGCGCGGGAACCTCGTGACCTTCAAGTTCTACGCCGGCGACACGATGGACGTCGCGGTGCGGGTCTACGACGTCTCAGGGGCGCTTGCGGCTGAAATGAGCCGGGCGGGGGTCTTGGGCGGCAATACCCACGCCATCGAATGGGACGTCTCAGGGAAGGCGTCAGGGGTCTATATTTTCGTGCTTGAGGCGCGGACAGCATCCGGCAGCGTGGAGAGGGTTAAGAAAAAGCTGGCGGTGATACACTAATGAAGATTGAAAAGCGTCTTCACGTGCCGGCGCGGTTACTTGGAATCGCCGCATGCTCCGGAGCGGCTCTTCTGGCCCTGGCCGGTTCCCGGGCGTGGGCCGAACGGGTTCACCCCAGGGCAGGGACGAGCTCGGCTGCATTCCTCAAGATCGGCGTCGGGGCCCGGCCCGTCGGGATGGGCGAGGCCTTCACCGCGGTGAGCGACGATGCGCACTCCATATACTGGAACCCGGCCGGGCTCGCGGGGCTCGGCCGCGGGGTCGCGAGCTTCACGCACCACGAGTCCTTCCAGGGCCTCAAACAGGATTTCCTGGGCTATGCTCAGCCGATCAAGCGCAGCGCCTCCGGCGCAGCCTGGGGGCTCGGGTTCATCTCGCTGACGATGCCGAGCGACATGGAGCGGCGCTCCGGGCTCAACGAAGGAGGGACGCTTAACCCCGTGCTCTCCGGCTCCGAAGGCAGCTTCGGCGCATACGACCTGGCGCTCAGCGCAAGCTATGCGCGCCGCTTTGGGACCGCTCACGCAGCCGGCGCCACGCTCAAGTTCATCCGCCAGGTGATCGACAAGGAGGCCGGCCAGACCTTCGCCGCGGACTTTGGGGCCCAGGTAAGTGGGCCCATAGACAATCTGCGGTTCGGAGCGGTCCTGCAGAACCTGGGGCCGGGCGTGAAAATCGTCAGCCGCTACGATCTGCCTCTGAGCTTCCGGGCCGGAGCAGCCTACAAGGCCCAGCCCCTGCGCTCGCTCATGGCTCTCGATGTCGCGATCCCCCGCGACGACTATCCCTGGATATCCTTCGGCGCGGAGACGAAGCTGGGCCCCATCGCGCTGCGGGCCGGCTACAGGTACAGAGCGTATGGAAACCCCCTGGGCGTGTTATCGGGCTTCAGGAGCGGGCTCGGGATTTCCTTTGAAAACCTGCAGCTGGATTATGCCTTTGCCCCGTTCGGCGAGTTGGGGCAGGCCCACCGCGCCTCGGTGAGCTGGCGCTTCAGCCGCGGCCGGACCCTCTCCCGCGGCGAAGCCGGCCCTTCCAAGGCCGGGAATATTTCCGCGGCGGCCCCCCCGGCGCCGGCCGCGGCGCCGACTCCCCAGGCCGTGGCAGGAACTCCAGCAGCTGGACCTGTTCCTGAGCCCGCGCCGGGGTCCGTCCTTGAGCCGGCATTCCTCGCGCTCAGGACCACGGCGGCGCCGAAGGTCATCTCAGGGCAGAGGAGCGACTATCTGGTCAAAGCCATGTCGCCCGATGAATGGCCGCTGCGCTGGATCTCTTTCCGTACCGCGCTGGCGTCTCCTGAAACCATATCCGTCGCGGCTGCCGCGGCTCCGCCGCTCAAGCCGCTGCCCCAGGGGCGCAGGCTGCGATGGTCCTGCCGGCTTAGGCTCAGCGTGCAGCCCAATGCCATAAGGTCCGTCGAGGTGGGGATCCGGCCCGAGGCATCCAAGCCCGCGCTCCTGGGCCTCTTCGAGGATCAGTGGAAGGCCCTGGAGCCGGCCGAAGCCGCGGCCGCGGACGGGTCTCTCCTGTTTCGCAGCGACCGCGTTCCGGAGGCGCTCGCCCTGGCTGAGGCAGGCGGACCGGAAACGAGTCCTCGATAGTCCGCTCAATAGTGTCCTAGGGAGCCGTCCGCTTTCGCCTTGTCGAAAGCCTTCCTGAAGAAGACGATCCCTAGAGGCAAGAAGACTGCTGTGAAACCCGCGAGCGCCGCGGCCTGCGGCGCGACTTCCCGGATGCTTGCCGACTTAAGCAGGGCCAGGCGCATGCCTTCCAGCGAGTGCGTCATCGGGATGAAGAGGGATAGCGTGCGCAGCCAGTCCGGGAGGATCGCCACGGGGAAATAGACCCCGCCGAGCAGTTCGGAGACGGACGCGACCAGCCAGGCGGCCGGGTCCCCGCGCTTGAACATCAGGATGAACGCGGCGGAGAAGAGCCCGAGGCCGGCGCAGGCGGTCAAGGTCAGCGTGAAGATGAGCAGGGCCGCCGGCAGGTTGGCCGAGGGGAAGCTCACCCCGAAGACCGCCGCGCCCACCAGCAGATAGAGCGCCGTCTGGAGCGTCGCGTAAAGGATGTCCCACTGGGCGAAGCCCAGCAGGAGCGCGCTCAGGCGGACCGGCGCACAGAGGAGCGATTCGAGCGTGCCCAGCATCTGCTCCTGCCTCAGGCTTTCGCTGAAGGAGTTGAGCCCCACGGCCTGGTAGCTCGAGAACGCGATGCCCAGGAGAACGAAGGCGAAATAGTCGCCTCCGTAGGGCGCCATGGCCGGCAGGGCGCCGGGTCCTATGAGCTTGGCGACGTAGTAGAAAGTAGCGACCGAGAGCAGGATGGCGGCAAGATCCAGGACGAGCGCCGTCCTATAGGAGAGCTTTTGGAGCGCGTCGCGCCTCAGGAAGGCGCACAGGATGAGCGGCAGGCGCGGGATCATCAAGCGCCTCGGGCCGTGAGCCTGCGGTAGGCTTCCTGGGGCGTCCCGGCGCCGGAGAGGCGGAGCAGTTCCTCGGGAGCGCCGAAGGCCGCGAGGCGGCCCTCGCGGAGAACCGCAATCTCCGTCCCGACGCCCCACGCCTCTTCCAACCGGTGCGTACACCAGAGCGCGAAGCGCTCAGGCTTCTCCAGGTACTCTCTCTTCACGAGGGATTGCAGGCGCTCCGAGGAGCCCGCATCCAGGCTCTTGGTCGGCTCATCGAGCAGGAGGAGGCGCGGTTCGTGGAGCAGGGCCCTCGCGCAGGAGAGCTTCATCTTCATCCCGGCCGAAGCTTTCTGGTAGGTCGAAGCAAGCGCGTCCCCGATGTCCAGGCTTTGGCCTAGGCTCTTCAACCGCCGCTCTAGCTCCGCCTTGCCCATGCCCCGCAGGGCCGCGAAGAAGCGAAGGTTCTCAAGCCCGCTCAAACGGCCGTAGAAAGATCGCTCTTCGCCCGGGGAAAACCCCGTCATGCCTGCGAAGTCCGCAGGGGAGACGCCGAAGACCTCGGCTTTGCCGGAGTCGGGCAGAACCAGGCCCGCGAGGATCTTGAGCAGGGTGGTCTTGCCCGAAGCGTTTGGGCCGACCAGGCACAGGAGCCTTCCGGGCTCGAGACTCAAGCTTATCCGGTCTAAGGCCCGCGCGGCTTGCTTGCCGCTGGGGTAGGACTTGCTCAGCTCTTCGATTTTTAGTGCTGCGTCCACCAGCGATCGGTCTCGAAGGCCGAGCGGACCATCTTGCCCTCGATGGGAAGCTTCGCCGGGTCCACGGCGCGCGCGATGCGCGCGAGCGGGCTCTTCGCCAGGTCAAGGATGGAGGCTTGGCTCGGCGGCTTCCCGTTCGGATTCAAGTCGACGGTCGGGAGGCTGGGCGTCTGCGCCTTGACCGCGATCACGCGGGCGATCCGTCCGGTGGAAAGCTGGACATAGGAGCCCGGCGGATAGAGAGAGAGGGCCCCGACGAAAGCCTGCACGGCTCTGCGGTCGAACTCCTTGGCGAGGTCCTTGACGATGGTCAGCACCGCCTTATGGCATAGCAGAGGCTCGCGCCATGTGCGGGGATGGCTCAGGGCCTCGTAGATGTCGCAGATGCCGATCAAGTGGGCCGCGAGCTTGCGGTCCGCGGGCTCAGGGAAAGGCCGTTCGAGCGTAACTTCGATGAGGGCCAGATGATTGCGGATGCCCTGCTGGTCCATGGGATGAAGCCGCTGCTCGCGCTCGCGGACGGTCTGCGCCTCCTGGGCGCCCGGCGCATGGGCGAGGCCCGTCAAGGACATGAGCTGGGACTCGTGCAGGGCCGCGGCAAGGCCGAGCCGGTGGACGGTTCCTTTCTGCCGGCCGAGGCCGAGGCCGAGGCGCATCGAGAGGACCGCGACGTTGACGGAATGCGCGTGGAGGTAGTTCTCCGCGGTCGAACGGCCTGTCAGGATCAGCAGCGGATACGGACTCGCGTCCAGCAG
>JACRDO010000123.1 GCA_016212885.1 Elusimicrobiota bacterium | reverse complement strand
TGGCGGCGCGCATCGAGAACCGCCTTTTGGATTTCCTGGGCGGCGTGCTGAGGGCGAACCGCGCGAAGGAGAAGATCCCGGCGCTCGCGCAGGCCGACATGGCCCTTGAAGAGATCAGGATACTCCTGAGGCTTTCCAAGGGCGAAAGGAAACCAGCAGCGCCCGGAGGGAGCGGGCGGGCTCATGGATATGCTGGGCACCTCGGACATGCGCGAGGTGGAGCGCCGCATCCAGGCCGGGGACCAAGAGGCCGCGGAAGTCTTCGACGCCATGGCCTATCAGATCTCGAAGTGCGCGGCGTCGCTCCTGCCCGCTTTCGAAGGGGAGAGGCTCGACCAGGTCATCCTGACCGGCGGCT
Source organism: Elusimicrobiota bacterium (assembly GCA_016212885.1). Classification (GTDB taxonomy): domain Bacteria; phylum Elusimicrobiota; class Elusimicrobia; order UBA1565; family UBA1565; genus UBA9639. The sequence goes on along the minus strand of JACRDO010000123.1, from coordinate 30,554 downwards.
TGGCCCGCTCGACGATAGTCGTGGAGCGCCTCAAGGGCTACCTCTCCGGCATGGGCTGCGGGATCACCGTCTACCCCGGAGAGAACGAAATGATCGCCCTGGCCAAGGGCGCCCTGCGGGTCCTCTACGGCAAGGAGGCCGCGCGCGAGTATGCGCCGCAACGAAGCCTTGACATAATATGATGTATGGTGTATAATTATTGGTGTAATACACTATGACACGCACTCAGATCCTCTTGGAGACTTGGCAGCACAAGTTCCTCTCCGGGTTGGCTCGGAAGAAGGGAAAGAGCCTCTCTGCATTGATCCGGGAATGGATCGACGAGAAAGCCGCCGCGTTCAAGGCTTCCGGGAGCCGCGATTCTCTCTACGATATGGTGGGTTCGATAGAGGACAAGGCGGCCGACGTCTCGGAGAACGTGGACGCGTATCTCTACGGCGGGAAGCGGCCGGAGCGGTGAAGCCGCTTTTCGTCGACACCGGGGCGTGGTACGCCCTTGCCAACCGCCTCGATTCGCATCATGACGAGGCGCGGGAGTTCCTGGCGGCTACGCCGCGGCCGCTGCTCACCACCAATTACATCATCCTGGAGACCGCGAATCTCATCAACGCGAGGGTCGGTCATGCGGGCGCGGCGCGCTTCCTCGAGCAAGCCCGGGCCTCCAAGCTGCTCACCGTGCACCACATCACCCCGAGACAGCATGAGCAGGCTGAGGCGTATTTTAAGTCGCACTCCGATAAGGGATACAGCTTGGGAGACTGCTCGAGCTTCATCGTGATGGGGGATTTCGGCATCGCCGAGGCGTTCACGTTCGACAAGCATTTCGCGCAGGCCGGCTTCGCCAGGGTTCCCTGAGCGCCATGCGCTAGGTTCCTTTCTTCGGCTGCAACGACTTCTCGCGGGCCAAATTGAGCTTCTGCGCATCCGCAAGATCTTGAGGCCGCGCGACGGCTTCTTTGTTGGCGATAAGATCATCGAGCCCAATGAAGTTGGCCTCGTTGGGGCCGAATCGGCTGATTTGCCTGCGAGACCAGGCGTCATCGAAGGCAACGCCGCGGATGTCGCTCAGAACATCGATTCGCATGGGAGGTTCGCCGAAGGTAATCCCCTTGCCGGCCATAAAAAGCTCGGGCGTGAGCTCCGGGCAGGTGCAACCAGCCTCCTCGAGAGCCGCTATCGCGCGTCGCGCGTTTTCGGGAGTGCGCCGGATCATGATGTCCAAATCCTTTGTAGTTCGGACGTGGCCGTGGAAAATGACGGCGTAGCCACCGATGATCATGAAATCAACGCCGTTTTTGTTGAGCGAGGCGACTATTCGGTCGAAGTCATCGAGCCGTGCCGGCACGCCGGAGCCCTCGGCCATTACGGTTCCGGCTCAAAGACCCGGCCGACTTTGGTCATGCGGGGAAGGGGGAGGCCGTGGATGCGGCCATACGAGCTCAGAAGCAATTCTCTGCCCGCTTCGACCCGCTCCTCCGGGGGACGCTTGATCCAATAGAGCAGATCCTCGGTGGCCGAGTCGGGCCAATGTTCCGGGTCTATGATTCTGGCGACTTTCTTCAAGCGCTCCATACTTTGAGTATAGCACCGATCCGCCGATTTCGCCACCTTCCTGGGAGGCGATCTGGGAGGAGGTTGCCTCCCTGCCGTTAATTTCATTTCATACCCCGGTGCTCCGCAGACAGAGGGGCGCCCGATAAAGGATCGCCATGCCCAACCGATTGGCCTTGGCGAGCCTTGCGGGGATCGTCCTGCTCGCGGCGGGCTTCTATCTTTTCCTGAGAGGGCTGGGGACTCCGGACCCCTCCGACAGCCTGACGAACAGAATCGAGACCCTGGTCGGGAAATGGTCCACGGGAGCGACAGACTGAAATTTTGACGCCGGTCGCTATATAATTTAGTATAGGACCCCTAATATTTAAGGAGATTCCCATGGCCAAGCGTCCTGTTGACGTTCCTTGCCTGGTGAAAAAGCTGCGGGGGAGGTTTACTCATGCATCTGTTTATCGACTCTGAGACGACCGGTCTCCCGAAAAATTGGAAAGCGCCGGTAACCGACCTCAATAACTGGCCCCGCGTCGTGCAGCTTGGGTGGGGAAGGTACGATGCGAAGGGGCGGCGCCTAGGCATGGAGTCGTTCATCGTAAAACCGGAAGGGTTCACGATTCCGCACGATGCTCAACGCGTCCATGGCATCTCCACGTCGCGGGCCCTCGCGGAAGGACATCCGCTCAGGGCCGTGCTCAAAGCCCTTGCTGCCGCAGCCTCAGAGGCGGCTGTTCTTGTCGCCCACAACCTGAGGTTCGACGAGAATGTCATCGGGGCCGAGTTCCTGCGGGCGGGAATTGAAATTCCATTCCATGGCAAGAGCCGCGTCTGCACCATGTTGGAGACTACCGCTTTTTGCGGTCTTCCTGGCCCCTGCGGCTACAAGTGGCCAACCCTTGGCGAACTCCACGAGGCGCTTTTCGGCGAACAGCCGGCACAGAGTCATGACGCAGAGGCGGATATCGAATCGTGCGCGAAGTGCTTCTACGAGTTGAAGCGGCGGCGCATCCTGGGCATGACGCCTGAGAAAGGCTTCAGCCGGCGCGGCGTCCCGCGAGCCTGAGGGCAGGATAATGTTCCGGTTCAAATCCGGCCTGAGATCGTTCGCCTTGCTCGCGAGAGCCGCAAGCCGCCGGAAAATCATGGCGGACTATTCGATGAAAATGAGAAGGTAACCCATGCTGATTGAATCGCTGGAAATCAAAAACTACCGAATCTTTCGCGACGCAAGATTTGAGGACTTGCCCCGCCTGGCCGTCGTAGTCGGCGCGAACGGTTCCGGGAAAACCACGCTGTTCGACGTCTTCAGTTTTCTGAAGGAGGCGCTGACGCAGAATGTCGCGCAGGCTGTTTCTCGGCGCGGCGGTTTCCAGGAGCTTGCAAGCCGCGGGCAGGAAGGGCCGATCGGCATTACCGTCAAGTTCCGCGAGAGCGGCGGGAGGCTTGCGACCTACCAGCTTGAGATCGCCCTTGACGAGGGCCGGCCCGTCGTTCACCGGGAAATCCTCAAATTTCGCCGAGGCCGGAGCGGCAAGCCCTGGCACTTTGTTGATTTCTCTCGGGGGCGCGGCAGCGCCATCACCAATGAATCAGGGTACGGCCGGGAAGGCGTCGAGGCCGTGCGCGAGGAGCGCGTCCTTGACGATCCCAGCGTTCTCGCCATCAAGGGACTGGGCCAGTTCAAGGAGTTTCGCGTGGTGGCGGAGTTCCGCAGCCTGATCGAAAGCTGGCACATCTCGGACTTCCACATCAGCGACGCAAGGCCAAGCGCCGAGGCCGGCTACGCCGAGCATCTTTCAGCGCGCGGCGACAACGCCGCTCAGGTCGCGCAGTACCTCTACAAGCATCACCCCAAAAGTTTTGAACGCGTCCTGGCGGTGATGCGTCAGCGCGTGCCCGGGGTAAGCCGCGTGGAAGCAAAGCCGACGGAAGATGGGCGGCTCGTGCTGCGCTTTCAGGATGGGAGCTTCAAGGATCCGTTCATCGCCCGCTACGTCTCGGACGGCACGATCAAGATGTTCGCATACCTAATCATGCTCTACGATCCCAAACCGCACCCCTTGCTGACTATCGAGGAGCCGGAGAACCAGCTTTATCCCGAACTGCTTCACGAACTTGTCGAAGAGTTCCGCGACTACGCGCGCCGGGGCGGTCAGGTGTTCGTCTCGACTCACTCACCCGATTTCCTAAACGGAGCCAAGCTCGACGAGATATACTGGCTGGCCAAGCAGCGGGGCTTCACTGCGGTCAAGCGCGCCGCCGAAAGCGAGGCGCTCCGAAATCTCATCGCTGAAGGGGACCTGCCGGGCGCGCTCTGGAAGCAGGGCTTGTTCGAAGGGGCGGGGCCGCAATGAGCCGGCTCGTGTTCCTGCTTGAAGAGCGCTCGATGAAGGTCTTTCTCGGCGCGCTCCTGCCGAGATTGTTTCCAGGGCTGCCGTTTCTTTGCGTTCCCCATGAAGGGAAACAGGACCTCGAAAAAAGCGTCCCGAGGAAACTTCGGGCCTGGCGCGAGCCTGGCGCGCGCTTCATCGTGCTCCGGGATAATGATGGCGCCGACTGCCGCGCGCTGAAGAACAGGTTGTCAAGGCTCTGTCGGAAAGCCGGCCGCTCCGATGCGCTGGTGCGGATCGCATGTCAGGAACTGGAGGCCTGGTATCTCGGCGAACCGGACGCGCTCGCGGAGGCCTTCGGCGATGAGACATTGCGAGGCATTGGCGCCCAGGCAATCTACCGAGAGCCTGATGCCGTCCCGCAACCGTCCGCAGAGCTTGAGAAACTGGTTCCAGAGTTCCAAAAGATTTCCGGCGCGAGGCGGATAGCGGCGCATCTTTCCAAGGAACGAAACACCTCAAGGAGCTTCCATGCCTTGCTCGGCGCAATCGAGCGCGCTGCTGCGGCATAAACTATGGCGATCACCAACCACGAACGTGTCGGCAAGATGCTGGAGCTGCTTGCGTCGGGCCTCAAACCCCTCGTCGAGCGCGAACTGAAGAAAACCCATCCGCCGAACTGGTTCGCCGAAACGAAGCGCAGCCTCGCGGATGCCCGTCAAAAAACCCGAAACGTTGACATATAGGTAACAAGCGAGACCATGCCCAACCGATTGGCCTTGGCGAGCCTTGCGGGGATCGTCCTGCTCGCGGCGGGCTTCTATCTTTTCCTGAGAGGGCTGGGGGCTCCGGACCCCTCCGACAGCCTGACGAACAGGATCGAGGCCCTGGTCGGGAAATGGTCCACGGGCGGGGTCCCGCTCAAGGACAGGGTGATCACGCTCGTGATCGGGGACTCGGGCGCTGGGGAGAGCGTGCTGAGCCTCTCTCGGCCGCCGCTCTCCGAGGGCTCCATGCTGGATAAGATCCGCAATATCCTCGGCATGGGGACCCGTCTGCGGACGCTCAAGGAGCCGACTGAGTTCTCCAAGGCTTTCAGCCGTGACCCGAACGCAGTGACTTGGGTATTCGAGGGCTTCAGCCGGTCGGACGAGAAGGCCGTGGTGGAGCAGGTGCGCAAAAGCCTCATCAAGGCTCACGACGCGGATGCGGTCATCAACATCGTGGCGCAGGGCGAGATCGGCGGGGCCGTGCTCAAGTCGCTCAAGAGCCTGGAAGGGGAAGTGCGCGGCGGGATTCGGGTGGGTGCGAACAGCCTGACCTTGATGGGCATGAGCAAGGGCAGGCTCAAATCCTATGACCCGGCCTATTTCTCGACGGTGAAGAAGCCGGCGAACGTGGGGGAGTGGGCCAACGTCTATAACTCCTACGGCGAAGGATTGGAAGAGAGCACGATGGAGGTGTTCAGCGAGAAGTACGACGGCAAGGCGTTTTCAGGGAAGATCTTGATCAATCTGGTCTCGGCCGCGGAGCCCCGGATGAGCTCGTCCGGCTTGTTTGTGAGATTGGACGCTTTCGCATTGGCCATCATCGGGGTGTTCGGCAGGGAGGGGGGTCTTGAGCAGTGGTGCAGCCAGCAGGAGTTCCTGGAAGAGCAGAAGCGTTTGCAGGAGGAGCGGGAGGCGGCGAAGCGCAAAGCGGAAGAGGAGGCCAGAAGGCTGGCTGAGGAAGAGGCCAGGCGCAAGGCTGAGGAGGAAGCGCGGCGCCGCGCTGAGGAAGAAGCAAGAAGAAGGGCCGAGGAAGATGCCAAGGCCAGGTCCCCGGACTATTGCCGCGAGAGGCCCGCGGGCAGATACGGGCCCATGGTCTCGGCCGGCGGGGTCTCGATGGACAAGTTCGAGGTGACGGTGGAGGCCTACGCCGAGTGCGTGAGCGCAGGGGCCTGCGAGGCTCCGAGCGGCGAAGGTAAGTGCAACTGGGGCAAGTACGGTTGTGAAAGCCATCCCATCAACTGCGTGAGCTGGCATCAGGCGAACGCGTTCTGCAAGTGGGCGGGCAAGAGATTGCCGAGCGAAACGGAGTGGGAGCGGGCGTACCGGGGCGGAACAAAGACCGAATATTTCTTCGGCGACGATGAATCGCGGCTCAGCGCGTACGCCTGGTACGACAAGAATTCCGGCGAGCATACGCATGTGGTTGGCGCGAAGAGGCCGAATCAATACGGCCTCTACGACATCGCGGGGAATGTGTGGGAGTGGACATCTACTTGCGAAGTCGGTTCATGTTCGATTCGCGGCGGCTCGTGGGACAACTTCGCGGACTGCTGCCGCGCGGACTTCCGCAACCGGAACCATCGCGGCTTCAGGACCGACGGCCTCGGGTTCCGGTGCGCCGGGGGTGGTGCAAGCCGTTGATACTCTGATGTTTCCGGTCTTTGTCCCCCTCCCCACGGGAGGGGATAGGGGTGGGGCGAGAGGCGCTGCGGGAAGCCGGAGGGGGCGAGCCGTGGTTGTTTTCCTTAACGGTCGTCCCCGGGTAGCATTCGGTCAACCCATGTCTCTTGCGGGACTCATCCTCGGCGAAGGCCGCGCATACCAACTGTGGCCGCAGTTGGCGCGCAACGATTCTCGTCGGGCCATGGGCTTACTCATGCTTACGCGGACGTATGTCAGGGCCACTCAAAAAAATGTCGAATATTTAACCCCTTTTTCTATTTTACCTTGCCCAGGCAAGGTAGCCTTCAAAAAACCATTATGGAACAAGAATAATTTCACTTTGGCCTGACATGGTGGGGGAGTTGACTCCGTTCAGTCCGCTGGGGACGGGTTTACTGAATGCTTACCATTATCATCATGCTGCCGCATCGCGCCTTTACGGGAGCGGCGGTAGATCGGCGCGAACTGTAGTACAATCCCGCAAAGGCATGAAGGCTTTTGCCGCAGGATTGCTCCTGCTTCTGGCCGGCCTGGCGCGCGCGGACTCCTTCTCAGACGGCACGGCCGCCTACGCACGCGGCGACTACGCGCAGGCCGCCGCGCTCTTCGAGAAAGCCGCGGCTGAAGGCGGCAGCGAGGCCATGAACCGCCTGGGCGAGATGCTGGCCACGGGCAAGGGCGTCTCCAAGGACTACGGCCGGGCCGCGGCCTGGTTCCGAAAGGGCGCCGGGGCCGGCAGCGCCGCGGCGCAGAACAACCTGGGCGAGATGTACGCCAACGGCTGGGGCGTGGCCCCGGACTTCACCGCGGCAAAGGGGTGGTTCGAGAAGGCCGCGGCGCAGGGGAGCGCGGCCGCGCACTACAACCTCGGCAAGATGCTCGCCATGGGCGCGGGCGCCGGCAAGGACGCGGCCGGGGCCGAGGCCTACCTCAAGCGCGCGATCGAGCTCGATCCCGGCAACCTCAACGCGCGCAACTGGCTGGGCTCCATCTACCTGGACACTGGAGAGTACGCGGACGCGGAGAGGCAGTTCGCCTCGGTGCTCGACAACGGCGGCACGCAAGCCGAGCTCTGGGGCTACTCCCGCGGCCAAGCCCTGCTCAAGCTCGGCAGGATCGAGGAGGCGCGCAAAGCGTTCGAGGCCGGCTTGAGCGAGTCCAAGAGCCACAACCGCGGCGCGGACATGAGAGCCGCCTCGCGCGACGGGATCGCGGCCATTGACCGAAGCCTGTCGCAGGCTCCGCGGACGGGCCTCTACGCCGGCGCGGCCGCGGCGCTGGCCGCTCTCGCGGGAGCGGCGGCTTGGGCCTGGGGGCGCAGACGGCGCGGGGTCCGGGCCAGGCCGCTTCCCTTCGCGTCGGTTTTCAAGTCCTTTTTCTCCCCGGCGGCGCCCGCCCTATCGCGGAGTTCGCCTCTGACGCTCGGCGGGAAGTTCGTCCTGGGCCCACTGATCGGCGAAGGGGGGATGGGCGAGGTCTACGAGGCGCTCGACACGACGCTGGAGCGGAAGGTCGCTATCAAGCGCATGCGGCCCGAGCTCAAGCAGGCGCCGGAGGCGCAGGCGCGGTTCAAAGAAGAGGCCAAGGCCGTGGCCAGGCTCCGCCACCCCTACATCGTGACGCTCCACGAGATCGTGGAGGCCGAAGACGAGCTCTGCCTCGTGCTCGAGTACATCGAGGGCATGCCGCTCTCGAAGGCGCTCGGCGGCAGGGCCCTGCCCCTTGCGCGCTGCAAGGCCATCCTGGGCCAAGTTTGCGAGGCGGTGGAGTACGCGCACCGGAACAAGGTCATTCACCGGGACCTCAAGCCCGCCAACATCATGATCGACTCGGGCGGCTACGTCAAGGTCATGGACTTCGGCCTGGCCCGCATCGCCAAGGACACCCTTTCGAAGGTGAGCCGCTACGGCGACTCGGGGTCCCCGGCCTATATGGCGCCGGAACAGCATCTGGGCAAGGCCGGCCGCTCGAGCGACATCTTCTCCCTGGGCGTATGCCTCTACGAGATGCTCGCCGGCAGGCTCCCCTTCCCCGGCGGGGATTTGCTCTCCCGCAAGGAACGCAGGGCCTACGACAAGCTCGCCGCCCAGGTTCCCGGCATATCGCCGGGAGCCGAGGCCCTCGTAGACCGCGCTCTCTCGCCTGACCCCGAAGACAGATTCCGGACCGTGGCGGAGTTCTCCGCCGCGCTGATGAAGCTGCCGTGAAATTTTTATAGAGTATCCTGGCAGGCCCTTTAGGAGGGAACATGGATTTCCAATTCAATGATGAGCAGCGCATGGCCATCGACGCGGCCCGCCGCTTCGCCGCGGAGAAGCTGGCTCCGGCGGCCGCGGAGCACGACGAGAAGGCCGAGGTCAACCTCAAGGCGCTCAAGGAGTTGGGCGAGCTCGGCTACCTGGGCATGACGGTCCCCGAGGAGTACGGCGGCTCGGACATGGGCGCCGTGGCCTACGCCGGCGCCATGGTGGAGTTCAGCAAGGCCGACGCGGGCGTGGCGGTGGGCGTCTCGGTGCAGAATTCCCTGGTCAACGACGCCATCCTGCATTTCGGGACCGAGAAGCAGAAGAAGGAATACCTGCCCAAGCTCGCGAGCGGGGAATGGATCGGCTGCTTCTCCCTGACCGAGGCCGGAGCCGGCAGCGACCCGGCTTCCATGAAGACGACCGCCTTGCGCGACGGGGACGGCTTCGTCCTCAACGGGACCAAGAATTTCACCACCAACGGGGGAATCGCCGATGTGATCATCGTATTTACGCGCTACGCCGAGAAAGGGAATTCCGCGTTCCTGCTCAAGAAGGACGCGAGCGGGTTCTCGGTCGGCAAGCATGAGAACAAGATGGGCATCCGCTCCTCCAGCACCACGGAGATGGTGTTCACCGGCTGCCGTCTGCCCTCCGACGCCGTGCTCGGGGAGGAGGGCAAGGGGCTCAAGGTCGCCCTGGCCACGCTCGACGGCGGCCGCATCGGCATCGCGGGACAGGCCGTCGGCATCGCCGAGGCTGCCTTAGACGAGAGCCTGCGCTACTCCAAGGAGCGCGTCCAGTTCGGCAAGCCCATCTCGGAATTCGAGGTGCTCCAGTTCATGCTCGCGGACATGGCCACCGACGTGGAGCTGGCCAAGACCATGCTCTTCAAGGTGGCCTGGATGAAGGACTCCGGGCAGAAGCGCTTCACCAAGGAATCCGCCATGCTCAAGCTCTTCGCCTCGGAGATGGCTCATCGCGTCTGCCACAAGGCGGTTCAGATCCACGGCGGCTACGGATTCATGAAGGACTACAAAGTCGAGCGGCTCTACCGGGACCAGCGCATCACGGAGATCTACGAAGGGACCTCCGAGATCCAGAGGTTCGTCATAGCCAGAAGCATCCTGGGAGCGTAAACCATGAAAATCGCGGTCATTTTCAAGCAGGTCCCGGACACCGAGGCCGTGATCAAGCCGGATCCGGCCAAGCCCGGGGCCATCGGGGAGGGGGACATCAAGTTCGTTCTCAACCCGTACGACGAGTACGCGGTGGAGGAAGCCCTGCGCATCGTCGAGAAGTCCCCCGGCGAGGCCGTGGGCTTCTGCATCGGCCCGGAGCGCTCCGAGGCCGCCATCCGCACGGTCCTGGCCATGGGCCTTCAGCGGGCGGTCTGGATCTGCGAGCCCGCCGCGGTCAATGCGGACGTGATCTCGCAGGGCCGCATCCTGGCAGCTGCGATCAAGGGCTTCGCCCCGGACATCATCCTCTGCGGCCGCGAGGTGATCGACACGCAGGAAGACGCCCTGGCAGCCGCCGCGGCGCATTTCCTGGACATGCCGCACGTGCTCAACGCGGCCAAGATCACGATCGCAGGCGACAAGGCCACGGTCGTGCGCGAGGTGGAGGGCGCTTCGCTAGAGATCGAGGCCCAGCTGCCCGCGGCCATCTCCTGCTCGAAAGGCTTGAACGAGCCCCGCTACCCGACGCTCATCGCGATCAAGCGGGCCAAGACCAAGGAGATCAAGCGCGTGACCCTGGCCGAGCTCGGGGTCCAGCTGGGACCGGTCAAGAGCCGGGTCGCGGCGCTCAAATCCCCGCCCCCCAGGCCCAAAGGCGTCCGGGTGGAGGGGGAGCCCGCGGTCGTGGCGGGCAAAGGCGTGGAGTGGCTCGCCGCAACGGCGAAGGTGATATAGCATGGCAGGCATACTGGTCTGGGCCGAGGCGTCGAACGACGGCATCCGCAAAGCCGCGCGCGAAGCCGCTGGCGTGGGCGTGAAGCTGGCTGAGAAGCTCAACGCGCCGCTGGCCGCGGTCATGTGCGCGGACAAGCCGGACCTGGCAGCGAAGCTGGGCCGGCTCGGATTCTCCAAGGTCTACGCCGCGGCGGGGGAGAGCTTCTCGCGCTATTCGAGCGAGGCCTTTTCCGCCGCGATCGCGGAGGCCGGCGACCGCCTGAAAGCGGACATCTACCTCCTGGGGGCCACGGCCCTGGGCCGGGACCTGGCGGCCCGCTTGGCGGCGCGGCTCGACGCGGGCCTGGCCACGGACGTGACCGAGATACAATGGGACAGCTCCCCGCTGACCGTGGTCCGTCCCGTCTACTCCGGCAAGCTCCTGGCTGTGACCGAATTGACCGCGGAGCGCAAGGTGATCTCGCTGAGGCCCAACGTCTTCCCCGCGCCAGCTGAGCAGGAGCGCTCAGCCGAAGTCGAGGCCATCTCCCTGGAGGACGTGCGCATCCGCGCGCAGGTCCAGAAGGCAATCCAGGCGGCCCAGGGCGCCCTGGACGTCACCGAGGCCGAGATCATCGTCTCGGGAGGCCGCGGCGTGGGCGGCCCCGAGGGATTCAAGGTCGTCGAAGACCTCGCCCGCGCCCTGCGCGGCGCGGTGGGCGCCTCCCGCGCGGCCGTGGACTCGGGGTGGATCCCCTACAAGCACCAGGTGGGCCAGACGGGCAAGGTGGTCTCGCCCGTGCTCTACATCGCCTGCGGCATCTCCGGGGCCATCCAGCATTTCGCGGGGATGGGCTCATCCAAGTTCATCATCGCGATCAACACGGACAAGGAGGCCCCCATCATGGGGAAGGCCGACTTCTCCATCGTAGGAGACCTCTTCAAGGTGGTGCCCATCCTCAAGGAGGAGCTGGGCAAGGCCATGAAACAATGAGCCAGGAAACAGGGACCATGAACTACGAAATATTGAAAACGCAGGAGGCTGAGGGCATCCTGACAATCACCCTCAGCCGGCCCAAGGCCCTCAACGCGCTCAACTCCAGGTTCTTCCAGGAGCTGGAGAGCCTGCTGGCCTCCCTGTCCGGGAGGCAGGACCTGCGGGCCATGATCCTCACCGGCGAAGGCAAGGCCTTCGCGGCCGGGGCGGACATCGCGGAGATGGTCGACATGGGCCAGGCGGCCGCGGCCGAGTTCTCGCGCGCGGGCCAGCGCTGCTTCCAGGGCCTGGAGCGGCTGGAGATCCCGGTCATCGCAGCTGTCAACGGCTTCGCCCTGGGCGGCGGCTGCGAGCTGGCCCTGTCCTGCGACATCCGCATCGCGAGCACGGCCGCCAAGTTCGGCCAGCCCGAGGTCAACCTCGGCCTCACCCCCGGCTACGCCGGGACCCAGCGCCTGCCCCGGCTCATCGCCGCGGGGAACGCGCTCTGCCTGCTGCTTTCCGGAGAGCTGGTCTCGGCCGAGGAGGCGCTGCGCATGGGGCTGGTGCAGAAGGTCGTCGCGCCGGAGCAGCTCATGGCCGAGGCCCTGGGCCTCGCGAAGAAGATCGCCTCCAAGGGGCCGAAGGCCGTGCGCAAGGTCAAGCGCCTGGTCCGAGAGGGTCTGCTCGGCGCCTTCGAGGCCGGCTGCGCCATGGAAACGGAGGAGTTCTCCTCCCTGTTCGGCAACGAGGGCGCCGAGGGGATGCGGGCCTTCCTGGAAAAACGTCAACCCAAGTGGTGATCCATGAACTACGCTGAGAGACTCGAGAACGTCGCGGTGCTGGGCGCGGCCGGGAAGATGGGCAGCGGCATCGTCCTGCTGGTGGGCATGGAGATGGCGGACCTGGGCCTCAAGCCGGAGAACCGTTCCAAAAAATACGTCCTGCACGCGGTGGACGTCTCGCACCCGGCGCTCTCTGGCCTGATGAAGTACCTGCGCGAGCAGGTCCGCAAAGCGGCCGAGAAGAGGATCGTGGCCCTGCGCAAGGTCTACGCGGATAGGGCCGATCTCATCGAGAACCGGGACATCGTGGAGCAGTACGCGGCCGACGTCCTCGACGTGATCCGGCCCGTCACGATCCTGGAGGCGGCGGCCGAGGCCAACGTGATCTTCGAGGCCGCGCCGGAGGACATGGAGCTGAAGCTGCGGCTCCTGACCCGCGTGGCTTCCGACAGCCCGCGCCAGCCCTGGGTGTTCACCAACACCTCCTCCATCCCCATCCAGGAGGTGGACGCCAAGGCCCGGCTCGAAGGCCGCATCATGGGCTTCCATTTCTACAACCCGCCGGCCGTGCAAAAGCTCGTGGAGCTCATCCGCGGCCAGGCCACGCGGCCCGAGGTGGCGGAGTTCGCCGAGGCCCTGGCCAAGAGCCTGCGCAAGACCGTTGTGCCCGCGAGCGACTGCGCGGGGTTCATCGGCAACGGGCACTTCATGCGCGATATGCTGCACGCTTTCTCCGAGGTCGAGAGGCTGGGCCGCGAGCTGCCCTTCGTCCAGGCGGTCTACGCCGTCAACCGGGTCAGCCAGGACTTCCTGGTGCGGCCCATGGGCATCTTCCAGCTCGTGGACTACGTGGGGCTCGACGTCTGCCAGTGCATCCTGCGCGTGATGGACCCGCGCCTTCCCGGACAGAACCTGCGCAGCCCCCTGCTCGAGCGGGTGCTCGGCCAGGGGGTCAAGGGCGGGCAGAACCACGACGGCTCGCAGAAGGACGGGCTGCTGCGCTACGAGAAGAGCAGGCCCGCGGGGGTCTACGATCCCGAGGCGAAGCGCTACGCGCCGTTCTCGGAGTTCCAGGCGGACTGCGACAAGCGGCTCGGGCCCCTGCCTGAGCCGGCCCTTCCCTGGAAGGCGGCGGTGAAGCATCCCTTAAAGGACAAGGCCTTAGCCGAGTTCTTCGGCAAGCTGGAGGGCCTCAAGACCCTCGGCTCCGAGCTCGCCCGGCGCTACGGCGCGCGCTCGAGGGAGATCGGGCTGAAGCTCGTCAGCGACAAGGTGGCCCGCAGCGCGGACGACGTCAACGAGGTCCTGCTGACGGGCTTCTACCACGCCTACGGCCCGATCAACGAGTATTTTTCCGAGAGAGTGACTCCATGACTACGACGAACAAACCTCGCCGCAAGGTTTTCGTGACGGCCGGCTGCAACACCATCTCCATGGGCTCCGGCCGCAAGGAGTTTCATCCGAAGAAGCCCAGGCCCGGCCTTGAGGACTACATCCAGGAAGCCGGCCGCGCGGTCTTAAAGCGCATCGGCGGCGCGAAGAACGTGGACGAAGGCGTGATCGGCAACTTCATGGCCGGCCGCTTCAACAGCCAGGGCAACCTCGCGGCCTTGATCCCGTCGATCGACGAGGGCCTGATGTTCAAGCCCTGCACTCGGGTCGAAGGCGCCTGCTGCTCCGGCGGCCTGGCGCTGATCTCGGGGATCAAGTCCGTGCTGGCCGAGACCGCTGAGACGGTCCTGTGCGTGGGCGTCGAGGTGCAGAACACGGTGAAGGCGCTCTACGGCGCGGACATCCTGGCCACCGCGGGCTGGAGCCGCGAGCGCAAGGCGGGCCACGCGTACTTCTTCCCGGGGAAGTTCAGCGACCGGGCCGGAGCCTATTTCGCGAAATACGGCCGGGAGCGCACGCGCAAGGCCATGGCGCGCTGGTACCGCGGCGCGGTCGAGAACGCGAGGCTCTGCCCCACGGCCCAGGAGTACCACAACTCCGTCAAGGACCTCGAGGCCCAGGCGCTCGTTGAGCCCAACCCGAGGAGCTTCGTGGAGCACCTCAACGTGTTCGACTGCTCCAAGGTGTCGGACGGCGCCTCCGCGATCGCCATCGTCTCAGAGGAGGGCTTAAAGGCCGCGGGCATTCCAAAGAACGAGGCCGTGGAGGTCGTCTCTTGGGGCCAAGTGGAGGCGGACCTCACCCGTCCCCCGGACGACCTGACGCGCCTTGAAACCACCCGGCGCGCGGCCGAGCAGGCGCTTATGTCCGCCGGGATCACGGTCAATGACCTGGCCACGGTCGAGACGCACGACTGCTTCACCATCGCGGGCATCCTCGCGGCCGAGGCACTGGGCCTGGCTGCGCCTGGCGAGGGGCCGGACTTCGTGCTGGACGGCCACACCGCGCGCGGCGGCAGGATCCCGTTCAACACCACGGGCGGGCTCATCGGCTGGGGGCATCCCACCGGCGCGACCGGCGTGCACCAGGCGGTCACGCTCCTGGAACAGCTTACGGGCAAGGCGGGCGCCTCCCAGATCGAGCTCTCTCCCAAGCGGCCCTACGGGCTCTCCATCAACATGGGCGGCGACGACAAGACCGTGGTGGCGGTGGTGTACCGAAAGGGCTGAGCTGCTGACTTCTTTCAAAGCCCCAACTCGTCGAGCCCCTTTGCCCAGGGCAAGGCCCGCACCGACCCTATCTTCTTCACGCTGGGATCCCGCGAAAGACAGAAGGCCTCCGCCCTGCCGAAATCCCCGCGAAAGCGTTCCAGGGTCCTGGTGCTCCGCTCATCGACGCGCTCCGCCGACTTTATCTCGATGAAGGCAAGCGGCAGTCCGGGCCGTTCCACGACCAGGTCGATCTCCGCGTCGTCCTTCGTCCTCAGATAGGAGAAGCGGAAATCTTTGCGCAGGTAGCTGTTGCGCCGGAAGGCTTCCAGCACCACGAAGTGCTCGAAGGCTTTCCCGTAGGCGTATGAACCCGGCGCCAAGGGCTGGTCCAGGGACCTCTCCAGAGCGCTCTTGACCCCCGTGTCGAAGAAGTAGAACTTGGGATTCTTCCTTTGCCTCTTCCTGAGGGAAAGATGGAAAGGCTCCAGGAGGACGCCCACGAGCGTGTCTTCCAGGATGATATAGTGGGACTGCACCGTCTTGATGTCTTCCCCGACGTCGGCGGCGATGTTTGCGTAGTTCACGATCTCGCCGTTCATCTGAGCGGCGATTTCCAGGAAGCGCCGGAAAGGATCGAGCCGCCGGATGATGTGCTCGCCCCATATCTCCTCCTTGAGGTACGTGAGGGCATAGGCCCGCAGGAACTCGCTTCTATCCGGTTCCGTCTCCAGCCGCGCCACCGCCGGCAGGCTCCCCCAGCGGAGGGCCGAGCCGAGATCGAAAGAGTTCCCCAGCTCCTGGGCGGTGAGCGGGAACATATGGTAGACGAACGCCCTCCCCGCCAGCAGGTTGGCCGAGCCCATCTTCAGTTTCCTCGCGCTCGATCCGGTCAATGCGAACTTGATTCCCTTCTTCTCGATAAGAAAGTGGACCGAGTCCAAGAGCTTGGGCAGCTTTTGGACCTCATCGATGGCGACCCATTCCAAGCCGCCCCGGGAGCCCTCGACCTCATGGATCAAAGCATCCGGGTCCCTGGCGTAACGGTCTTCAGTCCTTGGGTCCAGAAGGTCTATCCACAGGGGCTTCTTATCCTCAAAGAAGCTTCTCAAAAACGTCGTCTTTCCCGTGCCTCGCGGCCCAAAGAGGAAAAAGCTGTGCTGCCGGGGCTTCAGAATTCTATGGAACATGGTCAATAATTGTACGCCGTTTATGGAGTATTGTCAAGTCCATGCCAAGCGGTCGGGCAGCTGCTTGTCCTTACTGTTCGACTCGAGACTTCCACCTCCGCGCTTCTTCGTCGTCCAGCGGCGCGTTGCCTTCCACCTTCGTCGCCCTGACGATCTCGATCGCGTTCAGGCCTTCTGCGCGCAAGCACTTCAGCGCCCGAGCGCTGTCCTCGTCGGTCCAGCCCGAGCCCGATGAGCCGCCCAGGTTCCTCTGATCGCCGACGAGCGTTTCCAGCACGAGCGACCGGACCGCCTCGTCTTTGTCCTTTGCGAGATGGGCCAGCTTCTCGTACGCGCGGTCGGGCGGCGAGAACCTGGCGACGAGCCGGACCGCCGCCATTCGCACCCGGGGCTCCGGGTCGTCGAGAAGGCGCTCCAGCCGGAGAGCGATCGAGGCGTTGCCTTTCGCGGACAGGACGTCAAACGCCTTCTGCTGAACCGCGGGTTCCCGGTCACGCAATGAGCAGACCATGTATGCCAGAACGGCGTCTCCATCGATCCTTGCGAGCCGATCGTAGGCCGCCAGCCGGACGTCCAGAGGAGAGTCTTCCAATTCGCCGATGCTCACCCCGGCCTCTTTCCGGACAGATTCCGGCAGCACCCGGGGCGCGTCCTGCCCGCTTAGGAACCCAGCTACAAGAAATACGCAGATTACGCTTGCGGATTTCATCTCTTGACCCTCCCCCTGAGCCTTACGGTTTCCAGCAGGTTGTCGATATATTGCCGCTTGCGTTCTCTGAAGTTGTATTGGAAGATTCGATCCACCAACGGCCTGTGGATTTTCCCAAACCGCCGGACATAGCTCCGGCTTACCCATTTCAAGTAGCACTCGAAGTTCCTGCCGTTTTGCGGGAAGTGCATGCGGGCCAGGGGGGCGACATTGCAATCGAAATAGTCAAACCGGCCGGGTCGAGATGCGCCAAGCGGCGGCTGGTACCTCTGAACGAAAGGCGATATTCTATGACGTTGCAGGAAGCCGAATCGCGCGATGTCATCCGATAGCGTGGTATTGAAACCGTACATGCATACAAAGGTCATCTGGCGAGGCTTGATCCCATGGAGCAGCCGCAGCTTTTCCTTTGCCAGCCCGATCTGCGCGGCGGAATTAAGGCTGAAGTAGTACATCCGACGGGTGAAATAGTAATTCCTGCTGTCTACATTCATCAGGAACGGCGCATTCCTGACCGTGACGCACCGAATATCCAGCGTTTGATTAAAATTTACCTGCAACCGCCGATCCGCCATTTCCCGCAAGAGCTCATCGGCGCCGCGATACGCCAATATGTTGTCGTCCAGCAATACGAGACGGTTCCAGCCGCGGGGCACGATGGAGTCGAGGTCTGCGACCGCCCTCAGCCGGCCATCCTTGCGCGGCACTATGCAAAAGCCGCAGCGGCGGGGGCAGCCGCGGGTCAAGAATCCCATGGCAAAGTTCGTCCCGGGATAAAGAGAGTAGTCGGGCGGCAGGGACTCTATTGCCTCCGGCAGCCGCGTCGACAGGTCCGCTCCAGAGCCGCCGAGGCGCAGGCAATCGCCGTGCCGGAGCCGGAGTTCCGCGATTGCGCGCCGCGAGCCGGGCCGGTCAAACACGCAGCTGGCAAACACCTGCCGCGACTTTCGGTGCGGCCGGGTGTCGCGGACAAGGATGACCCGCCGGCCCCGGCTCTTGAAATATTTGCTGAGTTTCATCAACGCCAGATTGGGAATCGCGCTGTCCACATCGACGAGCACCACGGTCTCGGGGCCGGCCGCGTCCACCGGCCGGAAACGGTCGCGAAGAAAGCCGTTTCGACCCTGCGGCAAAATCATCGTCATGTCGCGGCCTCGATTCCATGACGGATGACGTATTGATAGCCCTGTTCGCAGAGAAACAGCTGGCGCTTGAGCCGCAGGCGTCCGTAACGCAAGGCAAACTCGCGAATCTGGACGCCCACTTCGCGCTCCTCAAGCATGGCCCGCAGCCCGGTCCAGGCAGCACTTCTTGAACTTCTTGCCGCTCCCGCAGGGACAGGGCTCGTTGCGGCCGACCTTGCCGGACTCCGGAAGCCCATGGTCGCCGGCCAGCCAGCGCAGCGCGCCGGGCACGCGCTCCCACGCGATGTGAAGCGCCGGGGCGCAGAGTTGGGCTTCGTCCCGGCAGCCCGGCGTGACGGCTCGCGGCAGCTTTTCAGGCAGGTCCTTGCGGCCCAGCAGATAATCCGGCAAGTGCCTATTGCGGCCGAGGGCCTCGCGCATAAGGCGTTCCGCTTCCAGCGACGGTCCCTCCCGGACAAAGGCCGCCAAGGCCCTCATCCAGGGCCACTCCGCTTGCCGCTCGGAGAGGCGCCCGCGCTCAGAGCGCCGGCGCCGTTCCAGGATGCGGTCCGGATGATAGAACTCCATCCAGTCGAACCGGTAATGGACGACATGCGGAATCCGCATGCCCTTGCGTATATCTCCCTTGTCGTAGAGTCCTTTCGCTATTCTGGAATCAGCCAAGCCGCGGAGCAGCGCCTCATGCTCGCGCCGGGAGCAGTGCAGGAGTATCATGCCCGCCAATGCGCGGAGGTCTTTGTCCTCTTTATCGTCCGCGGCGATGCGGCCGATGAATCCGAAGACCTCGGCGTCCGTTTCCGGGTTGCGCAGCGCGACCGCGGCCATGGCCGCCAGGGCCGTGTGGCGGAGCATCCATTCCGACCCGGGGTCTAGGGCCACGGCGCGCAGGGCGGGAAGCGTTCTGGGGCCGAGGCTGCCGAATATCGGGGGCAGGGCCTCGATGGCCAAGGAATTTTCAAATTCTTCCGCGAGCCGGAGAGCATCGAGAAGAGGCTCGACGGCGGCCTCCCCGCCGATAGCGCCCATAAGGAAAACGGCATGGACTACGGCGCACCAGCCCGCGTCGCTTTTGTGCCAGTTGCAGGGGAAGCGCGCCACTTCGGCCAAGCGCGGCAGGATGCGCTCGCCGCGCGAGACGACCTCGCGGGCGAATTCCATGGAGAGCTGGTCCGCCTGCGTAAAGAGCAGCCGGATGATGTCGCCGTCGGAGAGCCGGGCCAACGGCCCGAGGACGGAAGGGGCGGATTCATCGGTCATGGGCAGGACCCTGGGTTTCTTGGAATCCGGAGTGAAATGATACCATTGTGCTTATCACCGCTGTCGCAGTCAGTTTTCTGGCAGGACAGGTCGTGCATACTACGCAGATGCTTCAGCGGCGGCTGACCTGGATTTTCATGCCGTCGTATAGGAATTCGGGGGCCAAGTCGGCGCCGCTTTCCCATACGACGGTTCCCAGGACCGGATCAACCTTGAAGGATCTGAATCTGCGCGCGTTCTTGAGGGGGCCGAAAACCTCGCCGTCAAGTTCGCCGGCCAAATCCACCTCGCCTTCCGCGCCGTCGTTGAAGCGGACCCAAATGACGTAGTCGCGAAGGTATTTCGCTTGCGTGACATGACCGGAGACGGCCTCCAGCAAGCCAAGGAATACGCCGAAATGCTGGGTCTCAAGTTCGCCTTCTCGACGAACGGGAAGGGGATCATTGAGCACGATTACCTGACCGGCAAGGAGCGGGAGGTAGACCCCTTTCCCTCAGCAGACGAGCTGTGGCAACGCATCCAGAAGGCTGAAGGCCTGGAAGGCAAGATCGGCAAGAGCCTTCTCACCCCGCCGCACCACATCCCCGGCAAGGTCCCGCGCTACTATCAGGAAATCGCGATCAACCGCGCCGTCCAAGCGGTCCTCCAAGGCAAGCGCCGCTCATTGCTCACCATGGCGACCGGCACGGGAAAGACCCTTGTGGCTTTCCAGATCATCTGGAAACTTTGGAGCGCCCGCTGGAATCGGACCGGCGACTCGACTCGGAAGCCGAGAATTCTTTACCTCTCCGACCGAAACATCCTGATAGACAAGCCAAAGGACATCGAGTTTGCTCCGTTCGGCGATGCCCGGCACAAGATCGCCAGAGATGCGGTGAAGAGCCGGGAAGTGTACTTCGCCATCTATCAATCCCTCGCCAAAGACGAGCGGCGCCCCGGCCTCTATCGGGAATACTCGCGAGACTTCTTTGACCTCATCGTCGTCGATGAGTGTCATCGCGGAAGCGCCCGAGATGAGAGCAATTGGAGGGAGATCCTCGAATACTTCGAACCGGCCTACCAGCTCGGGATGACGGCGACGCCTACGTTGATTACGGAATCTCCGAGTTTAGGATTCCCGACATTCTCAATGTCCCTCCCATCTCGGACCACGGCAACGTGATGGAGATTTCCCACTTATTCGGCGGGCCTGAAAACCTCCGTTCAGCTGTCTCTGGTCTTCAATCCCTGCTTTACATCGAATAGCAAACTGATTACATAATATGTAACTATATTGCTATTGACTTGGCCGCCACTCCCCTGTATAATAATTACATTAAATGTAACCTATATGCGCTCAAACACCAAAGATAACGAACGCCGACTCTACGAGATCGCCGATGACCAAGGCGGGTACTTCACCGCCAAGCAAGCTCGATGTGCCGGCTATTATAACCGCCTTCAGCACTATCATAAAGAGACAGGAGATTGGGAATACATTGAGCGCGGCATCTACCGACTCAGAAATTATCCGCACTCGGATCGGGAGGACCTCATTCGCTGGTCACTCTGGAGTTTCAACCGGAAGGGAGAGCCTCAGGCAGTCTTCTCGCATGAGACTGCACTCGCCTTTCATGAGGTTGGCGACTTCATGCCGGCCCGAATCCACATTACGGTACCCCCGACTTTTAGAAAGAAAATCTCTGGCGGCTGCATCGTCCACAAAGCCATTCTCCCCGCAACCGATGTCGAGCAGCATGCGGCGTTCAAAGTAACGACTCCACTCCGGTCGCTCTTCGACGCCTACGTGGCCCATGTCGAACCCGACCAGCTCGAGCGAGCCATTCTTGATGCCCTCTCGCGCGGCGTGGTTCGAATAGATCAAGTGATGCAGGAAGGCTCCAGCGGCCCGATGGGCGAATTCATTTCCCACGTCCATACCCTCCGCAATAGATTGGTCCACGGCCCGCCTCCGAATGACTGATCCTAAGACCTACGCCACCGCGGAAGCCTTCCGGCGGGCGTTGGAAGATCGCCTCACACTGATGGCCCGTGAGCAAGAGCTTGACCTCGCCCGCCTGCGCAGAATGATCGCATTTGAACGGCTACTCGCACGGCTCTTCAGCGGTGCGCATCCGCCTTGGATTCTAAAGGGCGGCTATGCCATGGAGATGCGCTTCCGCCAAACCGCGAGGGCCACTCGGGATATCGACATGTCTCTGCCGGAGCTTCAGCCGCTGTTCGGCGGCAAAGAAGTCACCGGAGATCGGTTGCTCGTCCATCTCACGCGAGCGGACGCAATTGATCTCTCCGACTGGTTCAGCTTCCAAATAGAACGTCCGTCGGCTGAACTGGAATTCAAGCCCTATGGGGGCTTCCGCTTTCCCGTCACGTCGAGACTCGCCGACAGGGAGTTCACCAGCTTCCACATTGATGTTGCTCTTGGCGATACTATCGTCTCAGAGCCCGAATGGATCAACGGTCATGACTTGCTGACTTTCGCTGGAATCCCGCCCGCCAGGATTGCGCTGATTCCAAGGGAACAGCATTTCGCCGAAAAGATTCACGCTTACACGCTCAGGAAAGACAGCGCCAACTCCCGCATCCGCGATTTTGCCGATCTCGTCATCCTGATCCAAAATGGACTGCCTGAAGCGCCGGAAGTCACCAAGGCGGTGCATGCCACATTCGAGCGGAGGAAGACGCACGCTATTCCGGCGAGTCTTCCTGCCCCACCTGTCGAATGGGCAGAGCCATACCGAAAAATCGCGAGTGATATTTCTCTTACACCCAACGAGACGGGCAAAGCATTCGCTTTGGTGCGGGACTACTGGGAGGGACTTGGATTCAAGGAGTAGAAATATGACCGCCAAAACAAAATCTGCCGTGCCGACGATTTCGGCTCAGCAATTAAGTGCGGTAATCAAAGCCGCCCGCGATATCATGCGCAAGGACAAAGGCTTAAACGGCGACCTTGACCGACTTCCGATGCTTACGTGGATCATGTTCCTCAAGTTCCTCGATGACAAGGAGCAGGTTTGGGAGGCGGAGGCAAAGGTCGCAGGCAAGCCGTACAAACGCCTCATCGAAGCGCCTTATCGCTGGCGCGACTGGGCGGCGAAGGATGATGGGATCACCGGCGAGGAGTTGATTTCTTTCGTCAGTAATGAAGAAACGGCGCGGCCGGACGGCAAACGCGGAACCGGGCTATTCCCCTATCTTCGCAAGCTCCAAGGAAGCAACGGCGGGGACCGCAGAGACGTTATCGCGACGGTGTTCAAGGGGACCATCAATCGGATGGTCAACGGCTACTTGCTTCGCGATGTCATCAATAAGGTCAATCAGCTTCATTTCACCGCGAGCGATGAGACGCACGTCCTGAGCCATCTGTACGAGTCGTTGCTCAAGGAAATGCGTGATTCGGCCGGAGACTCGGGCGAGTTCTACACTCCTCGGCCGGTTGTGCGCTTTATCGTTGAAGCCATTGATCCTCAGATCGGGGAGACGGTGCTCGATCCGGCGGCGGGAACGGGAGGCTTCCTGGTCGAGGCCTTCGAGCATATGATGAAGCGGTGCAAGAGCACGAAAGACCGAGAGACGATACAAAAGAGCCTCTTTGGAATCGAGGCCAAGCCGTTGCCCTACCTGCTATGCCAAATGAATCTTCTGCTTCATGGGCTGGAATATCCGCAGATTGATTCCGGCAACGCGCTTCGGTTTCCGCTCCGGGATATCGGCGACAGGGAGCGGGTGGACGTGGTCATTACAAATCCACCGTTTGGTGGCGAAGAGGAGCGGGGTATCCTTGCCAACTTCCCTGAGGACAAGCAGGCTGCGGAAACAGCGCTGCTGTTCCTTCAACTAATTATGAGGAGGCTGCGCCGTCTGGGGTCGGGCACGACCAGAAATGGCGGGCGGTGCGGCATGGTCGTTCCAAATGGAACACTCTTTGGTACGGGTGTCTGTGCAAGAATCAAAGAGGATCTCCTGCGAGAGTTTAATCTCCACACCATTGTAAGGCTTCCAAGTGGCGTATTTGCTCCATATACCCCAATACCGACCAACTTGATGTTCTTTGATCGTTCCGGGCCAACCAAGGATATCTGGTACTACGAGCATCCTTCACCTGAAGGTAGAAAGCAGTATTCAAAGACTCAGCCTCTACAGTTCGAGGAACTGAGGCCTTGCCTGGATTGGTGGTACAAGCGGAAGCAGAATGAATATGCCTGGAAGGTCTCTGCCGAGGAAGTCGCGGGACATGGTTATAACCTTGACCTGAAGAATCCAAGCCGCGAAGACGATTTCGAGCATATGCCGCCGGAGCAACTACTTGAAGGCATCAGAGAAAAGGAGACGAAGATTCAAAAGATAATCAGTGGCATTGAGCATTTGCTCAGAGGCGCCCAATGAGCAAGGGCGGACTCCCACGCGTCTCCCTGGAAAGACTCCTCAAGCCTGTCGAGAGGCCTGTAATTCCAGTACCCGGAACAGTCTATCGACAAGCCGGAGTTAGACTTTGGGGAGGTGGCGCCTATGAACGAGATACTCTCGATGGCGGTTCCACGAAATATGCGAGGCTTTTTCAGATACGAACCGACGACGTCATTATCAATAAGATATGGGCTAGAAATGGGAGCGTGGGTATTGTTCCAAAGAGTTTAGACGGCTGCCTGGTATCGAGTGAATTCCCCACTTTTGTTGTCGCCAATGATAGGCTTGACCCGAGATGGTTTCACTGGATTACAAAGACTCGATCGTTCTGGAATCAATGCGATGATATAAGTAGAGGTACTAGCGGAAAGAACAGGATCAAGCCGGAACAATTCCTCAAGATGGAGATTCCCTGCCCGTCCCTCCCGGAACAGCGCCGGATTCTGGTACGGCTCAACTCGATTGCCGAAGAGGTTCAAGAAGTGCATGGACTCCAGGCCGCAATCGAGAAAGAGACCAGGACTTTGGTTCTCAGCACACTGTGCGGAATTGTGAAGGACGCGCAAAGAAAGCCAATGCATCTTGTTGCTCCCATCGTTAGGCGGCCGATTGAGGTAAGGCCTACGGAGAACTACTTAGAACTTGGCATAAGGTCATTCGGAAAAGGAACCTTTCATAAGCCAAGCATTATCGGCATCGCAGTCGGCAGCAAGAAGCTTTTTGGAATCGAACCGGGCGACCTTGTCTTCAGCAACGTGTTTGCTTGGGAAGGTGCGGTAGCTGTAGCTCGGCCAGAGGATGCCGGAAGAGTCGGGTCCCACCGCTTCATTTCGTGTGTCCCTCTCGACGGCATCGCAAGGGCCGAGTTCCTAAAGGCTTATTTTCTAACTCAAGAAGGCATTGATGCTTTGGGTGTTGCTTCACCCGGAGGAGCCGGCCGAAATCGCACGCTCGGCATAGAGGCTCTGCAGCGCATCGAGGTTCCCGTGCCCAAGATTGAGAAGCAAGACTGGCTCAAGGGAATCCAGGCGAAGGCTGATGCCCTACTTCAGCTACGACGGGAATCCGGGCATGAATTCAAAGGACTCCTTGCTTCTGTACTCAATCAAGCCTTCGAGGGAATACTTTAATTTCTTGCCCGCTGGGATTCTCCCGCCGCCGCTTGTGGCCCGGCACCGCGAATAGATATCATTGCGACGTGAGGCTTGGATGATGCATTGGATTCCGCTGGACGCCTGGGTCGTCGGCACGGCTGTTCCCATTTCCTTAATAATCTTCGCAGCCGCCCTCTGGCGCAAATGGCGGCTGCTGAACGCCTGCACAGGCGCGTGCGACCCCGTCGCGGACTACCCCGAGCGCGCGCGAGAACTCCTGACCGTGTTCGCCGGCCAGAAAAAGCTCTTCCAGGATTTCGTGCCCGGCGTCATGCACGCGCTCATCTTCTGGGGCTTCTGCGCCCTGCTCCTGCGCGCCATGACCCTCTTCGGCATGGCCCTGTCCGGCTTCGAGTTCCACCTGCCCCTCTTGGGCCCCGGGACATGGATGGGCAAGGCGTATGGGGTCCTCAAAGACGCGGCCAACTATGCGGTCACCCTCATGGTCCTGCTGGCGCTCTGGAGGCGCTACGTCGAGCGCGTTCCAAGGCTCAAGAACACGGGCGAGGCGCTCTTCGTCCTGCTCATGATCCTGGGCTTAATGCTGAGCGACATGCTCTTTGAAGCGGCTCACACCGGCGCCTTGGCCTTCGCCGGATTCTCCTTTGCGACCGCGGCCGCGCTCGGGCACGGGGCCCTCCTGTACCACTGCGTTGCGATCCTGGTGTTTTTGGCCTACCTTCCGGCCGGCAAGCACATGCACATCATCACCTCGGTCTTCAACGTGGGCCTGCGGCCCCTGCGCCGCGGCGGCAGGCTGAGCAAGCTGGACCTGGCCGATGAGTCTGTGGAGACCTTCGGCACCCCGCACATCGAGCACCTGGGCTGGAAGGACGCCTTGGACCTCTATACCTGCACGGAGTGCGGCCGCTGCAACGATTCCTGCCCGGCCCAAGGCACGGGCAAGAAGCTGGCCCCGCGCGAGGTGGTCAGCCAGCAGAAGGCCTGCCTCTACCGCGAGGCGGACCGCCTGCTCGCCAAGAAGAACGGCAAGGAGCCCGAAGAGCTTGTGCCGGGCGTGGTCACCCCGGAGGAGCTCTGGGCCTGCACCACGTGCCAATCCTGCGAGCAGGCCTGCCCGGTGAGCATCTCGCACGTCCAACGCATCAACTCCATGCGGCGCAGCGAGGTCCTCATGCAGGGCCGGTTCCCGCACGAGCTCAAGCGCGTGTTCAAGGGACTTGAGACGAACTCCAACCCTTGGGGCATGGGAGCGGCCGGCCGCTTGGAGTGGGCCAAGGGCCTCGAGCTTCCGCTCTGGCGCAAGACCCCGGGCGCCGAGTACCTGCTCTACCTCGGCTGCGCTTCCAGTTTCGATGACCGCGGCCGCAAGGTCAGCCGCAGTCTCTTCAGCCTGCTCAAGCGCTCCGGGGTCTCCTTCGCCGTGCTGGGCGAGGAGGAGCTCTGCTGCGGGGAGACCGCGCGCCGGCTGGGGGAGGAGGCCCTGGGCCAGACCCTCATCGAGGCGAACGTCCGGCTCCTGGGCGAGCTCGGCGTCAAGAAGATCCTCACCCCCTGCCCCCACTGCTTCAACGTCATCAAGAACGAATATCCGGACTTCGGCGGGAGGTTCGAGACGGTCCATCATACCCAGCTGCTCCTGGAGCTTCTTCATCAGGGCCGGCTGAAGTCCGCTTCGGGCCTCAAGGCCCGCGTGGCGGTCCATGACTCCTGCTACCTCGGCCGGGTCAACGGCGTCTACCAGCCCGCGCGCGAGCTGCTCGCGGCCGCGGGCGCGCAAGCCGTGGAGCCGGAGCGTTCCCGGGAGAGCGGGTTCTGCTGCGGCGCGGGCGGCGGGATGTTCTGGCTCGAGGAGAAGGGCCCCCGCGTCAATTACGAGCGGGTGCGCCAGCTCTCGAAGACCCGGAGCGCGCTCGTGGCCACCTCCTGCCCCTACTGCCTGACCATGATCGAGAACGGCGTCAAGGACTTGGGCGAGAAGGATTTGGGCGTCAAGGACTTGGCCGAGATACTGGAGGCCGCAGGATGAAAACCGAATCCACCGCCGCTCAGGCGCCCCAAGCCGAGCCCTACCGGACCCGGCGCCGCATCCGGGTCGTCACGGCCGCCTCCCTCTTTGACGGCCACGACGCGGCGATCAACGTTGTGCGCCGCATCCTGCAGGCCACCGCGGCCGAGGTCATCCATTTGGGCCACAACCGCTCGGCCCGGGAGGTCGCGGACTGCGCGGTCCAGGAGGACGTCCAGGCCGTTGCTCTGACCTCCTATCAGGGCGGGCACATGGAGTTCTTCAAGTATCTCTTCGATCTCCTCAAGGAGAAGGGCTGCGGCCATATCCGGATCTTCGGCGGGGGCGGCGGAGTCATCCTGCCCGAGGAGATGCGGGAGCTCCACGCCTACGGCATCGCCCGCATCTACTCCCCGGACGACGGCCGGGCCATGGGCCTGCAGGGGATGATCAACGATTTGCTGAGCGCCTGCGACGTCCCGGGGCCGGGAGCCATCGCCGACATGCCGCTGCGCGTCGCGCAGCGCGATTTTACGGCCATCGCGCGGATGATCTCCGCGGTCGAGGACCAGCCGCACGCCCGGCTCATGATGGACGGCCTCCGAGCCCGGCCCAACGGGCGCAAGGCCCCGGTGGTCGGAGTCACCGGCACCGGGGGCTCCGGGAAATCCTCGCTGATCGATGAGCTCCTGCGCCGGTTCCTGCACGACTATCCCGATCGGACCGTGGCCATCGTATCGGTCGATCCTTCCAAGCGCAAGACCGGTGGGGCCCTGCTCGGGGACCGGATCCGGATGAACGCCATCGACACCCCGCGGGTGTACATGCGCTCCATGGCCACCCGGGAGCCGAACTTCGGCCTTCCCCGCTCAATCGACCAGGTCCTGGCGGTCATGCAGTCCGCGGGCTTCGACCTCATCGTGCTGGAGACCCCGGGCATCGGGCAGTCCGATACCGACGTGGTGGACCACAGCGACCTGTCCCTCTACGTGATGACCCCGGAGTACGGCGCGCCCACCCAGCTCGAGAAGATCGGCATGCTCGACTACGCGGACCTCGTGGCGATCAACAAGTTCGACAAGCGCGGGGCGCAGGACGCCCTGCGCGACGTCAGGAAGCAGTACGCCTTAAGCCGCCGGCTCGGGGCCGCGAGCGAGGCCCTGCCGATCTTCGGGACCAGGGCCTCGCAGTTCGCTGACCCGGGCGTGGACAGGCTCTACCGCTGCCTGCTGGAACAGCTCGCCTCAAAGGCGGGGCTGGAGCTGAAGCCCGCGGCCCCCTCCGCCTCCGGCGCCGAGGAGCACGCGGTCATCATCCCCACGAACCGCTCCCGCTATCTCGCCGAGATTTCGGAGACGGTCCGGGGCTACAACCGCTGGGCCTCGGAGCAGGCCGGCGCCGCGCAGAGGCTCTACTCGATCCAACAAGCGCTCTTCGCCTTGCGGGAGCAGGAGTCGGGCGAGTCCCGGGATATTGCGGTCGGACAATTGGAGGAGGCCCGCCGGGGGCTGGAGAAAGGCCTGGACCCGGCCAATGCCGAGCTCCTCAAGGGCTGGGAGAAGAAGGCCGCCTCGTACCGCGAAGATGAGTTCGTCTACGAGGTGAGGGGCAAGCCGATAAGGGTCAAGACTTCCGCGGAGTCCCTCTCGGGCCTGCGCGTCCCCAAGGTCGCGCTTCCGAGATGCGAGGGCTGGGGCGACCTCCTGAGATGGATGCTCAAGGAGAACGTGCCCGGGGAGTTCCCTTACGCGGGCGGGGTCTTCCCGTTCAGGCGCGAGGGCGAGGACCCCACGCGGATGTTCGCCGGCGAGGGGGGCCCGGAGCGGACCAACCGGCGGTTCCACTATCTGTCCGCCGGGATGAGCGCCAAGCGCCTCTCCACGGCCTTCGACGCCGCGACTCTCTACGGCGCGGACCCCGACGAGCGGCCAGACATCTACGGCAAGATCGGGAACTCCGGGGTGTCCATCGCATGCTTGGACGACGCCAAGAAGCTCTACTCGGGCTTCAACCTGGCGGACCCGCGCACCTCGGTCTCCATGACCATCAACGGCCCGGCGCCGGTCATGACCGCCTACTTCATGAACGCGGCCATCGACCAGCAGTGCGAGCTCTATCTGCGCCAGCAGGGGCTCTCGGACGAGGCGCGCGGCAGGATCGCGAAGCTCTACGGCTCCAAGGGCGCCGAGCCGCCCGCCTACCAGGGGGACCTGCCCCAGGGAAGCGACGGGCTGGGCCTGCTGCTGCTGGGGATGACCGGCTCGGAGGTCCTGCCCCGCGAGATCTACGAGCGCATCAAGGCGGAGACTTTAAGCAAGGTTCGTGGTACCGTCCAGGCGGACATCCTGAAGGAGGACCAGGCCCAGAACACCTGCATCTACGCCATCGACTTCGCGCTCAAGCTCATGGGCGACGTGCAGGAGTACTTCATCCGGAACTGCGTCCGGAATTTCTACTCAGTCTCCATCTCCGGCTACCACATCGCCGAGGCCGGGGCAAATCCACTCAGCCAGCTCGCCTTCACCCTGGCCAACGGCTTCACCTACGTGGAGCACTACCTGTCGCGGGGGATGGACATCGACCAGTTCGCGCCCAACCTCTCCTTCTTCTTCTCCAACGGCATGGACCCGGAGTTCTCGGTCATCGGCCGGGTGGCCCGGATCATCTGGGCCAAGGCCATGAAGCTGCGCTACAAGGCCAACGCGCAGTCCCAGAGGCTCAAGTACCACTGCCAGACCTCGGGCCGCTCCCTGCACGCCCAGGAGATCGAGTTCAACGACATCCGCACCACCCTGCAGGCCCTCTGCGCGGTGCACGACAATTGCAATTCCCTCCACACCAACGCCTACGACGAGGCCATCACCACTCCGACCGAGGAGTCGGTGCGCCGAGCCATGGCCATCCAGCTCATCATCGTCCACGAGTTCGGGCTGGTCAAGAACCAGAACTCCCTGCAGGGCGCCTTCATCATCGAGGAACTGACCGACCTGGTCGAGGAGGCGGTGCTCGCCGAGTTCGACCGCATCAGCGAGCGCGGCGGGGTCCTCGGCGCCATGGAAACGGCCTACCAGCGCGGCAAGATCCAGGAGGAGTCGCTGCACTACGAGACCCTCAAGCACAGCGGGAAGCTGCCGATTATGGGAGTCAACACTTTCCTCTCCCAGGCGGGGTCCCCGACCACCACGCCCAAGGAGGTCATACGGGCCAGCGAGGAGGAGAAGCGCTACCAGATCGCGATGCTGCGCGGCCTCCACAAGGTGCGCGCGGAGAGCTCGCCAGCCATGATCGAGAAGCTGCGCCGGGCCGCCTTGGGCAACGAGAACGTCTTCGAGGCCCTCATGGACGCGGCCCGATTCTGCTCTCTGGGGCAGATCACGGGGGCTCTGTTCGAGGCGGGCGGGCAGTACCGCCGCAGCTTGTAAAGCCAGAGGTATTGACAAATAGTTATGCATATGCCATTATATATATGTATATGACTCGAACAACCTTGATGTTGCCTGAGGACCTGCGCCAACAGGCGTTCGCGCAGGCACGGCGCCTGGGAATCTCCTTCGGGGAGTTCGTGCGCGACGCTCTTAAATCCGCGCTAGCGTCGGCGCCTCGCAGCGGCCCGAAGACCGACTCGCTTCTCTGCGACCGCGCGACATTCCGCGGCGGAATTCCCACGGACTATTCCATCCGCCACGACGATTACCTCTACGGCGACCCCCTCCGGGTAGCGGAGAACGGCCCGACCCTCCGGGGACGGCGCTTCCCGGGGCGCCGTAAGGGCTCGTAAAGGAATAATATGAACAATTTGGAGGCCCAGATTTGAGCCGAGTTCGAGGCGCGACGAGGGAGCATAGCTTGAGCTATGTGAGCGAGGAGCAACGATGAAATCGGCCAAAGATGGGCCTCCCCGTCGGGGC
>JACRDO010000124.1 GCA_016212885.1 Elusimicrobiota bacterium | reverse complement strand
GACGGGGACGGACAGGGTGGAGGGGACGTTCTTGACGCAGACGACGATGTTGAGAGCCATGCTCACCTCATCTGTGAAAGTGGTGGTTGGGGCAGGATTCGAACCTGCGTAGGGCGTAGCCCGACGGTTTTACAGACCGTTCCGTTTGACCGCTCCGGCACCCAACCGTTTCTCTTACTTCTACTGCTATTTGCAGCTTAATTCGTAAACTTCTGCGTCGGCCAAAAAGACCCGAATTCCGCCAAGTGTCCAAAAAGTGTCCACTCTGCAACCTCTTGGGCGCAAAATGGCGCATCCCGGCACATCAACGGCGCTGGATGGGATGCCGCGCGCCTAAGAGTCGGAACACCCGGGGACTCCCGGCCCGACGCGGCGGTCATTATACCAAATGTGCCATATTGTGCCATACACGGCGGAGTCTTCCGACAGTCTCATGTACGCGCGATGTCCGTTGGAAGGCTGCCGGGCCCTGGGAATAGCGGCGAGTTCCGACTGCGGGGAAACTGCACGCTTTCGATCTACTCTTCGGGCGCTTCGAGGCGGTATCCTACCGCGGGTTCGGTCTTGAGATGCCTCGGCCTGACAGGATCGCGCTCGATGCGGTGCCGCGTCTGGTGCACCAGGATGCGCAGCGCCTCCGGGGTATTGCCGCCGTCGGGCCATATCTCCTTGAGCAGCTGCCGCTGGCTGACGACCCGCCCAGCGTTGCGGACCAGGCTCGAGAGCAGCGTGTATTGCAGGGGGGACAGGCGGACCTCCTTCTTGCCCAGCCAGATGCGCCGTGCCACGAGGTCGATACGAAGGTCCTCGTGCCTGTAGACCGGCTCGGCGTCCTCCCGGGCCCGCTCAACGTGGCGCAGGACCACGCGGATCCTGGCAAGCAATTCCTCCACCCCGAACGGCTTGGTCAAGTAGTCGTCGGCCCCGAGGTCGAGGCCGGCGATCTTGTCCGACTCTTCGCCCCGCACGGACAGGATGATGATGGGGACGGAGGTCCACTCTCTCAGCCGCTTGAGCACATCGAGGCCGTCCATGTCCGGCAGGCCGAGGTCCAGCAGCACGACGTCGGGCCTGCGCACAACGGACAGATCGAGCGCGGCTCGGCCGGTGGAAGCTTCCACGGTCTCAAAGCCCGCCTCCTCCAGCGAGGCGCGCAGGAAGCGCTGGATCGCCTTCTCGTCGTCGACGATGAGGATGCACTTGGCTCTTTCCATCATGAGCGCGGCAGCGTGAGAACGAAGAGCGCCCCTCCTTCGGACCGGTTGCGGGCAGCGATAGCGCCGTCGTGGGCCTCCACGACCGCCTTGCAGATAGCCAGACCCAGGCCCGCGCCTCCGCCGGCAGGATCGGCGCGGTAGAATTTCTCGAACACGTGACCGATGTGCTCCGGAGCCAAGCCAGGGCCGCGATCCGTCACCGACACCTCGAGGGCCGCGTCGAGCGCTCGAGCGGAGATCTCGATGGGCGTCATGCCGGGGGCGTGCCGGATCGCGTTGTCCACGAGGTTGACGAAGACGAGCTCCATGAGCGCCGGGTCCAGCGGGACCAGGGGCAGGGTCTCGGGCAGGGACGTCCTCACAGGGCGGCCGGCCAGGGACTTCTCCAGCCGCTCCAGAGCGGTGCCGACGACGTCCTCGATGGGGTAGGGCTCCTTGCGCAGGCGGGCCTTGCCCGACTCCAGGCGGGTGGTCTCCACCAGGTTGTGCACCAGACGGGTCAGGCGTTCGGCCTCCTCGCGGATGTTCTCGAGCAGTTCGCGCCAATGGCCGCCGCCCGGGGCCGAGGCCCGCATCAGGCTGTCCGCCGAGCCGAGGATCGCGGTGAGCGGCGTCTTGAGCTCGTGGGAGACGGCGCTGAGCAAAGAGCTGCGCAGACGTTCGGTCTCGGCCGCGACCTCCGAGCGTTTGGCCGCCTCCGCCTGCGTGCGTACCCGCAGGGTCAGGTGGCTGATGGTGAGGGCCACGGCCAGCATCACGAGGAAGGTCACCAGGTACTCGGAACTCTCCACGTGAAGCGTATAGCGGGGCGGGACGAAGAAGAAGTCGAAGCACAGCACCCCCAGGAAGGAGGAAAGGACCGCCGGCCCCCGCCGGCCGCGCAAGGCTACGGCCAGGGTCCCCACCAGGTAGACCATGACCAGGTCCGTCAGCGCCACCAGGGGGGAGAGGGCGAAGCACAAGGCCGTGCAGACGATGGCCGCGCCGAGCGCCAGGATGTACTCGCGGATGGGGGATGCCATCACCATCATGGTACCGCTTTCAGAGCTGTATCTGGCGCCCGATCTCGATGACTTGGTTGTGCGGCAGGTGGAAGAACTGCGTGGGTTTGAGCGCATTGCGATACAGGAACCCGAAGAGCATCATCCGCCAAGGCGGCAATCGCCCCCTGTGCGTGGCGACCAGCGTGTTGTCGCTGAGGATGTAGGTCACCCGCCCGGGGGAAACTGCCAAGTTGAAGCCGTTCGAAGCCATTCGGGAGATGACTTCCGGAATGTCCGGGTCCTCCATGAAACCGTAGCGAATCAGGATTTGATGAAAGTCCCGACCCGCGGAGCTGACCTCGCAGCGGCGGGCTTCCGGGACATGGGGGACGTCCTCGGTCAGCACCGAAATGAACAGGTTCTGCTCATGCAGGACTTTGTTGTGCTTGAGGTTGTGAAGCAGGGCGCTGGGCGTACCCCCTGGGGTGCCGCAGAGGAACGCCGCTGTTCCCGGGACGCGCGCGATGCCGCCGCGCTCGGCCTCCTCAGCCATTCGGACCAGGGGAAGATGACACTCGGCCTGCAGTTCAGCCAGCAGGCACCGGCCCTTGTCCCAGGTCGCGAAGACCGTGACCACGGCTATCGCGGCCGCCAGGGGCAGCCAGCCGCCGTCGAGCACCTTGGCGCTGTTGGCGCCGAAGAAAGCCAGGTCCGCGGCCAGGAAGCTTCCGGTCACGGCAAGGGCCGCGGGCAGCCGCCATCTCCAGACGTGCCGGGAGACGATGAAGGCCAGCAGCGTGGTGATGATCATGGTCATGGAGATGGCGATGCCGTAGGCAGAGGCCAGGTTCGTGGAGCGCTTGAACCCGAGGACCAAAGCGACCGTGGCCGCGGCCAAGGCCCAATTGACGGCGGGCATGTAGATCTGGCCCATCGCGTGCGAGGACATGTGCACGATCCTCAGCCGCAGCAGATAGCCCAGCTGCACGGCTTGGCGGGAGAGCGAGAAGACGCCGGAGATGACGGCTTGGGAGGCGATGACCGTGGCCGCTGTGGCCAGCAGCACCGCAGGGTAGAGCAGGAGAGGCGGCACCAGCCGGTAGAAAGGGTTGTCGGCGGCGGTCGGATCTTGGAGCAGCAGCGCCCCCTGGCCGAAGTAGTTGACCAGCAGGCACGGCCCGGCGAGGCAGAACCAGTCTATCTGGATGGCCCGCTCGTTGAAATGGCCCAGATCCGCATAGAGCGCCTCGCCGCCCGTGGCGACCAAGAAGACCGCGCCCAGGACCAGATAGCCGTGCAAGCTGTTCTCAATCAGGAAACGGACAGCGTGGACAGGGTCGAAAGCCGCCAGGACGGTGGGGTTGCGGGCCACGGCTGCGGCGCCGAGGGCAGCGATGAATAGGAACCAGACCATGATGACCGGACCGAAGAGCAGACCGACCTTGGTGGTGCCCCGGCGCTGGATAGAGAAGAGCGCTATGAGGATGCCCACCGTGATGGGGATGACATAGGGCGCGAACAGGGGCGTGGCGACCTCGAGACCTTCCACTGCGCTGAGCACCGAGATGGCCGGCGTGATCATGCCGTCTCCGTAGAGCAGCGCGGCCCCGAAGAGACCCAAGGCCAGGATCAGCTTCTGCATCCGACGGCTTGTCTCGCCGCGGCGGGCCAAGGCCATCATGGCCAGGATGCCGCCCTCGCCCTTGTTGTCGGCCCGCAGGACGTAGACGTGGTACTTCAGGGTCACCAGGATGACCAGGGTCCAGAAGACCAAGGACAGCACTCCCAGCACGTTGCCTTGCGTGACCGCCACGCCGTGGGGCCCGTTGAAGCATTCGCGGATCGCGTAAAGAGGGCTTGTGCCGATGTCGCCGTAGACCACGCCCAGTGCGGTCAGACAGAGGAGGGAAAGCCGGGCGGCGCCTGGCTTCTCGACTGCATTCTCACCCGCCATACCCACACGATAGCAGGGCCGGGCGTTATGAAACCATTAAGAACGCACGCTAACGCCCCGATAACGGTCCTGCAATGGAAGATAAACGGCGTCAGCCGCTAACATAAGCGCATGGCGGTGCTCTCCGTCAAAGTGATCGCGTTTCTTTGTGGCGACGAGGAAGAGTCAGGCGCCGTTCTGGCGGCGGCTGAGGGATTGGCGCGTGGGATGCGGGCCGAGATGTCCAGCACGAACGACCCGCTCAGTCTTCCGCCGATGTGCCATGGACGACACGCGGTCAGCCATGTGGTCTTCGGCCCGGCAGGATGGCGTCGATGGGGAGAAAGCATGGCTTCGGCTGGGCGCGTTCAAGGCACCCTTGCTTTGAGTTGGCGCATGGGTCTTGTGGGCGCTTGCCATGGGCTCACCTTTGGAGCGCGCTGAATCAGAGTGTGCGGAAAAGTGTGCGCTTTTGGACACTCATCGACAACGGCCCACATCGATCTCGCATCGAGAAATTAGGAGCCACCGCAAGCAGCATTGCCGGCTCCTGGCGGAACGCCTGACCCGGAGGGGGAGAGCTCCGTTCGTGCTCAACGGCGGCCAATGCAAATTGAGAACGCTGTTCTCCAGGGTGTCTGGAAGGATTGGATAGCGACTACTTCGCCAGGCGCGGATGCCGGCTGCGGATGAGGTCGTGAAGCAGCTTGGAGAAGGCTTCCGCTTCGCGAGTCAGCTCCGCGACTTCCTGGGCCGAGGTCACTTCGGTTCCCAAGTACTCGGCCAGGTTTCTCTTTGACCGGCAGTCGTCGAGGTAGTCGAGGACGTGGTGATGCTCCTTGTCGAGCAGCCGGCGCAGGGCTTGAAATACGGTGTGATGGTGGCCCTGGCCCGCAGTCCGATAGCCCTCCGCGGCCAAG
>JACRDO010000005.1 GCA_016212885.1 Elusimicrobiota bacterium | reverse complement strand
GTTTCCGCTGATGAGGATGACCTTGGCCGAGGGCGCCTTGAGGCGGATGTCCCGCAGGACCTGGATGCCGTCCATGTCGGGCAGGGAGATGTCCAGCGTCGTCACGTCCGGCTTGAGGGCCAGGAACGCGTCGATGCCCCCTCGGCCGGAGTCGGCTTCGCCGACGACCTGGTGCCCGAGGGACTCCAGCATCTCCCGGAGCGTGACGCGGGAGATAGGAGAGTCATCGACGACAAGGATCCGGCAGCCCAAGGCGGCCTCCCAATATATATACGCTCGACGCGGAAAATTGTAACAAGCAGGGAAAATATTATCTATGATAACCGCGAGGAGATTAACCATGATTCCATTGAGCCGGCTGCAGGGACTAGCGAAGGAGCGGGGGACCCCGCTGTTCGTCGTGGACCATGACGAGCTCCGGCGCAGCTACGCCGAGTTCAAAAAGCGCCTGCCGCGCGTGCAGGCCTACTACGCGGTCAAGGCCAACCCGGACCCCGCCATCGTCAAGACGCTCTACGAAGCGGGCGCGAGCTTCGACGTCGCTTCCATGCCGGAGTTCATGATCGTCCATGAGAACATCCAGCACCTGCCCCCGAAGGAGCGGCAGGACTGGATCTGGGACAAGATCATCTATGCCAACCCCATCAAGGCCGTCGAGGCCCTGACCCAGCTCGACTACTACAAGCCGCTGGTCACCTACGACAACCTCGAGGAGATCCGCAAGATCCAAAAGTACGCGCCGCATGCGGGCCTGGCCCTCCGCTTGAAGGTGCCGAACACCGGCGCGATGGTGGAGCTCTCCTCCAAGTTCGGCGCGGCCCCCGGCGACGCGGTGGACCTCATCCTCGCCGCGGAGGAGGCCGGGCTCGCGGTCGAAGGCCTGAGCTTCCACGTCGGCAGCCAGACGTCCAACTTCGAGAACTACGTCCAAGCACTCAATCTCGCCGCCGGCGTCTTTAAGGAAGCCAAGGAGCGCGGCTACTCGAAGATGAACCTGCTCGACATCGGCGGCGGGTTTCCCGTGCCCTACGACGAGTCCGTCAAGCCGTTCCACGTGCTGGCCGGGAGGATCAACGCGGAGCTCGACCGGCTCTTTGCGAAGGACGTCCAGATCCTGGCCGAGCCGGGCCGGTTCCTCGTTGCGACCGCGGCGACCTCCGTCGTCAAGATCATCGGCAAGGCGGTGCGCGAGGGCAAGACCTGCTACTACGTCAACGACGGGGTCTACCATACCTACTCGGGCATCATCTTCGACCACTGCAAGTACCACCTGAAGCCCTTCAGGAAGGGCCCGACGCAGATCTGCTCCGTCTTCGGCCCGACCTGCGACGCGCTCGACGTGATATCCATGGCCGAGGACCTTCCGACGGACCTCGAGCTCGGCGAGCTCCTCTACAGCGAGCAGATCGGCGCCTACAGCCACGCCTCCTCCACCACCTTCAACGGCTTCCCGCCGGCGAAGGTCGCGCATGTGAACCAGAGGCCGCCTGAGAGGGCGCCCTCCCGGCGCAGGCGCGAGGCCGAGCTCGTCGGATAAGGGCTCCCATGAAGCTCGCCCGGTTCGTGAAGTTCCGCGAAGAGAAATTCGGCGGGGTGCTTTTCGAGACGCGCTCCGAGAAGGTCTACACCTTGAGCCCCACCGCCGCGGCCGTGGTCAAGGAGATCTCGGCCGGGGGCGGCCCCGAGCAGGTCATCTCGCGCCTCAAAGGACGCTACAACGATCCCGACGGGAAGCTCGGGGCGGAGGCCCGGGAATTCATCGCAGCGCTGGCTTCCCTGGGGCTTGTCGGGGAGTAGTTCCGGTGCCCCCCGGCTCCGGCGCTTTCGGAGCGCCTCTCTACGTCGGCTGGCAGCTCACCAACGAGTGCAACCTCTCCTGCCTGCACTGCATCGAGGAGTCGGGCCCAGGCAAGGCCTTCAAAGACGAGCTGAGCCGCGAAGAGGCCCTGGGCGTCCTCGGCCGCTTGGCGGTTGCCCAGGTGCCGTATCTCTCTTTCTCCGGCGGCGAGCCGATGCTCCACCCGGCCTTCTGGGAGCTGGTCGAAGCCGCGTCCGCGCGAGAGATGGAGGTCAAGATCGAGACGAACGGGCACCTCCTTTCGCCCGATGACTGCGCGAGGCTGCGCGAGCTCGGGGTGAAGGCGGTCCAGGTGAGCCTGGACGGCGCCGGCCCGGCCTCCTACGAGGGTCTGCGCGTGGGCGGGCGCTTTGAGAGGGCCGTTCAAGCGGTCGAAGACCTGCGTTCGGCTGGGACTCCGGTGGAGATCAATTTCTCGCCCACGAAATTCAACGCGCATGAGGTCGGCCGCGCCGTGGACCTGGCTTTCGAGTGGGGGGCCGCGGGCTTCTACTCCGGAAGGACCATCATCGCCGGGAACGCCGCCAAGACCCGCGGGCTCATCGAGCCGACCGAAGAGCAATATGAGCGGTTCTTCAGGACCCTGCGCGAAAAAGCCCGCGAATACGAAGGCCGCATGCGGGTGTGCTTCCACGAGTTGGGGCTCATCGAAGAGCTGAACTACAGGCTCGCCAATCCGGCCGCCCTTTTCATCATCCTGCCCAACGGCAAGGTGAAGCTCATCAACGCCCTGCCCTTCATCTGCGGGGACCTCCGCCGCCAGGGCGTGAGCGAGGTCTGGAAGTCCTTCCTGGACGGCTGGAGAAGCCCGCAGGTCCGGGAATTCGTCTCGAAGCTCCAGCAAGACCCGGGGGGCATCGGCCGCCTGCACGAGTGGGCCGAGGTCCGGCTGGCATGAACCTCTTGGGCGCGGTGCGCTACCGGTTCTTCCTCTACGCCGGGCTCCTGCCGTACCTGCTCGGCGCGGCCTGGGCCTACGGCATGGAGAAGTCGTTTGCGCCCGGCGTCTTCTGGCTGGGCCTGCTGGGGATCGTCTTCGCGGTCGTCGGGGTCGAGGCATTCAACGAGTACTTCGACTCGCGCCTGGGCACGGACCGCGTCTTCAACCCGGACGACGCGGACCCCGTCCTCGGCTGGGCGCTCCGGCTCGGCGCGGCCGCCTTCGCCGCCGCGGCCGCGATCGGGCTCGCGCTGGCGTGGAACCGCGGCTGGCCCATCCTGCTCTACATGACCCTGGGCGGCCTCGCCGCGGTCTTTTATGTCGGGCCGCCCATCCGGTGGGCGTACCGCGGCCTTGGCGAGGCCATGATCGCGCTCTCCTATGGGCCGTGGATGACGTTGGGCAGCCTCCATCTGCAGACGGGCCGCTTCTCCTCCGGGGCCCTGCTCGCCTCGCTCGTCCCGGCTTTTCTCATCGGGGCCCTGGCCGTGGTCAACGAGATCCCGGACTACCATCAGGACCGCCTCGTGGGCAAGCGCAACCTGGTGGTCAGGCTCGGCCGTCAGGGCGGGGTGATCCTCTATCTGGCCATGGCTTCGCTCGGCCTGGCGGTGCCCGTCTTGGGCGCTCTGGCAGGGCTCTTCCCGGCAAGGGCCCTGCTCGCGCTGGCGGCGCTCCCACTGCTCGGCTTGAGCGCGAAAGCGGCCTTGGGCTCCTATGAGGAGCCCCGGAGATTCGTCCCGGCGGTCCGCTACGCTGTCCTGGCTTACGTGGTAGCCACTGGATGTCTGGCCATTGGGGTCAGGTCTGGACAGTAGACATTGACATGGCTGGTTCCGATTGCTCACAATGTCTACTGTCCAGACCTGACCCCATGGAACTCTCGAAGCTCAAGGCGCCCCTCTTTGTCTCGTGGCAGCTCACGCGGGACTGCGACCTCTCCTGCCTGCACTGCTGCACCGGGTCCGCGCCCGGCCGTCCCTCCCCCAACGAGCTCAACCGGGAGGAGGCCCTGCGGCTGGCCGATGACCTTCTCTCCACCGGGGTCCCTTACGTCATGCTCTGCGGCGGAGAGCCGGCGCTCTCGCCCCACTTCTTCGAGGTGGCGGAAAGGCTGGGGCGCGGCGGGGTCCAGCTCAAAATCGAGACCAACGGCCAGCGCTTCGGCGCGCAAGAGGCCCGCCGGCTCCGTGAGCTTCCCATCCGCTCGGTGCAGGTGAGCCTCGATGGGGATACGCCCGAGGCCTACCGGAGCCTCCGCCCCAACGGCTCCCTGGAGAAGGCATGGCTCGCCTGCCGGGCGGTCCGGGAAGCGGGCCTGCCGCTCGAGGCGGCTTTCGCGCCGTGCCGGTCCAACATCCGCGAAGCGGAAGCGGTTATCTGCCGGGCCCTGGAACTGGGAGCTTTCCGGTTCAATACCGGGATGCTGATGCGCATCGGGACAGCTGTCAAGTTCTGGGACCGGCTCGCGCCCACGGAGGAGGACTACGATAGGTTCTTCTCGATGCTGGAGCGCAAGGAGGTTGAGCTCGCCGGACGCATCGAGGTCTGGTTCCGGCCGCACTCCCTCGATGAGGCGCTCGAGCTGCAGCTTCGCGAGCCGCCCGCGGCCCTGCTGGTGCTGCCGGACGGCCTGGTGAAGGTCTCGGCGGCCCTCTCCTTCATATGCGCGGATCTGAGGACCCAGTCGGTCTCGCAGGCCTGGGGCCGCTACTTATCGGCCTTGGGCTCGCTCAAGGTGTTCGACCCGGCGAGGTTCCGCCTCGCCGGCGCAAACGCGGAAGCTGTTGTGTAGGAGAAAATGATGAAAGAGCAGACGACGGGAACGGATGTCGCGGCGAAAGACCAGCCGTTGTGGGAGAAGCCCTGCATCGAGGAAGTCTCCCAGCAGGTGATGGCCCAGCCGTACATCCGCTTCACGTGACGCATCGGAGGGGGGCCTCGGTGGGCGACTACCGGGCCCCTCTCCTTCTCGCCTGGCAGCTCACCAACCGCTGCCCCTGCCGCTGCCTGCATTGCTGCGAGGACTCCGGGCCCCGGGAGGCCTGGAGCGCGGAGCTCTCAAAAGACGAGGCCCTCAGGGTCGCGGCGGACTGCGCCCGCTGCGCGATCCCTTACGTCGTCTTCGGAGGCGGCGAGCCGCTCGGGGTTGCGCATGCCTGGGACATCTTCGAGACCCTCTCCAAGAACGGGGCCGCGGTCAAAATAGAGACCGACGGGACGATGATCGACGAAGAAGCCGCCGGGCGCCTGCGCTCCTTGTCGGTCGACTGCGTCCAGGTCTCGGTGGACGGCGCCGAGGCTTCGACCCATGAGCGCATCCGCCCGGGGGGGGATTTCCGGAAAGCCGCGGCTGCAATCGAGCGGCTCGCGGCGCGGGGGGTCCCGGCGGAGTTCGTCTTCGTCCCATGCAGGCTCAACGCTTCCGAGATCTGCGGCGCCTACGACCTGGCCGCGAAGCTGGGCGCGCGGACTTTCGTGACAGGGCCCATGATGCGGCTGGGCCGCGCGGCCCGGGACTGGGAGCGGCTCTCGCTCAGCCGCGGCGAGTGGGCGCGCGCCGTGGAGGAGGTCGAGGAGCGCGCGCTCCTGCGCGGCCATCCCATCCGGCTCTCGATCTACCCCTGGGACATCGTCGAAGAGACGCAGGTCCGCCTTCATAGCCCCCAGGCCATGCTGCTGGCGGTCCCGGACGGGCGGGTCAAGCTCCTCAACGCCCTGCCCTTCGCCTGCGCGGACCTCCGGAAGCAGTCGCTCGCCGAGGCTTGGGATGCCTGCCAGGCCGCCTGGAAGAGCGGGGAAGTCTCCGGCTTCGTGCGCCGGATCCCGTTGGAGCCGGAGCTGCTTAAGCACGCGAACGAGACCTGGGCGCTCAAGGGCCCCGTATTGAACCGTCCAAACCTACGGCGTTCGGGAAGTTTGGACGCATGAGATGCCCCAACTGCAGGTCCGAGTTCAAGGTCGTCATCGAGGAATGCCCGAAGTGCGGCTTGATCTTCGCCAAGTGGCGCGCGGGAACGCCGAATCCGTTTCGGGAGGCGCCGCGGCCGAAAGAAGCCGCGCGGCCGATGCCGGCGGAGTGGATCGCGGCTGTCGCGGCGGCGGTCCTGCTGGCCGCGGTGGCGTGGCTCTGGAGGGGACTTGGGGAGGAAGGGGAAGGCGCCGGCCTTGAGCAGAGCTTCGCCCCTGCTCCGGCTCCAAAGGGGGCGTCTTCCGCGGCAATCGAGCTGAGCGACTCGGACTTTGATGAGTTCACGGCGCGGCCCGACATCCCCAGCCTCATCATGTTCTACACTCGGACCTGCGGGATCTGCCGGGCCGCGGCTCCTGCCTTAGACCGGCTGTCCGCGGAGTCCGGGGGAAGATACAGGGTCGGAGTCGTGGACATAGACGAGAATCCGGGCCTGCAGTCCCGCTGGGGCGTACGGGGGGTGCCGGTGTTCCTGTTCTTCAAGGGCGGGAGCGCGGTCCTGAGGCTGCCCGGAGCCCCCAGCTCCCGCACCGAGGATATCTACCTCCGCCTGAAGGAAGTGGCCGGAAAGGTGTTCAAATAACGTGCCTGTTCTGTTGCGATTGAGCTGCTAATCGTTGCTCCTGAAGAACCTGAAGGCGATGCCCAATTGGACCATCAAGCCGCTGAAATCCAGCTTCTTTTTGTTCGCGACCCAGCCGTTATAGGTCGTTAGTTTCAGGGGCTTCATGGCAAGATAGTCCACGCTCGCCTGGAAGGCCGCCGTCCTGCCGACGCTGAAGACCACGCCGGGCATGGCTCCCGTCCCCTTCTCGATCTTGACGTCGTTCTCGTTCGAATAATGCCCGGCCCATTTGGGTTCGAAGCGCACGATGCTGACATGCGGCCCAACGCTCAGGAGCCGGCCGAGCTTGAACCTGAGCGCCGCATCGCCTAGATAGAGAGGCCCGTGAAGCGGTCCATTGACTATGTAGCCGACGCCGCCGCTGAGGTCCAGGCGCATGGCCGCCAGATTCTGGCCTATCCCGATCTTCATTGTCGGCGAATAGCTCAGCCTGCTCGCGGCCGTATCCGTACAGCTAATGCCCCACCAAGCGTCACAGTACGGCGTGCTGAGCGAGAAACCATCGAGACCCGGGCTGACCAGGAAGTTGTTCGGCATGACGTCAAAAAGCATGGAGATGGAAACCGGGCCTTCGCCCCCGAACTGGCGCCGCACGCCCACGAGCCCCGAGGCCGTCTCGATGTATCCGGCGTCAAAGCGGCTCGTGGAGAGGCGGAAATGCTGGGTGCGGGCCTCGACGGACAGGCTCGTATTGCGGTAGACGAAGGCCTCAAGGCCGAAGCCTCCGGTCAGAAGCACGCCGTGCAAGGAGAGGCTTTCGCTGGCCCAGGCGCCTGCGGGCTGGAGATAATCCTCTTTCAAGACGATCGTGTGAAAGCCTATTCCTGCGAGCAGATAAGGGGACCATGCGCCGTCCAGAATATTGATCCGGCCCAAAAAGGAGGCTGTCCAGCCCTGCGCCTTGAGGGCGCGTTCCTGCGCCGGCAGGCCGTTGAGCAGGGAAGTGTCGTCTAGCCTGTTGTTGGACGGCAAGCGGAAAAGCCCGGCTTCGACTCCGAAAGCCAGCCCCCTCAAAGGATAATACAGGAACTGGAGATTCTCGACCGCGCCGTTGGCCAGGGATTCCTCAAGGCGGCTGGTTCCCGCTTGGTACATACGGCCTCCCTGCAGGCCCATGGAGAAACCGCCCCGCTCGAACGCGCCCGACTGGGCCGCCGCGGGCCGGGAGAGGGCTGCCAAGGACAAGAGGACGACCAGCCGGGAAAAAGCCATTGCGATGTTTGCTCAGGATTCAAGCTGCGCTAACGCCTGTTCTCTCATGCTCGATCCCGCGGGCCCGCCCGTATTTCTCCTGCGGGTTTTCTCAAGGACGCCGCCAGCAGAGCCGCGGCCCAGCCCGCGGCCGCGCACCCGAGGGCCAGGCCCACCTGGAATATCTCCGCTCCGAGGAAGCGCGCGCCGGCCACGATGACGGTTTGGTGCTCGCCGGGCGGCAGCTCGCCGAGGGGGATAGGGATGGGGACGCCTTCCTTGAGCGTCAGGATGGCGCGCACGAGCGGCAGAGGCAGGACCGCGGCCAGGGTCGAGAGCAGGCTGAACCTCAGGACCCTGAAGCAGAAAAGGCCGACCAGGAGCGGCAGGGCCGTCGCGGCTGCGAAGCAGCCGGGCATGCTCAGGGTTGATTTGGCCAGGTGGAAGGCGCCGAACTGGACCATCTGCAGGAAGGCGAAGCGGTTGAGCCGGATCACCCCCCGCGTGAAAGAGCCTCGGTCGTCCAAATCTTCCGGACGTCGTAGATTTGGACGTATCGAACCTACGTCGTTTGGAAGGTTCGATGCGTCCAAATCTTCCTTCTTCGGATCGCTCGAGTCCGCCATGGGATAAGGTATGATACCCTAAAATGGAGTCCGCATGAAAAAGCGCGACAGGCGCATCACCAAGGA
Organism: Elusimicrobiota bacterium; assembly: GCA_016212885.1. GTDB lineage: Bacteria > Elusimicrobiota > Elusimicrobia > UBA1565 > UBA1565 > UBA9639. The sequence continues at coordinate 2,233 of JACRDO010000005.1, read as the reverse complement.
CCAGTACTATCTGAACATCGCCAAGGAGGTGGCCCGGCGCAGCACGTGCCTGCGCAGGCACTACGGCGCCGTGATCGTCAACAACGACCAGATCGTTTCCACGGGCTACGCCGGGGCCCCGCGCAAGACCGCCAACTGCACGGAGATCGGCGCCTGCGTCCGCATCAAGCTCAAAATCCCAAGGGGCGAGCACTACGAGTGGTGCCGCGCCGTGCACGCGGAAATGAACGCGATCATCCACGCGGCCCGCTTCGACATGATCGGCGCCGCGCTTTACCTCGTGGGGGTGTCTCCCGTCTCCTCCGCGGTGATCAAGGGAGCGGAGCCCTGCAAGATCTGCAAGAGGATGATCATCAACGCCGGGATCGAGAGGGTCATCATCCAGACCTCCCCCGGCCGCTACCGGGTCCAGGAGGCCGAGGATTGGATCCGGACCAACCTCAACGATTTCAAGACGGTCAAAGGCCGTCTCGTCCCGGTCATGCCGAGGGGATACTGATCAGGCTGGAGCCGGATAAAACGCGGCTGGGCTGACGTGGAACCGCAGGCTGAGCCGCTCGATGTGCTCGCGCGTCAGATGGCGCTTGCCGTGAAGGATATCGGACACTACGGGCTGGCCGCCCAAATCCGAAGCCAGATCGTACTGGCTGAGATTGTTCTGCTCCATCAGGAATCGAAGCATATCCTCGGGGGAGGTCTGCCCCAAAGGGAATTCCTTTTTCTCGTATTCCTCGATGAAAGGCGCCGCCGCTTCCAGGTAAGCCTCGATGGAACGGCGGTCGTCCGTCGAAATCCCGCTTTCTTCCAACGCCCGCATCAAGATGCTGAGAGCCCGCGAGTAAGCGGCATGGGTCTTCTTATTCAGGATAGGGCGCGGAGGCAGGCGGAGATAGAGCCACTTCAAGAGCGCCCATTGCACGGGCTTTCCCAGCGGCCGCAGCTTCCTTTCAAGCGTCCGGGTGGTCATCTCACCGCCTCCATTTCCCCTGATTGTACTCCGCGTGGGCCATGACCCGCTCGACCGAGGCGATTTCCAATCCGTAGTTTATCAGCGCAGCCAGGCGGTACTTGTTCCCCGCGATGTTGAATATCACATACGGCTTCACGTAGTCTGCGCTGCGGAAGGCCTGCCTAAGCTCCACAAGATGCCTGAATCGGCCCGCCTCCATCGCCTTGGCCCACGCCGCCAGAGCCGCCCGGGCATCCGCGAACCTGCCCGCGAATTCCCGGAGACGCTCCCGGTGCACGATCCGCACGCTCTATAGGATAGCAGATTGCTATTATTTGTCAAGGATGCCTCACTCAAGCCAAGCAGCGCGACCAGGCTTCCTGGACGAACTTTTCCTCCGCGCCGTGGACCGTGATGGGGAATGAAGAGGCGGCGCGGAGATCCGCCGCCCCTGCGAAAAGCCAGATGTCGAAGTTATGGCTGCATCCACATGCAGGTCCAATTCATGACGATTGCATTGACTGCCGTGGTGTTGCATACAATCGTATTAACGGTTCCATTAGGCCGGCAATAAAGCGCCGTTGTGTTTGGAGTGGTCATGGCCGCGCTGCCGCTGCACCAGACTGCCACAGCCGTGGATGCGGGAACACCCGTACAAGTGTACACGTTGGCGGTGGCGGAGATCGCGGCGGCCGCTATCGTGCAGGCGCCGGCCGCGGTGAAAGCGGTTCCGGCCGTGCCCAGCTTCACGTTTCCCGCGACATCCAGCTTGGCCCCCGGAGTTATCAACCCGATGCCCACGCCGCCCTCCACGATCAGGCCGTTGGTCGGAGCCGCGTTTAAGCCGGAGTAGGCGGCGCCCACGGCCATGCTGCCTTCGACGTCCAACTTGTTTTGCGGGGTCGCCACTCCGATGCCCACGCTGCCGCCGGGCATCAGCGCCAGGTTCTGGCCCCCCGCGGTGATGATCTGGCCCAAGCCCGCCCCGGAGAAGTTGATATTAGCTCCAGCTCCGCTCAGGGTGATCGCGTTTCCGGCGAGGGAGAGCGTGGCGCTCTGCGCGTACAGGGCCAAGCTCGCGCGGAGGTTGTAGGTGGTATTGATGTCGCCTCCGGAGACGTCGAGCTTGTAGCCCGGGCTCGTAAGTCCGATGCCGACGCTGCCCTCCACGATCATGCCGTTGGCTGGAGCCGCGCTGGCGCCGGAGTAGGTGGCGCCCACGGCCATGCCGCCTTCGACGTCCACTTTGCTTTGCGGGTTCGTCACTCCGATGCCGACGCTGCC
>JACRDO010000119.1 GCA_016212885.1 Elusimicrobiota bacterium | reverse complement strand
TCCACGTAGCCCTTGGTCGCGGCTTCGGAGGCCGCGGCAGGGGCGCGGCCCAGGGCCACGGTCTGTCCGGAGGCCATGGTGAGGGCGCCCGCGGCGGTGAAGGTGCTCTTGGCGGCCGAGCCGAACTGGGCCGCGCCGTTGACATCCAGGGTCTGGGCCGGGCTGGAGGTGCCGATGCCGACGCTGCCCGCCGTCGTGGCGAGGTTGGCGCCCTGGCTGACCGAGAAGGTGTTGGAGAACGCGACCCCGCCCGCCACGCCCAGTGTCCCGTTGATCTGGGCGTTGCCGGCCAGGGTGGCCGTCGTTCCCGGCGAGCCGATGGTCAGCGGCACGGTGCGGTTCAATGCGCCGGTGACGACGACGTCGGTCGAGACCGTGAGCTGGTTCAAATAGGTCTGCCACGCGCTCCAGGCGCTGGTTGAGGAGAAGACATTGGCCCCGCCTGTGATGGAGTCCACGTAGCCCTTGGTCGCGGCTTCGGAGGCCGCGGCAGGGGCGCGGCCCAGGGCCACGGTCTGTCCCGCGGCCATGTTGAGGGCGCCGGCTGCGGTGAAGGTGCTTTGCGAAGCGGAGCCGAACTGGGCCGGGCCGTTGACGTCGAGGGTCAGGGCCGGGCTCGCGGTCCCGATGCCGACCCTGCCGTTGACCGCGGCCAGCGTCGAGCCTCCGACCGAGAAGGCGCTGCCGGTCACGGTGAGGGTGGAGCCGAGCAGGGTCAGGGGCCCTGTCATCCCATCGCCCGCTAAGGCGACTTTGGAGGGGTCCACGCCGGGCACGTTGGTCAGTTGGGAGCCGTCGCCCTTGAACCAGGTCGCCTTGATGGTTCCCGCAACGTCCAGCTTGTGCACGGGGTCCGTGGTCCCGATCCCGACATTGCCGTTGTCATATAAGGAAGAGTTCGCGATGGTTGAGCCGCCGGTGAACTTGGACACGTAGTTGGCCAGGCCGATGCCCGTGACCCCGCCGGGGATCGCCCAGCTCGTCTGGCACACGCCGTCGATGCAGAGTCCGCTCGCCGCGTTGACGTATCCTCCCTGCACGTCGAGCTTGTAGAGCGGCGCCGAGGTCCCGATGCCGACCCTGCCGCCGGCGACCGCCAGCGTCGAGCCGCCGACCGAGAAAGCGTTGCCCGTGACCGTGAGGGTGGAGCCGACCAAGGTCAGCTGGCCGGTCATCGCGTCACCCGTCTTGGCCACCTTGCTGGCGTCGATGCCGGTCAGGTCCGTGAGCCCGGCCCCGCTGCCCACGAAGAGCTTCGCGGCCACGGTCCCCTGGGGCATGCTGATGCCCGAGCTCAGCTTGAGGCTGTAGCCCGAGGCGTCCTGGCCGGAGACGGTGAGCTGGCCGGTCATCGCGTCGCCGGTCTTGGAGACGCGGGTGCCGTCCACATAGGCCCTGTTCGCCGCGTCGCCGGGATCGATCGGGGCCGCCAGGTTGGTCACGCGGCCGCTCCCATTGAGGCTGATGTTGTTGAGGAAGAGCTTCGCGCCCGCGATGGTCTGCGCGCTCTCGGTCGAGACGAAGGCGCCGAATTCGCGCCCATCGAGCTGCTTGGCGTTGAAGGCGTAGGGGACCGCGACGAGGCGTTCGCGGGGCGCGAGCGCCACTCCGTCCACCCAGATCTCCAGGTAGGCGGAGGCGCCGCTGAACACGGCGGGGGTCAGCGGTTGCGAGGCGCCGAGCTGGACGGAGAGCGCGCCGTTGGTCACCGCCACGCCGCCCTGAGTCTCCTCCCAGAGCTTGTTTCCGTTCGCCGGAGCGTCGAAGATCTTGAAGGTGAAATTGTGGCTGCCGCCCAGCGGATTGCTGAGGTCGTCGGTCAAGCGGCCCTGGAAGCTGATCATGGAGGGGACGCTCTGCGCCCGGGCAGAGATCACCCCTACCCATGGGATTTGTGCGAAGACCAGGAGGGAGGCCGTGAGCAATCGGAGGATGGTCCAGCGCCTCATTCTGCGCAGGATCAGCTTCGTTTCCCTCTTTGCCGGATTCATACTCCCTCCATCCTCTTCGGAAGCGGAGAAATGCCGTCCTTCGAGGACTGCGGCCCCATGGCCGCGGCCTTCGAAAGGCTGACGTAGAAAACAGAGCCCCTGCCGGGCTCGCTCTGGACCCAGATTCTGCCCTTGTGCAGGTCCACCGCCTGCTTGGCGATGGCCAGCCCCAGGCCAGAGCCCGGGATCATCTGGCGCCTTCCGTCCGGGCCCGGCGCGCGGTAGAACTTGGTGAAGATTTTCTCCTGGTCCTCCGGCGCTATGCCAGAGCCGGTGTCCGCGACCGAGACCCTCACGCCGCCCGCGTCCTCCTCCAGCGCGACCTTCACCGAGCCGCCCGGAGGCGTGTATTTGAGCGCGTTGGAGACCAGGTTGATGAACACGCGCCGCAGCATCTCCCTGTCCGCACTCACGCGCAGCTCGGGTGGGCCGAAGGGGCCGCTCAGCGCGATGGCGCCGGTCTGGGCCATGGGCTGGTAGAGTCTTATCGCCTCGGTCAGTATGTCGTTGACGCAGAGGGTCTCGGGGCGGAGGAGGACCGGATGGGCCCCGGCCGCGAAGAGCTGCAGGGCGTTGCCAAGCGAAATCTCCATCTGCCGGACCGCCTCGGACATGGTCTCATAAGCCTCGCGGCGCTCCTGCGGGTCCTGCGCGGCACGCGACTTCTGCAGGTAATCCAGGAAGCCCTTGAGGCCCGTGAGCGGGGTGTTCAGCTCGTGGGAGAGGGTCCCGAAGAGGTCCTCCTTGAAGCGGATGAGGTCTCGGAGCTTGACCGCCATGCGGTTGAACTGGCCCGCCAGGGCGCCGAGCTCGTCGCGGCTGTGCGTCTCCACGACGGTATCCAGCTTCCCTTCCCCGATGTCCTGCGCGGCCGCGGCCAGGGCCGCGACGGGGCGGGAGAGCAGCCGGCCGAGCCACAAGGCCCCGAGGATGCCGAAGAAAAGGCCGACCAGGGTGATGGCCGAGACCTGGAGCGCCAGGGCCCTCTGGGCTTTACGCACCTGGGCGTCCAGCATCGTCTTTGAGAAGCCGATCTGGATGGTGAACGTGTTGGGCGGGATGGGTTGGTCCGCGGCCGAGCTGTTCGTGACGGCGTCTTTCGACAAGGGCGCGGACGGCTTCCACTTGCCGGGGGCGGAGCGGTATTGCGCGGCCTTGCGCTCGGTGATGGTCAGGGTGCGGTAGAACAGGTCCGGCCCGATGACGTCGCCCAGAAGGGAGACGTGCCCCTGCCGGCTGACGATGACCAGCTTGATCTCCGGGTAGTCCTGCATGAGGAACTTGAGGTAGCTCAGCAGCATCAGCTCGTCCTGGGTCGTCAGGGATTCCCGCGAGATGCGAAGGACCCCCTCGAGCAGGGCGTCCACGCGGCCCGAGAAATCCGCGCGCACCCGGCGCTGCTCCAGCCAGAAGAGGTTGGCCGCGATGCTGCCCACCACGGCGGCGATGAGCGTGACGACGAGCAGGCTGATCTTCGTTCGAATCCGCATGGGGCTCCCCCTCTCCTATCTCTGCGGCATCTCGTCGGTGACCCGTTTGAGCGCCTTGGAAGCCGGCACGTAGGCCGGATCCAGGCGCAGGACTTCCTGGAAGGCGTCGCGCGCCTTCTCCAGTTGTCCCGCGGTGTAGAAATCCACGCCCGCGTTGTAGAGCCTCTGGATGTCCTGCGGCGTTGCCGGGCCGCGGCGCAGGGCCGCGGCAGGCTTGGCCGCGGGCTGGGCCGGGGCCGGGGCGGGCGTTGCCGCGGGCTTGGGCGCCGGCTGGACCGGGGCCGGGGCCGGAGCCGGAGCCGCGGGCTCCTTTGGATGCTCGGGCTCGATGCGGGGCTTGGGCCGAGCCAGGAGCTTGTCGAGGGATTCCATGTACCGGGAGATCATCTTGCGGCGCGTGGGGTTCTTCTCCAGGCCGTAGGCTTTCTTCCACGCAGAGAGGGAGTTGCGGTAGTCGCCGATGGCGAAATACGAGGTCCCGAGGTTCTCCCAGGCCGCGGCGTTGGCCGGCTCGTCCTCGAGGACCTGCCGGCTCAAGGAGACGGCGTCGTCGTAGCGGCCGTCCTCCACCGCCATCGCCGCCTGGGCCAGGAGCTGCTCGACCACGAAATGGCGGGCCGGGGGCGCCTGCGGGATCTCGGGCCGCTTGACGCCGGTGGCCAGCTCGAGCTGGGCCAGGAAGCCGTTGAGGGCCCTGTGCTCCGGCGCCAGGCTGCGTGCGTAGGAGACTTTCTCCATGGCGAGCGCCGCGTCGCCGGCCAGGTAGGCCAGGATGCCCTGGTGCCAGGAGATTTGGACCGGGTCGAGCTTGTAGTTCGCCAGCTCCTTGACCTGCTGGGCGATCCAGTTGAGCCGGCCGAAGCTCTTGAGCAGGTCCGCGTCCGAGGGGCTCACGGCGAGGGCGAGGCTGAGGCGCTCCATCGAGGCCTGGTACTTCGCCTGGGCCTGGAGGGACTTGGCGATGGCCACGTGCTCGTCGAGCAGGGCTTTCTGCGCCGGGCTGAGGCCCGCGCCGAAGGCGCGCAGCTCCGGCATCACGCCCTTCTTGAGCTGGCGCATGGCCTCGAGGATCATGAGGATCGATTCGTCGGACTCGCTCGGTGACCCGAAGCGGAGGCTGATGCCGACCCGGTGCGAGCCGGCTGTCGCGGAGATGGAGTTGATCGGCAGGGAGAAGCCGTAGTCGAGCGAGATGCGCTTGGTGCGGTAGGAGACGCCCAGGGCGACCTGCCGGTAGCCCCTGTCCCCGATGTTCAGGGCGCCGCGCAGGCCGAAATCGCCCACGAACATGCGCAGGAACCACCGCTCGGCCGCCACGGCCAGGTTCTTGTCCCGCGTGCCCGCGGGGGATCTCAGGGTCTCGAACTGGACCCCGAGGTTGGAGAGCAGGCTGGCGTAGTTGAGCCCTAGCCTCGTGGTCATGTGCACGGGATCGGAGTCCGCGGAGCTGAAGGCGACGTTGGGCTGGGGGAAGTGGATGAGCGCGAGGCCCAGGGTGTAGTGCTCCCCGAGCCTGTAGAGCGCGCCCGCGTCCGCGTCAAAGACGCTGACGCTGTTTTTGCCGGAGAGCACGGGGTCCGGATGGCCCCGTTGCTCGGTTCCGTTCTCGAAAGCGTTGCTCGCTTCGGGCTGGTGGCCGAAGCTCCTCTGAAGGTGCTTGAGGCTCAGGCCACCGTAGAGGGTTCCCGGGCCGAGGTCCTGGAACAGCTTCCGTCCGTACGAGAAGGACAGGGCCCGCTCATTGTAGAGGCCCTGGTCGAGCGAGAACTGCTCCCATGACGTCGCCAGGGTACCCTTGCGCCCGCGGTCGAGCGGGTGGGCGTAGCCCAGGAAGGTCGTGCTCAGCTCCGAGCTGTCGCTCAGGCCCATGAGCAGGCGGGTGTAGGACGTGCCCACTTCGGGGCGGCCCAGCAGGGCGAGCCCCGCGGGATTGTAGTGTATGGTGTAGACGTCGTCGGCCAGGGCCGTGAACACGTCGCCCATCCCCGGAGCCCGGGCGCCCACGCCCATCTCCTGGAAGGCCGCCCGGGCGGGCCGGGCCGCGCCAAGCAGCAGGCAGAGCGCGAAGAAGATCGCCCCGAGGGAATGGTTCCTGGCCGCTGTCTTCATCTGATCACCAGGATGGTGCCGTTGAATACCTTGTCTTCCGCCCGGATCTGATAGATGTACACCCCGCCCGACACCGGCGCTCCGTTGGCTTTTCCGTCCCACTTCAGGCTGCCGGTCTGGCACCCCTGGACCGGCCCTGGGGACATGTCCGCGATCATTCCGCCTCTGACGTCGAAGATCCTGCCGGAGTAGCCTGAGTCATTCGGGTTGTCGAAAATGAAGACGGTTGTGTCGTTGAGGCCGTCCCCGTTGGGCGTGATCATCTTGTTGGTGATCTGGGAGATGTCGAAATTGAAGCCTTGGGACCTGGCGACGTTGCGGATCTGGTATTCCCCCATCTTTCCGGCCTGCACCGCGACGGTCTGGTCGGCCGTGTTCACGGCGCCGAAGAGCTTGAGATACCGGCTCCCGTTGTACCAGTAGAGGCCGAGGTTCTCAGGGGACGACGGCGCGCCGGATGCGCCCTGCGCGGAAGCCGGGTTGTACCCCACCACCTGGCTGCCGGCCGTTTCGTAGCGCAGAGCCACCGTGGCTTCGGGAGCGGGGAGCTCGAAGGAATCGACCGTCTCATTGCCGGGGAGCTTGTACGCTGTGAAGCGAGCGGCGCGCATGATCTTGTTTGCGGGATCGGAATTGAGGTCCTTGGCGCGGATGACGATGTCGGCGCTGTGGCGGTTGGTCTCCGCCAGGAGCTCGGTGCGCATCTTCGCCGGGACCTTGAAGTGGGTGACGTTATCGTTGGCAAAGGCGTAGAGGTTCTGATCCGTGTCGATGGCCATGCCGTCGTTCTGCTTTCCGCGGGAGTCCTTCGCCCGGATCCGGTAGATGTACGTCATCGTGGAATAGAGGCCGCTGTCCGTGAAGGTCATGGACGAGAAGGGGACGGTCTTGATTGGGGTGGACCCCCAGTTTGCGTAAAGGACAGAAGTCGCCCGGTAGATCTCGTACTCTTTCAGCTCCGACTCGCGCGGCGAAGCCGTGGAAGCGAACAGGCTGCCGTCCTCGTTGCTGGTTACAGGCTTCCAACTCAGGATGAACTGGGTGCGGTTCGGGCTCCTCTGGGCCGTAAGCCCGGCCGCCTCCATGGGATGGAGGTCCAGGAAAATGGAGGTCGACATCGACATCACGAAGGAGTAGAACAGCCTGCTGTTCTGCGTGTAGAGGTGGTAGTAGTAGGTCGTGTCCAGGGCCAGGCCGGAATCGTCGAGGGATTCCGCCCAGGTCGTGGATCTCACGACGGAGGCATCGCCGAGGGTCTGTCCCGGAACCACCTGGGTCCCGTCAACTAGCGCGGGGGCGGACGTGCTCGTGCTCAGCATGACCACCACCCATTTGGGATTCGCCATCCACGGGTTGTGCCAGGTCAGGGTCACGCGGCGTTTGACGGCGTCGGTGGAGACGACGATATCGCTGACCGAAAGCGGGCGGCCCAGGGTCAGCGTGCTCAGGATGACGGTGTAGCTGGGGTCGCCCTGCCAGTTCAGGCTGGCCACCTTGAAGTAGTAGGTCGTGTTGAACGAGAGGCCGGACATCGTCAGAGAGGCGAGCAGGCCGCTGCACGTGGCGGAGCTGAACACGGCCCCAGAGGGCCCGAAGTTGGTGCTGGAGCCCTGCATCAAGAAGCTCGCCGCGCCGTTGGCAGGCAGGGACCATGTGATGATGACCGCGTCCTCGCTCACCTCGGCGATGACGGGGTCGATGGGCACGTTGGCCAGGGTGGAGGTCCTATCCGCGCTGGAGTCCTCGGCGAAGACCTTGCGCTCGTCTGCGAGGTAGATGCGCATGTAGTAGGTGGTGTTGGGCTGGAGGCCGGTCAATTGCCGGAACTGCGCCTGCCCGGGCGCGACCGTGGTCGAGAATTCATCCTGGTACACGGTGGGGCTGAACGCGTGGCTGGGGTCCGAGGAGTAGTCGATCCGGTAGAAGCCGTTGGTCACGCCGGCCACGGCGCCGTCGCGGCCCGGGGCGGTCCATGCGAGGTCCAAGGTGCCGGTGGATTTGCTCAGCGCGGTGATGGCGGTGATGGCGCCCGGCTGGGAGGCGAGGGGCATGAAGCCGGCCTGGAGCCGGAAGCCTCCCCCGGCGCTCGCCGCGGCGCCCGGCTCTCCCACCGTGCTGTGCAGGGTGAAGTTGGCCGAGGCCATGAGAGTCCCCCCGCTCCTGCCCGTGTGGCGCAGGATCGCGGTCGAGGCGCTGCTGAGCTTCCCGGCAAGGGACTCTCCGGCCGCGCAGAGAAGCGCGCAGGCAAGGATGGGGAAAAGCGCGAGCGCACGCCGCCCTCTCCGGGAGAGGAGAACAGCCGCCCTCCGAGGACTGCGGCCCCATGGCCGCGGCCTTCTTTGGGCTTTTCCCGGGCAATCGGCCATGGGCTCGCGCATCGCGCTCCAGGTCTCAGGAATGGGTGGGTTTCGATGAGGCTCTTATGAGGTTCTTGAGCCGCAATAGGAGTTCCGCGCTGTCGAAGGGCTTGAGGATGTAGTCGTCGGCGCCGGCTTCCAGGCCTGCGGTGCGGTTTTCGACCTGGACAGCTTCGCCGGTCATGATGAGGATCGGGATGTGGCGGATGGCCATGTCGTCCTTGATCTTCCGGCACAGCTCGATGCCGTTGCCGTCAGGCAGATTGACGTCGAGGATGATGAGGTCCGGCTTCTCCTTCCGGCAGGCCTGCAGTCCGAGGGCCGCGTTGTGGGCCAGGATGCATTCGTAATTCTCGGGGGTGAGAGTTTTGAACAGAAGCTTCCGCATGATCGGGTCATCTTCTATTGCGAGAATTCGATACATAATATCCTCCGGTTCAATATTGCTTCTCTAATTAAGGATTATTTTTGTTACCGCGACCTCAACGAAATGTAATCTGTTTGTAACCATTTTATTGCAGAATCGGCTATAATACCCACGCTCTATGCCGTATCACCTTTTACTTGTCGAAGGCGACGAGCAGCTCGGGGCCGGCTTGGCTCAATTCCTAAGAGGGGAATTCGAGGTGGATCTCTGCAGGCTGGCGCATGAAGCTTTGGATCACTTGAAGTCCAAGCGCCGGGACCTGCTCCTGCTGGATCTGGACGTTCCGGACATGGACGGCCTCACCTTCCTGCGCGTCCTGCGCGAGACCGAGGCGGGCCGGGACCTGCCCGTCATCGTCTTGAGTCCCCGCAAGACCGAGGATTCCGTGGCGCGGACCTTCAGCCTGGGCGCCGAGGACTACCTGGTCAAACCGGCCGATCCCAGGGAGCTGGCCGCCCGCATCAGGACCGTGCTCCGCCGGCGCTGGGAGCGCTCCGAGCATTGGGGCTCCCCGCTCAGCATCGGCGGCATCGAGATCGACCCCAGCCAGCGCCGCACCCTCGTGCAGGGCAAGCACGTGACCCTGCAGCCCCGGGAATTCGAGTTGCTGGAGATCCTGATGCGCAAGGCGGGCCGGGTCCTGACCCGGGCCTACCTGCTTGAGACCGTCTGGGGGATGAGCAGCACCGCGGACACGCGCGCCGTGGACGTCATGGTCAGCCGCCTGCGCCGGCGCCTGGGCGGCCGCGGGAAAAAGCTGATCGAGACCATCTCCAAGATGGGGTACTGCTTCAGGAACCCGTTGGAGTAGCCGGCCCGGCCGCTCATCTCCGGCGCATCAGCCGCCGGATCGTTTCTTCAAGCTCCGCCATATCGATCGGCTTCATGATCGGGCCGTAAGCGCCAAGGGCGCGGGCTTCCTCGATGAGGGAGGCGTCGGCGTCTCCCGTCATGAGCAAGACGGGGGTGTCAGGAAGCGCGGCCTTGAACCCGTCCACGGTTTCCCGCAGGGAGACGCCGGGCATGTGCATGTCCAGCAGGATCAGCTGGTAATCCCCTCGTCCGGCCATGGCCAGCGCCGTGGAGTGGTCGCCGGCGGTATCGACAGCGAACCCTCTTTGCTCAAGGACCCTCCAGAGGAGGCGCAGCATCGCCGTCGCATCGTCAACGGCGAGAATGCGGGGGCCGCCGGCCGGGGGAATGGCGTTTGGGTCCGTCATGGCGATGCGGCCTGCAAATTCAAGCAAACTTTCGCCGGGTTCAAACATAGTCTGCCGGTCGCATGATCTTTTTAAGGAAAAATTAAGAAATCCTTCAAGAGGATTCAGGCGCTGCGGCGCATGCTTTCGATGAGGGCTTATGCCGATCGAGGCCGTCGCGGGCATTGCGTCCAAACTTTCCAAACATCGTCCCGAACATCCAGACGGCGTTGGTTCGGGACGTGCCAAACCAACGCGTGGAAGGTTCAATGCGCCCTATAGACTGTTCTCAAAGGCTCGCGTTTGAGGATATATTTTACTGCCATGAGCGACTTGGCGCATCATCTCGGCCGCGAGATCCGGAAGCTGCGGGTCGAGCGGGGCTACACTCAGGAGGAGCTGAGCGACAGGGCCGCGATCCACTACACCTTCCTCGGGCACATCGAGCGGGGCAACAAGCTGCCCAGCCTCCTCACGCTGGCCAAGATAGCCGCGGCGCTCTCCGTTTCATTGTCGTCCCTTTTCAAAGGCGCCGGCAGGTAGCGGCGGCCAAAAGTAGTAAAATCCGCCTCAATGAAAGCCCGCATCGCCCTGGTCGTCCTCTCCTGCCTGCTCAGCGCCGCCACCGGCGTCCTCCTCTCGAAGGGCTCAGGCGCGGCGCCGGAGGCGCGCGGCCGCGGCCGGCCCCTCATCGGCCTCTCCATGGACACGCTCAAGGAGGAGCGCTGGCAGAAGGACCGGGACCTCTTCCTCAAGCGCGCCCAGGAATTGGGCGCCGACGTCCTGGTCCAGGCCGCCAACAGCGACGACACGCGCCAGATCCAGGACGTGGAGGCCCTGCTCAGCCGCAAGGTGGACGTCCTGGTCGTGGTCCCCCACAACGGCGGGGCCATGGCCAAGGCCGTGCGGCTCGCCCACGAGGCCGGCATCCCGGTGATCTCCTACGACCGCCTGATCACCGACTCCGAGCTGGACCTCTACGTGAGCTTCGACAACGTCAAGGTCGGCGAGACCCAGGCCCGCTATCTCGTCGAGCAGTTCCGCGGCAGGGGCCGCAGGCGCATCGTGCGCATCTACGGCGCCAAGACCGACAACAACGCCTTCCTCGTCAAGCAGGGCCAGGACAACGTGCTCAAGCCCTACATCGAGAAGGGCGAGATCGCGGTGGTCCACGAGGACTGGGCCGAGAACTGGAAGCCGGAGAACGCGAAGAAGATCGTCAACGCGGCTATCACCAAGGGCGGCTCGAATTTCGACGCGGTCCTCTCGGCCAACGACGGAACGGCTGGCGGCGCCATCCAGGCCTTGAGCGAGGAGGGCCTGGCCGGCCGGATTATCGTCATCGGGCAGGACGCGGAGCTCGCGGCCTGCCAGCGCATCGCGGCCGGCGCCCAGGCCATGACAGTCTACAAGCCGCTCAAGAGCCTGGCCGGCAAGGCCGCGGAGGCCGCGGTCAGGATGGCCTCCGGCAGGAGCGTGGTCGCCTCCTCGGAGGTGGACAACGGGAAGCTCAAGGTCCCCTCCATCCTGCTCGAGGTCGTGGCGGTCACGAAGGAGAACATGCTCTCCACGGTGGTCAAGGACGGGCTCCATTCCTACGACGACGTCTACCGCGGCGCGCGGCCCTCTCCGGGAGAGGAGAACAGCCGCCCTCCGAGGACTGCGGCCCCAAGGCCGCGGCCCTCTCCGGGAGAGGAGAACAGCCGCCCTCCGAGGACTGCGCTTCCAAGCGCGCCGCAGTCCAAGCGCCCCAAGAAGGGTTAGTGCTCCTGCGCGCCGAGAGCATCGTCAAGCGCTTCCCGGGAGTGACGGCCCTCAAGGGGGTCAGCTTCGACCTGCGCCCGGGCGAGATCCACGCCCTCTGCGGTGAAAACGGGGCGGGCAAGTCCACCCTCATCAAGCTGCTCTCCGGCATCCATCCCTACGGCTCCTACGAAGGCGAGCTCTTCGTGGGCGGCCGGCCCGCCCGATTCCACTCCATCGCGGACGCCGAGGCCGCGGGGATCGCGGTGATCTGCCAGGAGCTGGCCCTGGTGCCGGAGATGACGGCAGCGGAGCACATCTTCCTGGGCGTGGAGCCGAAGCGCAGGGGGCTCATCGACTGGCCGCGGGTCTACCGGCAGGCGCGCGAGCTGCTCGAGCGCTTCGGGCTGGACATCGATCCCCATGTCAAGGCTAAAGACCTCGGCGCCGGGCGCCGGCAGCTGCTGGAGATCGTCAAGGCCCTGCGCAAGGAATCGAAGATACTCATCCTCGACGAGCCGACCTCGGCCCTCACGGAGACCGAGACGGAGATCCTGCTGGGCATACTCAAGGACCTGCGCAAGCGCGCCGCCCTCTCCGGGAGAGGAGAACATCTGCCCTCCGAGGACTGCGGCCCCAAGGCCGCGGCCCTCTCCGGGAGAGGAGAACATCTGCCCTCCGAGGACTGCGGCCCCAAGGCCGCGGCCCCGCCGCCGGGCCTGAGCGTCGGCGGGACGGCGCGAGAGGAGAACGGCCCGCGCGCCGTCTCCTGCATCTACATCTCGCACAAGCTCTCGGAGGTCTTCGCCGTGGCGGACCGCATCACGGTCCTGCGCGACGGGGCGAGCGTCACGACTCTCGACGCAGCCAGGACCGACCAACGGGAGGTCATCCGCCACATGGTGGGCCGCGACATCGAGGATCTCTTCCCGCGGCGGGCCTCGAAGCCCGGCCAGACCCTGCTGCGGGTCTCGGGGCTCGACGTCGCCGCGAGCGGGAAGGACGAGCCCTTCCTCAAGGGCGTGTCCTTCGAGGCCCGGGCCGGCGAGGTGCTGGGCATCGGCGGGCTCATGGGCGCGGGCCGCACCGAGCTTCTCATGCACATCTTCGGGGCCTGGGGCCGGCGCCTGGCCGGGAGCGTGGAGCTCAAGGGCCGGCCGCTCAAGGGACGCCCGGAGGAGGCGATCCGCCGCGGGCTGGCCCTGGTCTGCGAGGACCGGCGCCGCTACGGGCTCGTGCTGGGCCAGTCCATCGGCTTCAACCTCTCCCTAGCCTCCATCTCGCGCATGACCCGGCTCGGCCTGGTGGACCGCCCGGCCGAGGAAGAGGCCAACGCCCGGTTCTTCTCCTCCCTGCGCATCAAGGCCCCGGGCCGGCAGGCCGCGGTGGCCGGCCTTTCGGGAGGGAACCAGCAGAAGGTGGTCCTGGGCAAGGCGCTCATGACCGAGCCCTCGGTCATCTTCCTGGACGAGCCGACGCGCGGCATCGACGTGGGGGCCAAGCTCGAAGTCTATGAGTTCGTCAACTCCCTGACCGAGGCCGGCAAGGCCGTGGTCCTCGTGTCCAGCGAGCTGCCGGAGCTCATGGGCATGAGCGACCGCATCCTCATGCTCCACGAGGGGGAGATCGCCGGGGAATTCTCCCGCGAGGAGGCCGCAGCCGAGAACCTGCTGGCAGCTGCCATGGGGCACGCCTGAGATGCAAGCGAAGCGCCTTCTGAGGGATTTCTCGGCCGTGCTCGCCCTGCTCCTCATCGGCGGGGTGTTCGCCGCGCTCTCCCCCGAGTTCCTGAGCCCCCGGAACCTCTCGATGCTCATGATCGAGCTCTCCACTACGGCCCTGCTCGCGCTGGGCATGTTCCTCGTCATCCTGCCGGGGCACATCGACCTCTCGGTGGGCAGCGGCGTGGGGCTCATCGGCGGCATCGCGAGCGTCCTGGTCTTCCGCCATCACTGGCCTGCGCCAGCCGCCATGCTCCTGGCCGCGGGGGTCGCGGTCGCGGTGTGGACCGCCATGGGGAGCATCGTCATCAAGCAGAAGATGCCGGCCTTCATCATCACCCTGGGCGGGCTCCTGGTCTTCAAGGGCCTCTTCTGGCTCGTCATCCGCAACGCAACTGTCCCGGTGTCCCAAGGAGGGACGAGCAACCTCTATTCCCTGCTCACGACCTATTACCTCCCCCCCGCCGCGGGCCTCCTCCTGGCCGCGGCCGCCGTCGCCGCGCTGGCCTGGCAAGAGCTGCGCCCCGCCGCCGGGCCTGAGCGTCGTCGGGACGGCGCGAGCGGAGTCCGACCCGCGCGCCGCCCAGCCGCGGCGCAGGAAGGCCGGGACTTCGAGCTGCGCTTCCTCGGCGTCTTCGTCTCGGCCCAGCTCCTCTTCCTCTTCGTCCTGGTCATGAACCGCTTCCGCGGCGTGCCCCTGCCCATCGTGATCCTGGCCGCCGCGGCGCTCGCGGTCGTGGTGCTCACCGAGCACACCCCCTTCGGCCGCTACCTCTACGCCATCGGCGGCAACGAGGAGGCGGCCGTGCTTTCGGGCATCCCGGTGGACCGGGTGGTCATCTCGGCCTTCGCCGTGATGGGCGCGGTGACGGCCGCGACGGGATTTTTGCAGACGGCCTACGCCGGGGCCTCCACCACGACGGTGGGCGAGCTCATGGAGCTCGACGCCGTGGCGGCCTGCGTGATCGGGGGCACCAGCCTCAAGGGCGGCCGCGGGACCGCGCTGGGGGTGCTCTTCGGCGCCCTCATCATGGCGACCCTGCTCAACGGGATGACCCTGCTCGCCGTCTCGCCCGAGTTCAAGTTCATCGCCCGCGGCCTGGTGCTGTCCTTGGCCGTGTGGCTCGACACGCGGCTGAACAAGGCTTGAGACGATGCTGCTATTGGGAAGTTCCCGATCGACGAGGGGCCGAAAAGCCAAGTTTGACTTTTGCGACACTCACGGATAGTGCGCAAGGCGGCTGGTGGGCATCCAGAAGATGTCTCAGCGGGGCCTTGACAGGACCACTCACCTGGTGTATAATACAGTATATACATGCATATTGATCCGGGAGCCTTGGAATTTGAGTGGGATCGCGGAAACGCTGAAAAGAACAAGAAGCATGATGTGGGAGACAGCGAAAGCGAAGAAGTCTTCTTTGACGAGCATAAGATCATTTCGCGGGACCCCCTGCATTCCGGTAGCGAGGAAAGGTCGATGCTGATCGGCAAGACCAAGGCAGAACGGCTGTTGTTCGTGGTGTTCACGAAGCGCGGCAAGAAGATCAGGGTTATTTCTGCAAGGGATGTGAACAGAAAGGAGATGCATCTCTATGAAAAAGAGTCTTAAGCTTCCGAAGTTTGAGAATGAGGATGAAGAAAGGAAGTTCTGGGGCAAGCTCGATCTGTCGCAGTACTATGAACGCAGCGACTTCGAGAGGGCCAGTTTCCCCAACCTCAAGCCTACCTCGCGGCCTATTTCTATCCGCATCCCAACGTATCTCCTCAATCGCATCAAGGAGAAGGCCAACGAGATCAACGTTCCGTATCAGTCGCTGATCAAGGAGTATTTGAAGGCGGGGGTCTTCTCCCAAAGATAGTTCGGGAAGCGGGTTCCTCGACGAGCGCGCACGGGCATCATCGAAACCATACGGGCCGATGGCGACTTCGAGATAAATATCTACTGGAAATATCGACCTTTTTTCAAATTTCACTTTCAACGCTGAAGGTCCAAGCAAAACAAATGCTTATATTTTCGACACTTTTCGTTGCGCAGGTCGCCATCCAAAAGTAAGCATTCAACAACGCCGTGTGTCTGAACAGCTTCAGAGCTCACTGCCATGACATCCAGTGTCGTTCCCTATTGTCAGGGTCGCCGCCGTCAGTGCGCGGATGAATTGCGATGGAATTATCATCACTTCTTGCATGCTTACCCGGATTTTCCGGGTGGGCATGCAGAAAGTATCGCTATTTCCATCATAATTTACGCTCAAGGTGACGCCCGACTACGAAAGTTTACCACGGAAATTCCGGGGAAGCATGCATAAAGTATTGATATTCTCAGCATAATTCGCCTTCGAGCCGACGTACCAAGCATCAGAAATACGTTGGTTTGGTACGTCCAAACTTCGGACATAAGTCGTTTGGAAAGTTCAATACGTCGTTTGGATGTTAGGGACGACGGCGCAGCCCGTTTTAGCTGGCGGCGCGCAGGAGGGCGTCGAATTTCAAGTGGACTGGGCGCGAAAATCCCTCAGCGACGCGACCACCTGGTCCCCGCTTGAGACCATGACCGTCTCATGGCCTTCCGGGGTCTCGCGCATGAGCTCCCGGAAGATCGGGTCGTCGTCGGCTATGAGGACTTTGGCCATGCGGCTTACAACAATCGAAGGTCCGCTCCTACGCGCCCTTTGCGCGCAGGCGCGTCATCTCCGCGATCCGGGCCTCCACCTCGGCTTTGAGCCTCTCGATCGCGGCGCGCTTGTGCCGGAACTCATCGAGCAGCTCCTGCTCGCGGCCGGCCATCTCCGCTTCGAGGCTTTGGCGTTTGGCTTCCAGCTCCTTGCGGGCTTGCGCCTCGCGCGCGAGGTCCTCCTTCGCCTGCTGGAGGTTCTGCTCCGCGGCCGCGGCGCGCCCCACGATGTCCGCGATTCGCAGGGACTGCTCATGCGCCTTGATGCGCCACTCGTTGAGCTCCCGGCTGAGGGCGGCCTTCTCCTCGCTTAAGCCGCGCTCCAGCTCCGACTGCCTGGACTGCGCGGCCTGGCACTGCTCCGAGAGATGCCTCTCCCGCTCGCCCGCCGCTTCCAGCTCCTGGCGGGCGAGCCCCTGAGCCTCTTGCGCCTCCGCGAGGCTCTTCTCCATCATCGCCAGGCGCGCCGAGAGCTCTTGGGCCTGCTGCTGCCACTGCTCAAGCTCCTTGCTTCGGCCGGCCCGATCCTGCTCCCAATCCCGCTCCTGCTCCGCGGCGCGGGCGGCCGCGGACTCGAGCTGCTCAGCGAGCCGGCTCTCCAGCTCGCGCGCTTTCCCCAGCTCCTCGGCTCTGGCCTGCGCGGACGCGAAGGCTTCCGCCAGGCGCTTGCGCGTTTCCTCCAGATCGAGGGAGCTCCGCTCGGCTCTCCGGCGCCATTGCTCGAGCTCCGCGGCCAGGCGAACCCTCTCCGCCTCCCAGGCGCGCTCGGCCTCAGCGCGGCGCTCGGCCTCCGCCTGGACCTGCTCCGCGAGCCGCCTCTCCCGTTCGCAGGCGGCCTCCTGCTCCTCCGATAGGCGGCGCCGGGCCTCCTGGGCGTCCGCCAGGCGCTTCTCCAGCTCGGCCAGGTGCGCGGCTTGCTCCGGAGCGGTCCTCCGCCGCTCCTCGAGCTCTTTGACGAGCTCGGCCTTCTCCTGGGCCCAGGCGCGCTCGCGGTCTATGGCCGCCTGCCTCAGCTGGGCCTGCTCGGAGGCGAACCTTCCCCGGTCCTCGGCCGATATCCGCTCGAGCTCCGCGTACCGGAGCGCCATGGCTTGGACCTGCTCGGCGATGCGGGCCTCGCGTTCGCGCAGGAGCCTGGAATCCTCGACCGCGCTGCGGAGGGTCTCATCGGAGACCGTGAGGCGCTTCTTCAGCTCGGCCAGGAGGGAGGACTCATCCTCGGCTTTGAGCCGCTGCTCCTCGACGCTCTTGGCGAGTCCGGCCTTCTCGCGCTCGAAGGAGAGCTGCAGCTCGACGCGCTGGCCCGCGGCGGCCTGGAGCTGCTCCTCGAGCCGGCCGATCTTCCCGCGCGATTCCTGGAGCTCCTTCGGGAGGCGGCGCGCGGCTTCCTCGGCTTCTTCCAGGCGCTTGCGCAGCCCTTCCAGCTCCGCCGAGCGTTCCCCGGCTCTCCGCTCCCAGTCCTCGAGGCCTTTGGAGAGCCCGGCCTTCTCGACCTCGAAGGCGCGGCCTTCCTCCGCCTGCTTGGCCGCGGCGGCCTGGAGCGCTTGCGCGAGGCGGCTTTCCCGTTCCCGCGCCTGCTCCAGGTCCTCCAGGCCGCGGCGCTCTCTCTGCTCGGCCGCGGCCAGTCGGACCTCGAGATCCTTGAGCTGCTTGAGCTGCCCGGGGACTTTCCGGCGCCAGTCCTCCAGCTCCGCCTGCAGGAGGGACTTCTCCGCCTCGCGCGCGGCCGCGAACTCCTGGGCGTCCTTGCGCGCTTGGGCGAGCTCGGCCAGGAATCGCTCCCGTTCCTCCGAGCGGCGGCTTTCGAAATCCACGTGCTGGGCCGCCATGGCCCGGAGCTGTTCCGCGAGCCGGCTCTCCCTTTCAAGCAGGGCTTTCGATTCTTCGCGGGCGCGGGCCGCGGCCTCTTCGGCGGAGGCCCTGCGGACCTCGAGCTCGACCTCGTGCCGGGGCTGCTCCAGGTGCTTGCGCCGCCACCTCTCGGCTTCCTCCAGCAGCTTGGCCTTCTCCTCCTCCCAGGCGGCTTCGCGCTGCTCGATGCGCTCCGAGAGCTGCCGCGTCTCCTCCCGGGCCGTCTGCCCCGCGGCCTCCGCGTCCATGCGCCGCGCTTCGACCTCCCGAAGCTTCTTGTCCCACTGCCGGGCCTCCGCCAGCAGGGCTTCGTTCTCCTTCTTCCAGGCGCTCTCGCTCTCGCTCAGGCGCTGGGCGCTCTGCTGGGTCTCCGCCTGGGAGCGCCGGAGCTCCGCCTCGGCCTTGGCCAGCTGGGCCTCCATGTCCAGGACGCGCTGGGCCTCGCCGCGCAGGCGCTGCTCCCGCTGGGACAGGGCGTCTGCGAGGGCGGCTTTCTCCTTGTCCCATGCCTGCTGCGGGGCCGCGTACTGCGTCTTGTAGAGCTCCTCGAGGTTTGCGATCCTCAGCCTCAGCTGCTCTTCGAACTGGTCGCGGATGCTCTGGATGTCGTGCTCCCACTGGGCGCTCTGGGCTTTCTGGAATTTGTCGATCTGCGCCTCTCGATCGTCGAGCGCGCGCTCCCTTTGCTTGAGGCGGACCTCGGCGAGCTTCCCGTGGTAGATCCCCCGCTGTTCGGCCTCCGAGATCCGGCGGGCTACGGCGCGCTCCAGGTCGTGGAGGGCCTCCTCGCTCTTCCTGCGCAGGCGCTTCTCGTCCTCCGCCCGGGCCTCCAGGTCCGCCTTGAGCCTCTCCAGGGAAGCCAGGCGCTCCAAGGCCCAGCGCAGAGCCATGCGCGCCGTGTCGATGCTCTGGAGGGAGTCGATGTTGTCGAGATGGATCCGGATGTCGTCAGGGGGCTGTTCCATGGATGTTGGCCTTCCGTTTCAGGTATTGGAGGTCGAACCGGTGTATTTCGGCGGGGTTCTCGGTGATGATCCAGGCCGAGGCTTCATCCGCGGCGAACCCCGTCACCCGGCAGTTCGCGGGAAGCCGGTCGTTGAAATCGATGGTCTCGCGCGCCGCGAGGATTCCGCCCGGGCTGTAGGTGTTGGCGGCGCGCTTGAGCGAGTCGAACACCCAGAGGGTCTCCCCCTCCAGGTGCATCCCGGCCGGGGAGATGCCGGAGAGCGTGTACTGCCTGAGCGGGGTCAAGGCGCGGTCCACGGCGTACTGGAAGACGGTCTGGGTGCGCGCGTCGCTCGTCCAGAGGCGCCTGCCGTCCCAGTACACGGCGGAGGGATGGCTCTGCGGGTTGGCGAAGGTCGTCTGGACCGAGTACGCCGGGTCCAGCGAGTGCCGGAAGATCCGGCCGCTCTGCGTGTCCGCGCTCCAGAGGCAGTCCTTGCCGAAGGCCAGGCCCCCGTCCGCGGGGACCGGGAACTTCTCGATCGCCTTGATCTTGAGCCTCGATCCCGAGGCCGTGAACGCGAAGATCAGCTGCCGGGCCGGGTCCAGGGTGTAGAGAATCCCCCCGTTGACGCTCAGCCCCGCGGGGCGCGCGAGGGGCAGGGCGAAGGATTGATGGGACCGCAGCTCGCGCCGCGCTTGCCATCGGGCCGCGGCGTTGAGCGCCAGGGCCGATGCGGCCAGGAAGGCCGCGGCCGCGGCGGCCCGGCGAAGCCAGGGCTTCCGGAAAGCGGCTCTCGCGTCGGCCCAAGAAGGAAGCTCGATCCTCTCCTGAACGTGGGGCTGGACTTCCCCGGCTTTCTCAGGGGCCGCGACGGCTTGAGGAAGCTCGGGCAGCGCTGCTTCCGGGCTTCGTTTGGGCTGGGGAGGCTCGGCAATGGCCGGTTTCTTCTTCGCGGCAAGGTCCTTGATGAGGGGGACGTCCAGCTCGATGCTGGAGAGCCTGGACTGATAGTCCTCGATCATCTTGTCCTTCTGCGCGTCCGTCGTCTCCTCTTCCATAATAGAGCCCTTTGGAGGGCAGGCAATTGGATAGCATCCAGATATTAAATATTTATGTCTGCGAATAAAAGGTGATATCATATCGGCGCACTCATGACGCCGGCACGCTTCGCCCTGGGTCTGTGCGCGCTCGCGGCCTACGCGGCCCTGCTCTGCCGCGCCAGCGCCTCCCACAGCGGCGCGGTCAGCGTCTACGGGCACGCCTCCTACTACCTCATCCTCGCCTTGGTGCTGACCTGGCTCGCGGCCGCATGGGACAGCCTGCGTTCCTCGGGCCTGACTCTTCGAAGGTTCTGGTCCGAGCACCGCCTATCCCTGGCCTTGGCCCTGGCGCTGAGCATCGGCGTCTTCGCATCGGTCTCGCCCAGATTCCGGGTCCTGAGCGACGAGACCAACCTCCTCGGCGTCTCCCAATCCATGGTCCATTGGAGGACCGCGTTCAATCCGACGATCGCCGACCGCTTCTACGGCGACATGTTCGTGCTCAACAATGAGCTGGAGAAGCGCCCGCTGCTGTTCCCCTTCCTGGTCAGCATCGCCCATCAGGCGAGCGGCTACCGGTACACGAACCCGTTCTGCGTCAACTTCCTGGTCCTGTTCATCCTGTTGTCCGGGATCATCATCGGGGTCCGGCGCCTGGCTGGCTTCCAGGCGGCTGCCGCGGCCGGGATCTTGACGGCCTCCTATCCGCTCGTCTCGCTCTGCGCGGCTTCCGGGGGCCAGGACCTGCTCTCCGCCGCGCTCTTCTGCGCCTCAGCTGCCGGGCTCTACCGGTTCATGCGCGACCCCAGGGCGGAGTCCCTCGCCTTCTTCTGGGCCACCCTGCTGCTCTACTGCCATACCCGCTACGAAAGCTTCCTGCTCGGGGCCCTGATGTTCGCAGGGGCGGTCCTCCTGCGCTACGTCCGGTGGGAGCACATCGCGGCGCGCGCGGACCTCTACCTGGCCTCCCCCCTTCTGCTCCTGCCGCTGATCGTCCAGCGGATGCTCATGCCGCGGCCCTTCGAGCCTCCCGCGAACGTCCCGACCTTCGCGTGGGCGCATTTCAAGACCTTCTTCCTCAAGACCCTTCAGGCCCAATGGACCTTGGCCGACCCTTTGAACCCCCATGCGGGGCTGCTCAACTGCGTCTCGGCCGCGATGCTCCTCGCCCTGGCCTTCGCCCTCGCGCGGCGCAGGATCGACCCCGGCCCCGCGCCGCGGCGCCATTTCCTCGGCATAGTCGCCGCGTGCCTCGCGGTCCAGCTCTCGATCTTCTGGTCCTACTACATCGGCGACTGCGTCCATCCGGCTTCCGCGCGCTTCTTCCTGCTGGCCTGCGTGCTGGGCGCGCTGGTCCCCGTCGCCTTCCACGCCGCTTTCCCGGCCCTGTTCCCCGCGCGCGCCCTCTTCCTGCTCTCGCTCGCCTCCGCGGCTCTCTACCACCCCGTGGCCGTGTCTCAGCGCCACACCCGTTCGCTGGAGCTCATCCGCGAGACCGAGGCGTGCCACCGCTTCGTCCTCGACTCCGTGAAGGACGACCGGGCGTTCTTCATCTACTCCAGGCCCGGGCAGATCACGGTCCTGGAGCGGGCCGCGGCGGATTTCGCGTGGGCGAACAGGCACAGCGGCGAGATTCTCGATGGGATGGGCCGCCATCTCTATCTGGATGTCTTCGCGCTTCAGAGGATCGAGTATCGGACCGGCCTGAGCGTCAAGGACGACGCGCTGGGCCCTGAGTTCCGGCTTGAGACGGTCCAGGAGACCCAGACGACCGCGTCGGCGTACCTGCGCATCTCCAGGGTGCGCCCGGCGCTCAAATGAGCGCAGGGGAGCTCCGCAAGCGCCCGGCCCGCATCCAGGCGGTTCAATACCGGTAGTTGTCCGGCTTGTAAGGCCCCTCCACGGGGATTCCGAGGTAGGAAGCCTGCTTGGAGGTCAGCTTCGTCAGCTTCGCGCCGAGCTTGCCGAGGTGCAGCCTGGCCACCTTCTCGTCTAAGTGCTTGGGCAGGATGTAGACCTGGTTCTTGTACTTGCCCGTGTCCCGGTTCGTCCAGAGCTCGATCTGCGCGAGGCACTGGTTGGTGAAGGAGTTGCTCATCACGAAGCTCGGATGCCCCGAGGCGCAGCCGAGGTTCACGAGCCGGCCTTCGGCCAGCAGGGTGACGCGCTTGCCGTCGGGCCACTCGAACTGGTCCACCTGCGGCTTGATGCCGATCTTCTTCAAGCTTCTGTCCCTCTCCAGGCTCGAGACGTCGATCTCCACGTCGAAGTGGCCGATGTTGCAGACGATGGCCTGGTGCTTCATTCGATCCAGGTGCGCCCGCGTGATGATGTCGCAGCAGCCGGTCGCCGTCACGAAGATGTCGGCCATCGGCGCGGCCTCCTCCATCGTGACGACCTGGTAGCCTTCCATGCAGGCCTGCAGGGCGTTGATGGGGTCGATCTCGGTGATGAGCACCCGCGCGCCCTGCCCGCGCAGGGACTGCGCGCAGCCCTTGCCCACGTCGCCGTAGCCCGCCACGACGCAGACCTTGCCGGCGACCATCACGTCGGTGGCGCGCTTGATGCCGTCGATGAGCGACTCGCGGCAGCCGTAGAGGTTGTCGAACTTGGACTTGGTGCACGAGTCGTTGACGTTGATCGCGGGGCACAGGAGCTCGCCTACGGCCGCGCGCTGGTAGAGCCGGTGGACCCCCGTCGTGGTCTCCTCGGTGATGCCGTGGATGCCTTGGAGGAGCGCGGGGTGCTTCTGGTGGACGAGGAGGGTGAGGTCCCCGCCGTCGTCCAGGATCATGTTCAGGGCCTTGCCGTCCGGCCACCGCAGGGTCTGCTCGATGCACCAGTCGTACTCCTCGTGGGTCTCCCCCTTCCAGGCGAAGACGGGGATGCCGCGCTTGGCGATGGCGGCAGCTGCGTGGTCCTGGGTCGAGAAGATGTTGCAGCTCGACCAGCGCACGCTCGCGCCCAGGTCCATGAGGGTCTCGATGAGGACCGCGGTCTCGATGGTCATGTGGAGGCTGCCGCCGATGCGGGCGCCCCCCAGCGGCCTCTCGCCCTTGTACTCCTCGCGCAGGGACGCCAGGCCCGGCATCTCATGCCGGGCGATCTCGATCTCCTTCTCGCCGAACTCGGCCAATGAAAGGTCCTTCACCTTGTAATCCATGGTGGCGGTGGTCATTCCTCCTCCGTACCAAACATCCAAAGTCCGTTGGTTTGGCGCGTCCCGAACCTGCGTCGTTCGGAAAGTTCGATACGCCGTTTGGATGTCCGGGACGTAAAACCAAAAGCCATTATACTTCTTAACCGCACGACTTGCGCATCCCACTTCACGGACTTCATTCTGGCTGTCTGCCGAGTAAAATCAACCCAGCTTCGCCAGCAGCTTCTCGTAAAGCCGGATCACCCCGGGCAGGGCGCGGTAGATGTCCTCGGCGGTCGCCTCGTTGTAGGTGTGGGCGGTCAGATTCCTCAGCTTGATCGTCTCAAGCCACAGCGGGTCGTCTTCGATGAGGCCGGCTCGGAGGGCCTCCTTGAAGCAATCCCTCGGCGAGTACGCGGAGATGCCCTGCTCTTCCAGGCAAGCCTTTAGCGTTTTCCAGGCGAGTTCGAAGGTGAACTCGAATCTCTGGATGGCCGAATCGCGGACGTACTCGTTGGGAGGTTCGGCCAGGGCCGAAGCGAGTTTTTTCATCGCCCGCCCCAGCATGGCTCGAAGATCGGAAGACTTGCTATTGCTCATAGATGATCCTTGCGCTCTCCAGAGCCCTCCGAGCGAACTCCTCGGGGGAGGCGAAAAAATCGACCACGTCGAACTTTTGAAGGACGGGCAGGCGCTCGAGGTCGTCCTCGATGAGGGCCAGACAGCCCAGCGGAATCTTGGCCCCGGCGTCTATGCCGATGTCGTAATCCGAGCCCGGCTTCACCTCGCCGCTCGCGCGCGAGCCGAAGAGAAAGACTCGAAAGTGCGCAAAAGGCAGCCGCTCGCAGGCCGACCGGATCACCGCTTGAGCCACGGCTTCGGGAGACACCGGAGTATTATACACCCTGCTCGGCTTGCGGGAAAGAAGCTTCTCAGCTCTCAGGAGGGCGGAGCCCAAGCCTGGAAGAAAGCCAGGAGCTTGCCGCGGTCGTAGGAGTCGCCCGATTCGAAGCTGTCCGTGTCCTGGGGGCTCAGCAAAGCTCCGTCTTTGTCCAGGACGTAGAAATAAGGGGTGCCGGTGATGGGCGGATAGGCCGCCAGCAGGTCCCGGCCGGCCTGATAGTCCAGGCGCACGGTGATGAAGCTCTTCTGCGCGAGCTCGCGGATGGCGGGGTCGGCCTCCATGAACCGGTCCAGCCGCTTGCACCAGAGGCAGGCGTCGCTCCCGACCTCGAGGAGGACGCGCTTGTTTCCACGCCGGGCCGCTGCGAGGGCTTCGCGCAGCTCCGCCTTGGCGTCTTTCGACGGGTCGAAGGCGCTCCCGGCGCGTCCGTGGGTCCACAGCCAATAGCCGGCGCCCAGGAGCGCCGCGGCGAAGAGCAGATTGGTCAGACCTTTCATGTCTTCGGTCCATCCTATCAAAAAATCGCGTTGAAACCTTGGCCGCCAGAAGTGCTATGATAAAATCGGACCCCATGCCCAGCAGACAGGTCAAGAAGGCGAAGAAGCTGCGGGTGCTGCTCTGCGACGACGAGACGCTCTTCCGCGACGTCATCAAGGACATGCTCAACGCCGAGAGGGGCGTCGAGGTCGTCGGCGAGGCGTTCGACGGCGCCGACGCGGTCAAGAAGGCGGGCGAGCTCAAGCCAGACGTCATTCTCATGGACATCGGCCTGCCCAACCTCACCGGGATCCAGGCCACCCGCGTCATCGTCAAGTCGATGCCGGCTGTCCGCGTCCTCATGCTCTCGGCCTACCACGACGACATGCACGTCATGGAGTCCGTGCAGGCCGGGGCCTACGGGTACCTGTCGAAGAAGCTGCCGCCGCGCGAGCTGGTCCGGGCCCTGAAGGTCTTTGCGGAGCAGGGGACCCTGCTCCCCCCGCCGCTCATGGAGAAGGCCGTTTCGCGCCTTCAGCGCATGCAGACGATCCAGACCCCGCTCGGCGCCGCGACGCGCACGCAGATGCGGGTACTCGCCCTGCTCGGCATGGGCAAGAGCAACCGCGAGATCGCTTCGGAGCTCGGCTGCAACGTCAAGACCGTCAAAAACCACCTCAACGTCCTTTTCCAGAAGTTCGACGTCAGGAACCGGACCGAAGCCGTCGTCAAAGCCATCAAGGCCGGCCTCATCGCCGGCCGCGAAGCTCCTCCTTAAGGAGCCGCTGTTCATGGAACCTCCGGTCGACTGGAAGCTCTACGGCGTCGATCCCGCCCTTTGGCCCCGGCCGGACCTGGGCGAGCGCCTGGGCGAGCGCCTGGTCGAGCGCTGGGCCTACGACGACCTGCGCGAGACCCGGCGCCGGCGCGCGGCCGACCGCATCCGGCTCGCCCGCCTCAGTGCCCGATGGAATACGCGGGAGCAGCTCGCGCTTCTGGGCGGCAATCCCCGCGGCGTCGGCGAGACCTTCCGCTTCGCCGTGCTCGGAGACGCCGAGCCCGGCCGGTTCTGGTTCTCCCGCGCGCTTTTCAGCGCGCAAGGCGCTTTCCTGGAGCTGCTGCGCGACATCCAGGAACGGCGCGCGGACTTCTGCGTCCAGCTTGGGGATATGGTCAGCCGGGGCTCTGTCCGCAACTACCTGAGCTTCTTCCAGAACCTCTCTTCGCTGGAGTCGCCTCCTCCTCCGTACCTCACCGTCATCGGCAACCACGACCGCCGCTTCCCGCATGGGCGCGCGGACTCCAGCCTCTACCGCGAGATATTCGGCAGGACGAACTACTTCTTCGACCGGGGGGCCGCGCGCTTCGCGGCGCTCGACACGAGCGAGCGCCGCCTGAGCCGCCGCCAGCTCCTCTGGCTCGAGACGGCCCTCGACACGAAGGCCAGGAAGGTGGTCTTCACGCACGTCCCGCCGGCCGGCATCGAGGTCTGGAAGGGCCTCTCCGGACGCCTGCGCGGCGCCGGCGCCTTCAAGGAAGGCTCCGCTGATTTCCTCCGCCTCATGAGCCGCAGGCGCGTCGATAGGGTGTATTTCGGCCACATCCACGCTTTCGGCGTGCAGGACGTCGCGGGGGTGCGCTACGTCCTGACCGGCGGCGGCGGCTCCCCGCTCTACCCCATGGGCCTGCAGGACAGGTTCCACCATTACGTCATGGCCGAGATCGGCCCCAAGGGCGTTCGCGACGCCGTCTTCTGCGCGGACGGCCGCAGTTTCGAGGTTCCCCAAGCTCGCTAGGAGGCTGGCATGGCCGAATTCAAGCCGTACGTCGCAGACGACGCCGTGGTCCCGGAGTTCACTCTCAAGGCGGTCCTCCTGGGCGCGGCCTTCGGCATCCTCTTCGGGGCCGTGACCGTCTACCTCGCCCTGCGCGCGGGCCTGACCGTGTCCGCCTCGATCCCCATCGCGGTGCTCGCCATCGCGGTCTTCAAGAAGATCGGCAGGTCCACCATACTCGAGAACAACATCGTCCAGACCATCGGCTCAGCCGGCGAATCCATCGCGGCCGGGGTCGTGTTCACGACCCCCGCGTTCCTCTTCATCGCGAGCGGCGGGGCGAAGGAGTATTTCAACCTCGTGCAGATCGTCACCCTGGCCGCGGCCGGCGGGATCATCGGGGTCTTGATGATGGTGCCGATGCGGCGCGCGCTGATCGTCAAGGAGCACGGCCAGCTCCCTTACCCGGAAGGCACCGCCTGCGCCGAGGTCCTCATCGCCGGCGAGCGCGGCGGCGAGATGGCCAAGACCGTCTTCTCGGGCTTCTGGGTCGCCATCATCTACACGGCGCTCAACAAGCTCCTCGCGCTCTGGAAGGAGGTCCCCAAGCTCCTCAACACCGGGCCGGACGGCGTCTACAAGAACGCCATGCTCACCAGCGAGATCACGCCGGAGTACCTCGGCGTGGGCTACATCATCGGGCCGCGCCTCTCCGGCATCATGGTCTCAGGCAGCGTGCTCTCCTGGCTGGCCCTCATCCCCCTGCTCTCGATGTTCGTGCCGGACGAGAAGATCAAGGCGGACCTGATGAAGCTAGGCTTCGCGCAGGGCTGGATCGACTCCCACACTCAGGCGGAATGGTTCTACCGCGCCTACATCCGCTACATCGGAGCCGGGGCCGTGGCCATGGCCGGGCTGATGACGCTCCTGCACACCCTGCCCACCATCTACTCCTCGGTGCGCGACTCACTCAAGGAGATGCGCGGCAAAGCGGGCGGGGCCCGGCAGCTGCGCACGGAGCGGGACATCCCGATCGTCTGGGTGGCAGCCGGCTCCCTTCTCATGGCCCTGCTCATCCCCTTCATCCAGAAGATGCCGGTGGGATTTCCCTGGTTCTTCCTGGTCAGCGTCCTCATCGTGGTCTTCGGCTTCTTCTTCGTGGCCGTGTCCTCGCGCATCGTGGGCTTGATCGGCTCCTCCTCCAACCCGATCTCCGGCATGACCATCGCGACCCTGCTCGGCACCTGCCTCATCTTCGTCGTGGCGGGCTGGGCCGACGACCCCTCCAAGCAGGCCGCGGCTCTCGCCGTAGGCGCCATCGTGTGCATCGCCGCGGCCAACGCCGGCGCCACCTCGCAGGACCTGAAGACCGGCTTCCTGGTGGGCGCGACTCCCTTCCACCAGCAGATCGGCCTCCTCATAGGGGTGCTGGTTTCGGTGGCGGTGATCGGCTTCACCATCATCGCCATGCACAACTCGCCCATGGGCCCCATCGGCTCCGAGCGCCTGCCCGCCCCGCAGGGCACCCTCATGGCCACCATCATCCAGGGGGTCCTCTCGCGGGACCTGCCCTGGGGCTACATCTTCGTGGGCGCGGCCCTGTCCGCGACGGTCCAACTCTGCGGCGTGAGCGGCCTCGCCTGGGCCGTGGGCGCCTACCTGCCCATCTCCACGACCTTCCCCATCTTTGTCGGCGGAGCGATGCGCTGGCTCGCCGACAAGGTCCGGGGCAAGGAGGACGAGAGCGATCTCTCCTCCGGCATGCTCTACTCCACGGGGCTCGTGGCCGGCGGCTGCATCGCGGGCCTGCTGATCGTCGTGGCCTGGAAGTTCGCCCCGGGCATGACGGCCTTCGGGGAAGGCCTGCAGGCGAAGATGGGCGAGGGGCCGGGCACCCTCCTCGCCCTGGGCGCCTTCACGACCCTCTGCGTGATGCTGGTCCGCCGCGCCCTCCAGAAGCTCGATCTCTGAAGCCTCGGCTGCGACGTCATCACCTCGCGGGAGATTTGCATTGGAAATACCGATGCTTTATGCATGCTTACCCGGAATTTCCGGGTACTCGGAAATCTCTTGATTCCGCGCATCAATGTTTTTGAGGCGCTCAGCGCGGCAACATTTGCGTAAATCGGGTCCGATATACTTTCATGCTGGAGGATCATGCTGCCCTCGCGGCTTTCATCTGTCGCGGTCGTTCTCGCGTGCCTGCTCGCCTGCGCGCCGCTGCGCGCCGAGGTCGTCTTCTTGCCGTCGAAGAAGCAAGAATGGACCAAGGACTTCGGCACCTTGAAGCCGGGGTACAAGCGCTGGTTCAGCACCGGAAGGGACATGTTCCGGATCTCCATGCCGACCTCTGTCGATGGCATCTCCATGGGCTCGACCTTGGACTACCAGAAGATGAACACGGCCATGGACATATTCTCCGCCGAGGTGCGGCCTCTGCGGTATCTCTCTTTCGAGTTCCAGTACGGAAAGAACTCCTTCAACAGCGGGCAGGGCTACGACCATGACTGGATCCACGCGCCCGGCTTCGTCATCACCTCCCCGAGCGGCTACGTCTATAACGAGCCCGACCACGAGGATTGGTCGGAATCGGTGTCCGTGCTCAGCGGGTCCACGCGGCTGATGATGGTGAACGGCTACCTCCGGGTCCTGTGCTATCGCAGCAAGGAAGACGAAGAGACGATCACGCAGTCCCTGGACCTGTCCCTGGGCTACATCTGGTACGACGACAAGATCCGCATGCGCGAGGGGACCCAGACGGAGCGGCCCGACGCCTACATGAACTGGCTCTACGGGCTTCCTCCGATCGGTCCCTTTGACGGCCTCGACTCCTCCTACGACGTCCACTGGGACGGGCTGCGCTTCGGCTTGAGGGAGACCTCGGAGTTCACCCCGACCCTCCATGCGGAAGGCGTGCTCGGGTGGGCCCCCTTCGCCCGCTACGAGGGGATCGGCATCTGGAACCTCAGGACCGACTTCCGGCACGACCCGAGCTTCCGGCACGATGCCAGGGGCCGGATGCTGGATTTCTCTGTCTCGCTCGTGTACAAGCCCATCAAGTACGCCTCCCTCCAGCTCGGGTACATGGGCTGCTGGGCGAATGCTCACAGCGGGACCGACACGACCTTCTTCGCCAACGGGGCCGAGGGCCAGACCTCGCTGGAGCAGGTCAAAAGCCAACGGTTCGGCTTTTTCGGCGGACTTTCCGTCGGGTTCTAAGATAGAATAGCCGCAATGCGCTGCTTCCTGCTCCTCGCCCTGGCTTTCGTTCTCCCCCCTCCGGCCGCGGCCAAGGCGGACGTCCGCCACCAGAAGGGCGACCTCTACGACGTGACGTTCACCTTCACGCCCCAGATCGCGCCCAGCACGGTCTCGCTCGCGGGCACCTTCAACAACTGGCGCAAGGACGAGCTGATCCTCCAGCCGGATGGGGCAGGCGCCTACCGGCTCGAGCTGAGCCTTCCCACGGGCCGCTACGCCTATAAGTTCGTCCTCAACGGCGAGATATGGAACAGGGACCCCGACAATCCCAGCCAGGAGCCGGACGGGTTCGAGGGCTTCAACTCGGTCCTGAGGGTCGGCGACGCCGCCTCCAGCCCGGCCGCAGCGGCCAAGCTCGCCGACGGCAGGATCGTGGAAGACTCCGTGCTCCACCGCCAAACCATCGAATTCTGCGAATGGGTCCCGAAGGAACGCCTCGTTGTCCTGCGCCTGAGGACCGCGCACGACGACGTGGAGCGCGTGCTCCTGCGCGGGCCCTTCGAGCGGCCGCTCGAGCGCGTCTACTCCAAGGACGCGCACGACTACTGGGAGACGACGGTCCCAGAACCGCCGTCCCGCTTCGAGTACGCCTTCGAGCTCGTCGACGGCTCGACCCGCTCCGTCGCGGGCCCCTTCGTCTTCGACGCGTCCAGCGCGCCCAGCCTGGACGCGCCGGATTGGGCCGCGGACGCCGTCTTCTATCAGATCTTCCCGGAGCGCTTCGCCAACGCGGACCCGGGCAACGATCCTCCCGGGGCCGAGACCTGGGGCGGCAACCCCGCGACCGGCAATTTCTTCGGCGGGGACCTGGAAGGGATCGCGCGCAACCTCCCCTACCTGAAGAGGCTCGGGGTCACCGCGCTCTACCTGAACCCGATCTTCCTCTCGCCCTCCAACCACAAGTACGATACCGCGGACTACCTGAAAGTGGACCCGCACCTGGGAGGCGAGGCCGCCTTCGAGAGGCTCGCGGCCGCGGTCCATCAGGCGGGCATGCGGCTGATCCTCGACGGCGTGTTCAACCACAGCGGGGACCGGTTCTGGGCCTTCCAGGACGCGGTCAAGAACGGGGCGAAGTCCCGGTACGCGGATTGGTACTCCTTCCGCGGCTTCCCGGTGACGCAGTCCCCCCCGAACTACGCCTGCTGGTGGAATTTCGGCCACCTGCCCAAGCTCAACACCGCGAACCCCGAGGTCCGGGAGCATCTCCTCGGCGTCGCGGCGCATTGGCTCAAGCGCGGCGCGGACGGCTGGCGGCTGGACGTGCCAAACGAGGTCCCGCACGACTTCTGGCCGGAGTTCCGCAACCGGGTCCGGAAAGCGAAGCCGGACGCCTACCTGGTGGGCGAGATCTGGAACGACGCCCTGGAGTGGCTGGGCGGCCGCGAGTTCGACGCGGTGATGAACTACGTCTTCCGCTCCGCGGTCCTGGCGTACTTCGCCTCGGGGGAGCTCAGCCTGGAAGACTTCGACGCCCGCCTCCTGGAGCAGAGGCACCGCTACCCGCGCGCCTCCCTGCCGGCGCAGTTCAACCTGCTCGGAAGCCACGACACCAAGCGGCTCTGGAGCGCGTTCTCAGGGAACGTCGAGCGCCTCAAGCTCGCGGTCTTCTTCCAGATGACCTGCCTCGGGGCCCCGGTGGTCTACTACGGCGACGAGATCGGCCTTCCGGGCGAGAAGGACCCGGACTGCCGCCGGTGCTTCCCTTGGGACGCGCGCGGGCAGGATGCGTCCCTGCTCGAGCACTACCGGAAGCTCATCGCGATCCGCAATTCCTCGGTCGAGCTGCGCAGGGGAGATTTTAAGACCGTTCACCTCGACGCGCGCCGCGACGTCTACGCCTTTCTCCGCCGGGGTTCCGACCGGGCCGTGTCTATCCGGAGTCCTGAGCTGCGGACTGCCTGCTACGGTCTCCTGCCCCCAAGTGCGGCTTTCGGCAGAAGCCTTCGAATCACCTTCCTGATTCGGCGAGCAACGCGGACGGAGGATCTCGCTTCCGCGAGGGAGATCGGCTCGTAGTTGCCAGGGTAGCGCGTGACCGCGGCATAATTCGTCAATCTTCGCTGCTCTTCAACCGAGAACGACCGGCGGACCTTGCCCTGAGCCGCCGCTGCCAATTCTCCGATGTCATGCGTCCTCGGGAAGCTGATCTCCTGAAACACCAAGAGTCCCTTCAGGTACTTCTCAACGCACTGCTGCGCGTGGAAGCAGACCGTGTCCGTGGGGCATCCACCCCCCATCCGAAGCGTATGAGCCGCCGTTTTTAAATCGTTTTCCGCTTTCTCCACCCACTCGCGGACGACTTGGGCGATCTGTTCACCCTCTGGCATACAGGACTCTGCCCTCCCGCGCGGCGGGCCACTCGATCGTTCCCACGACCTCGCGGCGCCACTCGAATTCCTCCGGGGTGCTGACGACAATGTCCTTTGGCATGCGGATGTCGTGTAGCGCCACACCGATCTCGATCGCTTTCTCGCGCTTGGACCCCTCCACCGGCATGACGACCAGCAGATCCACATCGCTGTCCGGACCCGCCTTTCCCGTTGCATGCGACCCGAAAAGGATGATCTTCTCCGGATTGAAACGCCTCACGATCCGCCGGATCATCTCAGTGATAAGTTTGCGGGGGTTGCTCTTTTTCATGGTTCGCCTCTGCGGGCGGCAGCCAGCGGGCAGCATGCCTGCGCTTCCGCCTTCGATTCTTCACCCACTGTGTTTAGTCTATCAGATGGCGCCCGGTGCCTGCAATTGCACGTAGTGGACGAGGACGCGCGAACCCGTAGGCGAAATAAGGGCGAGTTGGCGGAAATTGAGTTCCATGCGCGGGCTGGGAAGCTGAAGCTCCGCCTGGAGCCGTACCAGGGGCTGGTCCTGAAGGCCAGCCGGCCTACTTGAGGCAGCGCTCCAAGGCCCCTTCCAGCTTCGGAACCAGCCGCGAGCTCTTGATGTCCGCGTAGAGGCGGTCCCCGGCGCCGGTCACGTCCAAATCTTCCGAACGTCGTAGATTTGGACGTATCGAACCTACGTCGTTTGGAAGGTTCGATACGTCGGATTCTCCGCGGCCCCGGGTCATGTCGAGCGCGCGGCGCCGGGCCGCATCCGCCGAAGCCTCCAGGCCCGTCTTCAGGAATGCGTCCGCAAGGAGCATCTGCGTCTCACCGAGGTCCTTGACGTCCCCCAGTTCCTGGACGTAGAGGACCGCCCCTAGTGCTCCGACCGGCGCATAATCGGGCTTTTGGGGGCTCAGCTTCGAGACGGCTGCTAGGCGCGACGAGCAAGCATAGCTTGAGCTATGTGAGCGAGGAGCAACGACGCAGCCGGCCGAAGATGAGACCAGGTCGCTTTTGGGCTGCGGCCGCGTCG
>JACRDO010000118.1 GCA_016212885.1 Elusimicrobiota bacterium | reverse complement strand
GGTCAAGAAGGCGGATGGGACGTGCGGGTGCGCGGAGGGCAAAATCCTGAAGGCGGATGGGAAGACCTGCGTCAAGTCTTGCAAGTGCTCCTGCGGAATCGAGGCGGAGTCGCCGTGCAGCGATGAGAAATGCGAAAAGGCCTGCACGGTGCCCGACAGCGTGCTTGATCCAGCGAAGAAATTATTGCGGAAGAGCGAACACGGCAAAGAAATCGCGGATTTTATGGACAATAACAAGATAAAGATTCAGTACAGCAACAGCTTGTCAATCAGCGCGGATGCCGGCTACGACTGGAAAAATCATGTCATCTTGCTGCCGATGTCGGCGGGCAAGTCGACAACCCATCTCGCGACCCTCCTGGCCCACGAGGGTTTTCACGCGATGGAGCAGGATATGGGGATGAGACCCAGCGCCGATTCGGAGGTGGATGCCAATTTCATGCAGAGGGTTGTTTATTACGAGATGCTCAAGGCCGGCGCGCCTAAGGTTCCAGGCGGAAGCCAGTTTGAAACGCAGTACCGGGCATTTTATGAGCAAGTCAAGACAGGGGATTACGAGGCGTTTAAGACGGATGTTCAAAAAGCTTATTCTAAAGATCGGGAAGACCAGTTGAATAGCGCCACGGAAAAGATGTGGGGGCCCTTGCGCGGCCCATTCCGCGCCGCGCTTGTCTTCTTCGACGCGCCGTTCCTGCGGCCTAACGAGACCTTAGCGTACCAGGAAAAGAGGTTGGTGAATATTTTACGCAAAGATGAATTCAAGACAGCGGAAGCG
Source organism: Elusimicrobiota bacterium (assembly GCA_016212885.1). Classification (GTDB taxonomy): domain Bacteria; phylum Elusimicrobiota; class Elusimicrobia; order UBA1565; family UBA1565; genus UBA9639. The sequence goes on along the minus strand of JACRDO010000118.1, from coordinate 72,471 downwards.
GAGCATGCCCGACAGAGTAAGTGGGAATCCCAATGGATAAAGGATCATCAAGAAGAATTCTTAAAGGGATCGCGGCCATAACCTTGCTTTGCCTGGCCGCAGCGGCTCCTGCCGGATGCAGGAAGTCGCCTTACAGGACTTTCAAGCCTGAGAATAGGTGGTTCGTCTGCGAGATTCCATCGGATTGGGAAATATTGGAGTCCGAGGGATACTTGCTGTCAACGCTGAGTCCGGATTCGGTGGAAGTGGTGTCTGCCGAACTTAATATCCGTCGGAAGCGCAAGCGGCAGACCGTCGAGACTGTGAAGGCTGACATGGAATGGTCCCGGAACCATTGGTCCGACTACCCTGAATTCAGCCAGGAGCCGCTGAAAACGATCCGTTTCAGCGAGTTCGAGGCTCTTGTCTATTCCTATACGAACCTTAATGCGACTACGGCAGATATGCTTTCCCACGTCAACATTGTTGACGGCCATATGCCGCCCCCGCGCCCGCCGCCGAAGCCGGTCATGTACAAGTGGACATACGTTTACTTCGACACCCCGGCAGGGCCATTCGAGATCGAGTATTCGGCCCCGGTCGAGATCTACGAGAAGCACCGCCCCAAGTTCCAGCATCTGCTCGACACCTTCCGCTGGACCAAGAACGGGAAATCCAATGGTTGACAAGCCGCGGGTAATTTTGGCTTTGACTCTCCTCATCACCTTCTTTAATGCCCCCGCTCGCGCCAAGAAGGAGGATCCCGCCATGACCCCCTCCCTCGAGAGCCTCTTCCTCGACTACACGAAGACCCAGCTCGGCTCCCTCTCGAAGAACGAAGCCAAGAAGAAGTACCTCTACACCATCCAGCTCGAGAAATCGAGGATGATGCACAAGCTCCTGAGGACGGTTTACGAGAACGCCTACGAGCTCTACCGCGAGGGGGACTTCGACGCCTCGCGCGAGCTGACCGCGAAGATCCTCTCGATGGACCCGGGCTTCCAGGATGCGGCGATCCTGCATAGGGCCTCGATCGAGCTCAGCGGCGCGGTCCGGCCCGCGCTCTCCGAGCGCAGGCTCGTGGAGAACCGCTTCGAGGAAGGCATGTCCCTCTACCGGCAGGGGCGCCTGGTGGAGGCCCAGCAGCGCTGGGATGAGGCCGTCAAGCTCGCGCCCGGGAACCTTAAGGCGCGCTACTGGCTTAGGCGCGTCCGCGGGGAGCTCTCAGACGAGCACTTCCGCCGCGGGCAGAAGGCCTACCAGATGCACCGCCTGCGCGATGCCCTGGACCAGTGGTACGCGGCCCTGGTTCTCAACCCGAAATTCCCCCAGCTGGTCTCGAACATCTCCCGGGTGGAGGCCGAGCTCCGCCGCCAGGAGGCGAACGAGAAGCTGCAGGAGGCCCTCAATCTCTACGCGCAGGGGCGCAGCGACGGGGCGCTCAAGGTCCTCGACGAGGTTCTTCAGATCGAACCCGGCGAGGCCAAGGCCCAGAAGCTCATCAGCGAGATTCGCCTCGAGATCGCGAACCAACACGTGGCGGAGGGGCGCTCAAAGTACAAGGACCGTTCCTACCGGCAGGCGATCGATTTCTGGAACAAGGCGGTCGACTACGGCTACGACCCCCGGAAGGCGAATATCCTGATCGCGAAGGCGAAGGAGCAGATGACGAGGGAGGCGGATGAGCGGCGCCGGCGCATCGAGGAGGAGCGGCGCGCGAAGGAGGAGGCGGAGCGGCGCGCGAAGGAGGAGGCGGAGCGCAAAAAGGTGGAGGATGAGGCCAAGGCCCAGCAGGCGGCTCAAGCGAGGCTGCAGGCCACGCCCCCGGCGGAGCCGGAGCAGCCGCAGATGCCCTCCGCCGGCAGCGAGGAGAACAAGAAGGACGGGCTCAAGCATTGGGAGCAGGGCATCGCCGCCTTCATGCGCGGCGACTACGAGAAGGCGAAGGAGGAATGGCTGCTATGCAAGAAGTTCGACCCGACGAACTCCGACTGCATCGCAGGATTGCAGCGCGTCGACAACACCTTTGGAGGTGGGCCATGACCTTCCCTTCCGCCCCGCCGCGGCCTGAGACCGAAAAGGGCCTTCCCAAAGGGCTTTGGATCGGCACCGCGGTCTTCGCCGTCGTCTCCGCGGCCGCGCTCTTCGCCGTGCTCCGCTTGGGGCAGCAGACCTACGAGGGCGAGAGCTCCGCGCAAAAGCCGATGGAGCGGCCGGCGTTTCAAAAGCCCCCCGCCGCCCAGGCGCCTGCGGAGCCGCAGGCTGAGGCAAGCATGCAGATGGGGGGTGGGGCCCCGGACAAGAAAGAGGCGGGCCGGCATTGGACGATGGGCGTGGTCGCTTTCCAGAAAGGCGATTATGCGAAGGCGCGCGATGAGTGGCTGCTGTGCAGGCGGTACGATCCGGCGAACAGCGACTGCGCGGCTGGACTGCAGCGCATCGACAACGCGTACGGCGGCGGGAAGTAGACAGACATGAGACTCGCGACGAAGTGGTTTCTCTGGTACGTGACGATCGGCGTCTACGTGATGTTCCTCGGCGGCATCTTCTACTACAACCTGTTCAAATGGACTTTCGACGAGAAGCTCAAGCAGGAGGCCATCGACCTCGTCAAGGCCCAGGTGTTCCAGCTCATCCGCGGGCTGAGCACGCGCCAGAGCGCGATTACGATGGACGAGTACCAGATCATCAGCGAGGGGCTCGCGAAGGACGAGCGGGTCGCGGCGCTCGTGTACTTCAACCGCTACGGCGAGGTCCGCTGGTTCAAGGATCCGAACTTCATCGGAAAATCATTCGACGAGTTCACCAAGAACATCCCCCTGCCGACCGATTCGGTCGAGCAGGCTTACCTCACGAAGACGCCGAAGGTGCGGGCCGTGCCGGGCCAGGCGCTCTACGAGATCGCGATCCCCTTGGCGGTGCGGGGCGAAGTCGTGGGAATCGTGGACATGCAGGTCTCCCGGGAGGGGGTCCAGGAGGTCATCGCCCAGGCCATGCGCAAGTACGTCCTCGGCGCAGTCGGGGTCCTGTTCCTGCTCGGCATCCCGCTCTACTTCTTCCTGCATCACTTCGTCATCAACCCGATGCTCCATCTGCGCGACTCCATCGAGGCGATCTCCTTCAAGAACCTGGACCTCAAATTCCCGGCCAGGAAGGACGAGATCGGGGAGATCGCCGGCGTGGTCGGGGTGTTCCTTCAGAAGGTCAAGGCCGACCGCGCAAACACGATGGTCAAGGAGAAGCAGCGGGGCGTCGCGGAGCAGAGGTGGTGGCAGTCCATCCTGACCACCATCGTCGCCAAGACCCATCGCGCGATCGTGGTCGATGAGGACAACTCCGTCCTCTACACGAATTTCCCGGTGGCGGCGACGAGCGATCCGAACGCGCGCCTGCACCTGCTCGACGTCATCGACAGCCAGCAGCAGGACGTGCTGCGTCTGGTCGGGGTCGCGCTCGACCGCCCGAATCAGGCCGTCGAAACCGACACTATGTTCCGTCAGGAGCCCTGCCACGTCCGGGCCGTCCACCTGGAGGAGGAGGGGGAGCTCCGGCGCACCCTGATCCTCTTCGAGCCCAAGAGGGCGGCCATCGGGCCCGTTTAGGGGTCAGGTCTGGACAATAGACATTGTTAGCATCAGTAGTGGATCGTGCCAATGTCTATTGTCCAGACCTGACCCCACTTGCGAAGAGCCGATTTAACTGCTAAAAAGTCAAGCGCCGGTAAGGTTATCCGCATTTTCTAGGGGGGGTCATGGGATACCATGTCCGTCGCATCGATCCGTTCTGGAAGGCCAGCCCGCTCGTCTTGACCGTCGCCTTGCTGGGGGCCTTGGTCGCGATGTTCGGCTATGCGCGCCAGAACATGACGGTCGCCATCGTCGGGGCGGCGGTCATGGCCGTCGGCATCCTGCTGGCGGCGAAGCCCGCGATCTCCGCGGTCCTCGGCTGCCTCGGGTTCTTCGGCGGGCTCGTGACGTTCGTCTTCATGCCGAGCGCGAACACGGCCGACATGTCCATATTGATGAAGCTCATCTCCACGGCGCTGTTCTCGATCCTTTACATGGTCCTCATGGACGCCTTGATCCTGGTAGTCGCCGTTCTCTACAACTTCTTCGCAGGCAGCCTCGGCGGCCTCAACATCGAGATCGAGCCGACGGGCCCGGCGGAGGGGGAGGGGTAAGACTTGAGAATCAACATCCTCTGCGCGGCGCGCGACCCCAACCGCGCCAGCGTCTTCCTGGAGGCGCTCAGCCGCAACGGCTTCGTTCTGACCGTGGTCCAACGGACGAAGGAGGTCATCGGCCTGCTCTCCCAGCGCGGCTGCGACCTGCTGCTCGTCAGCCAGACGCTGGCCGACGGAGACGGCCTTGACCTCGTGAAGCTGCTCCGCTCCCGTGGGCCGACGAGGCAGCTCCCGATCGTGGCCATCGTCGATCCCGCTCCTGTGCCGCAGCAGACCTCTGACCCGGTGATCCTGCGCAGGGTCCCCGCTTACGGGACCACCTCCGGGCAGATCCGGCCGCAATCCCAGTTCCAGCCCCTGTCCCCGGGCGGGGTGTCGGCGGCGAAGACCTCCGCGCGCCTGGCCTTCTTCCAGGCCGGCGCCGACGAGTGCCTCTCGCTTGACCAGGACGTGGCCGAATGCCTCGCGCGCATCAAGGCCGTGCTGACCCGCGTGATGGTCAAGCCGCAGGAGGAGATCCTCCGGTTGGGCCCCATCGAGCTCAATCTGACCAGCTATACGCTCAAGGTCCTCGGCAAGGTGGTCCCGCTGACCTCCAAGGAGCTCGACCTGCTCTACGTCTTCCTCAGCTCCCCCAATCGGGTCCTCAGCCGGCCCTACCTGATCGAGCGGGTCTGGGGCTACAACTATTTCGGCTCGCCGCGGACGGTGGACGTGCATGTGCGCCGCCTCCGGGAGAAGCTCGGCAAGGCCGCGAAGTTCATCACGACGGTGCCGTGCGTCGGATATAAGCTGATCCCTCCGGGATCGGAGGTTTAACGTGAGCGCAACGCCCCCTACGAAGCTGCTGATCATCGATGACGACCTCCATCTGAGCGAGAGCCTCGCCGAGGTGCTGGAGATGGAGGGCTATCAGTGCGTCCAGGCGGCCACGGCCAAAGACGGCATCGAGGCCGCCCGGAAGCACAACCCCGAGGTCGTCATCATGGACATCCAGCTGCCCGACTCCAGCGGATTCCAGATACTCCAGACGCTGCGCAAGAACTCGCGCGAGGTCATCCTGATCATGATGACCGGCCGCTTCCTTTCTTCGGAGGAGAAGACGCAGGGCTTCCAGCTCGGCGCCGACGAGTACATCACCAAGCCCTTCGATCTCCAGGAACTATCGGTCCGCATCCGGCAGCTGCTGTCGAGGGGGCCAGCCGCGTAAGGCAAGGGCCGGGCAGGCAATCATGGCCTCGGAGTCGGTCCGGCGAGGCAGACTCGCCTACAAGTTTCTCTTCTGGTTCTTGACGATCTCCATCGCGCCCATCGCGGTGGTCGGGTGGCAGCTCGTCGCCATCTCCCAGAACGTCCTCAAGGAAGAATCCCTGCGCAACCAGCAGTCGCAGGCCGTGGGGTTCGCCGAGACGGTCTACAGCTACATCTCGACCTTCAAGAACGTGCTGGCGGTCGCCTCCAAGCTCGAAGGCTTCTCGACGATGGATCCCGTCCAGCAGCAGCGGCATCTCAACCGCGTCATGCAGCAGCACGCCGCCTTCCTCGAGCTGTCGGTCTTCGACCTCAACGGCAAGGAGACCCTGCGCATGGGCCGCTTCCTGGGGCCCGCGCCCGAGATGCGCAGCTTCGCGGAGAAGGCCTCGTTCCAGACGGCTCTGCAGGCCGGCGAGTACCTGGGGTCTTTGGAGCGCTTCCAGGACCTCTACCCGACCTTGACGATCGCCGTATCGATCTTAGACCCGACGCAGGCCGCCCTGTCTCCGCGCAAGGGCGTGCTTCTGGGCCTCATCAGCCTCAACGGGCTTTCGCAGATGCTCCACCAGCAGTTCCCGGAGAAAAGCCGGACGGTCGCCTCCGTCGTGGCCGTGGACGGCTTCCTGGTGGCCGACTCGAACCCGGAAGAGGTGTACCGCAAGAACGCCAAGATCCCGAAGGAGGTCCTCGACGTCATCACGACGCAGGTCTCGGACAAGGGCGGCGGCAAGATCGACCTCAAGGACGGCGCGACGGTCCTGGGCTCCTTTGCGACGGTCAAGGACCTCGGCTGGGTCGTCTACATCCAGCAGCCGGTCGAGACCGCCTATCTGGCCGCCCATGAGATGCGGCGCCAGATTTACCGGGTCATCTGCTGGGTCATCGGGGTGACGGCCCTGCTGGCATGGGCGGTGGCGAGCCACATCACCCAGCCGGTCCGCGCCTTGAAGCAGGCGGCCGACAGGCTCAAGGCCGGGCAGTTCGAGGACCTGCCGGAGATGATGACGACGAACGACGAGATCGGCGACCTGGCGCAGTCGTTCGTGCAGATGAGCGAGTCGCTCAAGGACAAGACTGGAGAGCTCGTGCACGCCAAGGAGGAGCTGGAGAAGTTCACGAAGTTCCTCGAGAAGCGCGTGGAGGCCCGCACGCGGGAGCTCAAGGCAGCGCAGGACGAGCTGATCAAGAAGGAGCGGCTGGCGGCGATCGGCTCGATGGCCTCCGTGGTCGGCCACGAGATACGCAATCCCCTGGCCGTCATCAACAACTCGACCTTCTTCATCAAGACGAAGCTCGGCAAGGCCGGCCAGGTGGACCCGAAGGTCGAGAAGCACATCGCCATCATCGAGTCGGAGATCAAGCAGGCCAACGGCATCATCAGCGAGATCCTGACTTACTCCCGCTCTCGCGAGATGAAATGCGAAGTCCTATCCCTCAACCGCTTCCTGGAAGATCTCGTCTCGGTCTATCCGTTCCCGCCGCACATCGAGGCGGTCAAGAGCTTCGATCCGCGCGACGCGACCGTCAATATCGACCAGGACGAGATGCGCCAGGCGGTCCGCAACCTCATCGGCAACGGCATCGAGGTGATGCCCAACGGCGGCAGGGTCAAGCTCACGACCGAGGTCGTGGACGCGGGCTGGGTCCGCATCGACGTCGGAGACAACGGCAGCGGCATCCCCCCGGACATCCTGGAGAAGATCTTCGCCCCGTTCTTCACCACGAAAGCGCGGGGCACGGGCCTGGGGCTTGCCGTGGTCCGGAAGGTCATCGACCGCCACCAGGGCAGAGTGGACGTCGAGAGCGCCGTCGGCAAGGGCACGACCTTCAAGATCTATCTGCCCCTGGCGAGCAATGTCCCCGCGCCGGGAGCCGGGCCCCTCTCCGCGGCCGCTCCAAAGCCGCCTGAGCCCTCGCAGTATTCCCCGTCCCAGGACCCGGCCGCCGAGGGCCGCGTGATCCCCCAGACGCAGATCCGCCCAACGCTATGAACGCCAAGATCCTGATCGTCGACGACGACGCCCACCTGAGAGACAGCATCCGCGACAACCTGGAGCTGGATGGCTACGCGGTGGAGGAGGCCGGCACCGGCGCCGAGGCGATGAAGGCCGTCGTGACGAACTTCTTCGACGTGATCCTGATGGACTATAATCTCCCCGACTCGACGGGCATCGACGTCATCCGGCAGATCCGGCGGGTGAACACGGACAGCCGGATCCTCATGCTCACGGCCCACGCCTCGCTCGATACGGCGCTGAAGGCCATCCAGGAGTCGGTCTACGACTTCCTGGTCAAGCCGGTGGATTTCGACCACCTCCGGCGCGACATCGCGAAGGCGATCGAGAACCTGCGGCTCCAGCAGGACAATAAGAGGCTGCTCGAGGACCTCCAGAAGGCCAACGAGCAGCTGCTCTACCTCTCGAACATGAAATCGAAGTTCCTCTCGATGTCCTCGCACGACCTGTCGAACTCCCTGATGACGCTCCAGGTCTCCTTTGAGATGCTCCAGCAGAGCTTCAAGCCGGACGGGGAGCAGAAGAAGCGGCTGACGTACATCGTGAGCAGCATCTCCCAGCTCTCGCGCCTCATCGAGGACTTAGTCGACTGGGCCTCGATCGAGCAGGGAAAATTCCGTCTTGAGAAGGTCCCGCTCTCCCCGGCCAAGCTCATCGAAGACATGATCGAAGGGCCCTCCGCCAAGGCCCAGCAGCGCGGCGTGGCCCTGTCCACCCAGGTTGCATCGTCTCTGCCGCAGATCGAGGCGGACAAGCGGAGGCTCGGCCAGGTGCTCTGCAACCTGCTGGAGAACGCCCTGCGGCACACGCCGAAGGGGGGGAAGGTCAGCGTGGCGGTCCAGGCGGGCGACGGGGGCGTCCAGTTCGCGGTCAAAGACACCGGCGAGGGCATCGCTCCGGAGGAGATCAAGAAGATCTTCAACAGCTTCTACCAGTCGAGCGCAGGCAATCAGGGGCGTTTGGGCTTGGGCCTGTCCATCTCCAAGGAGATCGTGCAGAGCCACGGCGGGCGCATCTGGGTGGACTCCGAGGGCCTCGGCAAGGGGGCGACGTTCTTCTTCACGGTGCCGGCGATGAAGGAAAAGAAGGGCGCGCGATAGAAGTCGTGCGGGCATTTTTGGTAGATTAGACTACCCAACGGAGGCATCATGGCAGGCAAGAAGAGATTGACGGTCCTGATCGCGGACGACCAGACGCTGTTTCGCGAAGGCATCAAGGACCTGCTCGAGAACGAGAAATCGATAGAGGTCGTCGGGGAGGCCGCCGACGGGAACGAGGCCGTCCGGATGGCGAAGAAGCTCAAGCCGAACGTCATCCTGATGGACATCAAGCTGCCGCACATGGACGGCGTCAGCGCGACGCGGCAGATCCGCAAGGAGTGCCCGGACACGAACGTCCTGATCCTCTCTTCCTACGAGGACGAGGCCCACGTCATGGAGTCGATCCAGGCCGGCGCCAACGGCTACCTCTCCAAGATGCTTCCGGCCTCCGAGCTCGTCAACGCGCTCAAGACCTTCGCCAACGAGGGCGTGATGATCCCGCAGCCGGTCATGGGCAAGCTGATCCAGGGCCTGCGGCAGATGTCGAGCGCAACGGCCGAAGCGACCCTGGTGGCCCTTACCAAGACCGAGATCCGCGTGCTGGCCCTGCTCGGCCGCGGCCAGGCGAACAAGGAGATCGCGGCGGGTCTCGAGTGCAGCGTCAAGACGGTCAAGAACCACCTCAACAGCGTCTTCCAGAAGCTCGACGTCAGCAACCGCACCGAGGCGGTCGTCAAGGGCATCGAGATGGGCATCATCTGCGCCGAGGAAGGCACGGGGTCCTAAAGAAGCCGGCGCGCCGGACGGTTCCAAAACGGAAGACCCGGGCCCCTTTTGAGGGCCCGGTCTTATTTTAGTCCAAAAGGGAAATCCGAGTTAGGCCATTTAATGCCTTTCCGCTGGGCCCTCCGGTTCAGGCGGCCTAAGCCTGCGCGCCCTACACTAGTAGCGAACATGACCGCTTCAGGGCTGGCCTTGGCGTCCGCGCTCTTCGCCGCGGCCCCCGCCTGGTCCAACCCCAGCATGTCCGACGATTTCACCCGCATCATGGAGTGGCTGACCAGGCAGACGGCGCGCAGCCTCGCTTTCAACGCCGGGTCCACCTTCGACCCGCCCAACGAGATGAAGGTCTGGCGGATGCAGCCGGACATCAGCTTCGGCCTCGGCGTCATCCCCTACGACAAGACGGCGTTCCCGGCCATGCAGGTTTCCGCCCTGGCGGAGAAGGACCCCGCCGCCATGCTGCCGGACAAGGTGATGTACCCGAACCTGACGGCGCATGTGCGCCTGGGCCTGCCGCAAAGGATGGATATGGGCCTTCGCTTCGTGAACGTGACCATACCAAGAGGCCACCGCCTCTCCGATTCGACCTCAGGCGACGGCCAGATCAACACCATAGGCGTGGGCTTGCGCAGGCATTTCTTCGGGGGGCGCCGGCCTCTTCTCAGCATGGCGCTGGCCTACAACCGCGTCTTCGGGCATTTCAACTTCATGAACCAGTTCAAGAACGTCGAGCTGACCCCCGGGCTGATCGCAGACAGCGTCAACACCGGGCGGCTCGAATGGGACGTCTGCAGCCTCGGCTTGAACGCCGTGGTGAGCCAAGCCTTCGGCCGCTGGACCCCGTTCGCCGGCGCGGGCCTCAACCATATGTTCGGCGCGGTTTCCGGCAGGCTGGAGGGCCGCTGGCAGACGCCGCTGATCGAGCCATCCATCGGCATGGCGAGCGGCAAGCCGGAGCCGGCCGCGGGGCGCATGGTCCTGGGGGTGCAGCGGGACGGCTCAATCGCGAGCTTCTTCGTCAACAGCGAGATCAAGGCCACCGGCGCCCAGGCAGGCAGGGCGTTCGTTCTCATGACAGGCATCGCCGCGCCGTTCCGCATCGGCGCCGCGAGCAGCATCCTTTCGGGCCGGGACAAGAAGCGCCGGATCGCGGATGAGGAAGAAGGGCTCGTTTTTGACGCAGGTAGGACGGTCCGCAAGGCGCCGCGGGCCTCCGCCAAGCGACGGACGCCGGCGCGCCGATACGGCCGGAAAGAGGAGCTGATTTTCATCCGTTGAGGAGCAGGTTATGATCAGACGAATCATCGCCGGGTCCCTCTCAGCCTTGCTCGTGGCGCTCGCGCCGGGCTTGCGGCCCTACGAGCTGCTGGCCCAGGAAGTCGTCCGGATCCAGACCGCCCAGACTCCCGGGAATATCCCTGCTCTCGGCGTGCCCGTGAGCCCCGGCGGAGCGCAGTCGCAGATCTCCCAGCAGATCCTCAAGACAGGCCCTGCTTCCTTCCTTCCGACCGTTTCGAATATCTCAGTAAGAAGCCCTGCCGCGGCTCTGGCCCTTCCAGCTTCCACGGTTTCGGGTCCTGCCGCCAAGGTCATCAGTCGCAGCGCCGTGCCGTCCATCCAAACGGCGCATCCGGACGCGGCCGTAAAGACGGAAATCCAGGCTTTTAAAGCCCCGCAGCTTTCCCAGATCCGGAAATCAGAGCCGGTCCGGGATATGGGAAAGCCGAAGGAGATAGGAGCCGCGGCGGCTGAAGCCGGCCAGCCCCAAGAGAAATCTCTCCTCAGCCGTTTGGCCCTGCCTTCTCTCATCAACGGGCTCAAGGCCGGCGCCGGCATCGAAGACGCCCGCCGCGCCGCGGCCAAGGACTTCGGGCTCCGCACAGGGGAGTCCGCCAAGCCCGCCGATGCCCTCCATGAAGGAGAGCCTGCGCTCAGCCAGCAGGACAGCCAAGCTCAGCCTGCTGAGCGGCTTCTTGATCCGGCGGAAAACCCTGCCGAATCCGAGTCCGCCTCTCCCATCGAGGAGCGCAAGCCGCAGGCCGCTCCGGCTCAGGGCCGGCAGCGGCGCTGGGCCCTCTTCCCGGCGCTCATGACCGGGCTCTCCGCGGCAGGCCTGGCTCTCATCACAACCCTCCATTGGGCGGCGACGGCCCTTCTGCCGCATGCGGCCGCGCAAGCTCTCCCTGTCGTCGCGGCCGGTTCGATCCTCGGCCCCATCTTCACAGCCGCCTCCGCGGCCTTGGCCGTGTCCACGGGGCTCCTGGGAGTCTGGGCGGCCTGGGACATCGGCTTGTTCGTCGCCACGGTGGCCCGCGGCGCCAAGGTCAGCGACGCGCAGTTCCGGACTTTCGCGAAGAAGGAGCTCCAGAGATGGGGCCTGCACCCGAGCGTCGTCTCCGGGTTCCTGGGCTATGCGCCGGGGCGCGGCATCCTGAAGACTTATCGGCCCAACAGCGGGCGCTTCTCCGGCTTCTCCCTCGGCTTGACCCAGGGCGGCTCCATCTACGTCCGGCCGGAGCTCGCGCGCGCGCCCAGGCTTTTCCGCTGGGTGCTCAAGCATGAGATCAAGCACTATCTCTCCCAGCGCAGCCGGGCTCCTCCCGCGGCCCGGTCGCACACAGGGAAGTTCTTCGACTACGTGATCCAGGAAGTCGGCGCGCGGCTGGGCGAGTGGCGCACGAACTCCTCCATGAAGACCCTGCGCATCCCGGTCATAGATCGTGTCCTGAACGAAGCCCAGATTTCCTTGAAGCTCAAAGGGCCCTACGAGGTCCTGGTCGTACATCCTTCTTCAGAAGACCTGCGCGACCCGGCCACCTATCGCGAGCTCTCCAGCGGCCGGGCCAAGGTCACCGCCCTGCGGACCGCGGAAGGCGCTCAGCTTGCGGTGTCTGCGAGCGACGTTTCGGACTATTTCGGCAAGGACGCCAACCAGGGCCGCTTCCGCTTCATCGTGCTCCCGCAGGCCCACGGGGCCCTGCCGGCCGACGGGACGCTCGAGAGCAAGCGCCTCGACCAGGCGCTCAAGATCCTAGACGACATCTACATGCTCGCCCACAGCGCCCGCTTCAGCGGCGCGCTGGGAAGCGCCGTCCTCGGAGGGCGGCCGGTCTCCTCTCCCGGAGAGGGCAGCGCGGAAAAGGCGCCGCCGGGCAGCGTGGAGGCCGCCCGGCTCAGGGCCCTCGCCCATCAGGCCGGCATCTCTCTGCCCGCCAGTTTGAGCTCGGGCGCGGTCAATGAGGTCGTGGCCCAGCTCTACCGGGAATTCGCGCAGGAGCGCCTCAAGGGATTCGCCCTCATGCGCCTCATCGAAGGCCTCTACCGCGGCCTGCAGGACCGCGGGGCGGCCTTCCTGCCCTTCGCGGAAGGAGACCCGGGCCTGCCGGTCGTGGAGAAGCTCCTCCGCTATTGGGAGGCCTCGGATTCCGGGCATTTCCTGGTCCAGCGGGTCGATCTCGCCGAGGGCGGGCATGTTCTCGTGGCGAGGAAGATCGAGCCGCGCGTGAGCCTCTGGCTCAAGCCGGTGAGCGGCGCGAGCATCGCCCGGTCCGAGACGAACTTGGACGCCGCGCCGGAGGCGGACCAGGAGGGGGTCCTGCGCACGATGGGCTTCTCTGAGCGGGAGATCGAGCGGTTTGGCAAGGCCGGGATGAAGGTCCGGCACGTCTTCGGCGCGGACGTCGGGCAGAACCGCGCTTATGTCACGGTTCATAAAGCGCACGCGAAGGCCATTAGGCGCTACGCCGACACGGCCGGCATCCGCTTTGAGCCCTCCCGCGGCGGCTACGCCCTGCACCTCATCGAGAGCCCCGGGGTCCAGAACGTCGCGCCGGTCTGGAAGCTGCGCATCCGCGGCGAGGGCGGCCGCATCTACGACATCGACACCGGGCTCGACGCATCGCACCCGGACTTCGCGGACCGGGCCCTGCAAAGCATCGACTTCGTCAACGAGGGGCCGGAGGACTGGATCGGCCACGGCACGCACAAGGCCGGCATCTCCTACGCGAACGGGACCATCTACAAGGGCATGGCCCCGGCGGCGCTCGGCCGCATGGGCAAGGTCTTCTCGCGGAGCGGCTTGGGCGCCTCGGACGGCGACATCATGGCGGCCGCGGTGGACGCGCTGAAGTGGGGGGCGGACGTGGTCAGCCTCAGCCTCGGCAGCCCCGGGACCGCGGACTCGCCCTTGGCCGAGTTCTTCTCTGACCTGACCCGGAAGAAGACCGACGCCGGGGAGTTCCCCATCGGGACCGGCTCGGCCGGGAACTCCGGGCCCTTCAACCGCACGCTGAGCCAGCCCTCGGTCGGCGTGAACATGATCTCGGTGGCGGCCGCGGCCAAGAGCCGCGACGACGCGGAGCCGGAGATCGCCTTCTACTCCTCGGTGGGGCCCGCTCTCGACAACCGCTACCATATCCGGCGCGTCCGCATGAAGCCGGAGATCACGGCCTTGGGCGGAGACGTCACGACTCCTCCGGGCGTCAAGGACGTCTACGAGCACGGCATCGAGTCGGTCAAATCCGTGAACATGCCGCCCGGCCCCTCCGACACGAAGGACGCCCTTCACACGCGGATGTCCGGCACCTCGATGTCCAACCCGCAGATCGCCGGGATCGCGCTTCTCGTCAAGCAGGCCGTGAAGATGGGGATGGCCGCCGGCTCGGAGGCCGCCGGCTATTTCCTGGAGCATCTGCCCTTCTCCGTGAAGATGATCCTGATGCGCTCGGCCGCGGACATGCGCGTGCCGGTCTTCTTCCAGGGGGCGGGATTCGTCGACGCCCTCGCGGCCGTCAAGCTGGCCGCCCGGACATTCGGCTCCAAGCTCGGCGCTCTCGCCCGCGCCGCCCGGGCCTTGGCTGCGGCCGCGGGACTTGCAGCGGCGCCCGCGGCGGCGCCCGCCTCAAGCTGGGACTGGATCTCCCGCGCGGAGCAGGTCTGGAAGCTCGAAGACCAGGTCTTCGACGCGGCCGAGGCGGCGTGGAAAGGGGCGCAGAGCGCCCGGCAGGAATCGGCCCAAGCCGCCGACAACCCTGAGGAGCCTTCCGAGCAGAAGCCCGGCCAGGCCGGCCCGGACGCCCAGGCCGCGAGCGACGCGATGCTCAAAAGCTTCGCCGAAGCGCGAGCGCAGGCTCTGCCGAAGCTGCTGGCCTCCCTTAAGGACGAGGTCTGGCTGGTGCGGTTCTACGCGGCCTTCGCCCTCATGAACCTGAAGGCCCCGGAAGCCGCCCTTGACCTCGCCGAGGCGGCCTTGAATGACCCGGACGGCCGCGTGCGGCAGGCGGCCTTCCTCGCCATCGCCGAGACCCCGGGCTTCGCCGCGGACGAGCTCCTGCGCAAGGCGCTAGGCGAGGATTCCCAGGACATCGGGATGTATTCGGCCTACGTCCTCGCCCGCCATGGCGACGCCTCCGGCATCCGGCGCATCATCATGGGGCTGCAAAGCGCCGACAAGAAAGTCCGCTTCAGCGCGGCCTGGCTGCTCGGACAGGCCGGCAGCCGCGCCACCACGGAGGCCTCCGACGCGCTGGCGGGGCGCTTGGCGGACGAGGCCGAGCGCGGCAACATCCGCCACCTCTGCGTCGCGTCCCTGACGGAAATGGCGGACTCGAAGGCCGCATCCGTCACCGACAAGGCCGTGGTAGCGATGCTCGACTCCTCAGGTCCGCAGAATTTCGCGCTCACGAGGACCGTCTCCAAGTTCTTTAAGACCGCGGCCCGCAAGCCGGAATTCCGCGAGAGGCTCAAGGGAGAGGCGCTGAAGTCCTCTGTCCTCGGCTTCATCCAGAAGCACAAGGGCGCCGCGAACCGGCCGGGAGCGCTCGGCGAGATGGTCCAGCTGCTCGCCCGCATCGTGAACGTCCCGCTGGACCTGCCGACCCCTGCGCCGGATAAGAACGGCTCGGGCGTGCCGGGGGTGGACCCGAACCTCGGCCCGATCCACCTGCTCGTCGAGATGCCTTCCGGCCCGCTTCGGAAGGGCCAAAGCCTGCCGCGCATCGAGAAGTTCAGGGACTTCCGGACCGATTCGAAAGACGAGGCCCTCTCCGCGGCGGGCGAGTACGGCCTGGAGACCGAGACCCTCAAGAGGTTCGAGGCCAAGCTCCAGGTCGCGATGCCCAACGCCCAGGCCCTCTGGGTCAACGTCCCGGAGGCGAAGGCTGCGGCGTTCACGGCCGAGCTGGAGGCGAAAGGCTACAAGGTGCGGCGCGCGCGGCCCTTCTACGGCTTGATCCACGAGACGGGCCCGCTCTCGGGCATGCCGGAGATCCGCCGCAACGGCGGCCCCACCGGCAAGGGCGTGCTCATCGCCTATCTGGACGAAGGCGGCGACACCGCGCATCCGGCGATCGACGCCTCCCGCATCAAGTTCAAGAAGAACTTCTCCGGCGAGGGCAAGGAGGACGAGGTCGCGGACGAGAGCATCGGCCACGGCACGCACGGCATGGGCATCGTGGGGGCGCGCAGCGTGGACGGCTCTCCTTACGTTGGCATGGCCCCGGACGTGGACTTCGCGATCGGCAAGGTGCTCGGCGCCAACGGCGGCACCGACGCCATGGTCATGGCCGGCATGGAATGGGCGGCGAGCCTGGTGGATGACCCCCTCAAGACCCCGGTGGTCGTCAACATGAGCCTGGGCGGGCCGGGCAATCCGGACGACCCGCTGAGCCTGCTCGTCAACAAGCTGAGGCTCAAGAACATCACGGTCATCGCCGCGGCCGGCAACGAGGGCCCGGCGGAGGGCACGGTCGGCTCCCCGGCCAACGCCGCCCTAGCCATCCGCATCGGCGCGGCGGACAAGGCGAAGGGCCTGACCTTCTACTCCTCGCGGGGCGTGCCGGGCAAGCTCGACATCTCCTGGGTGGACTTCGGCGGCGCCGTGGCCTTCAACCTGCCCAATCCCTACGAGATCGTCTCGACTTTGGCCACGAAGCTCGTGGAGTCCCTGCGGGACGCGCCGACCACCGTGACCTGGAAGGACAAGGCGCTCTATCAGACGATGTCCGGGACCTCCATGGCCGCGCCGCACTCGACCGGGAAGTTCGCGGCGCTCATCGAGAGGATGGCCTCCGTCATGGCGGCCAAGTTTGGCCGGCTCCCGGACGGCTACAGCTTCTTCCTGGAGGGTATCATCCAGTCCACCGCCTCCCCCATGCCCGGCCGGCCCTACGAGGTCGGCGCGGGCCTGATCGACGAAACCAAGGCCCTGGCGGCCTTAGATGAGGCGCTCAAGGACCCGGCCAAGGTCGCCGCGGAATCGAACGTCATGATGCAGGCGGCCCGCGCGAAGTACGGCGATCAGCCGGCCAAGCCCGCCAAGGGGATGCGGATGAATCCGATCTCAGCCCTGGGCGCGGTGCTCAAGCGGTGGGTGCTGCCGCTCTTCACGCTGTTCCTCGTGCCGATGGATTGACCGGCGGCTCGAATGGCCTCGCTGGATGTATGGCGTCGCTCAAGAGGCTCCCTGGGTTGGTTTCTGCCCAGAGGCCTCTTGCACGGCTTGCTCCAGCCTCCCGACCTCGTCGTTGCTCAGAAAGTCGAAATGGCTGGTCCGCTTGCGGGCCGACAGCCTGCCCTGGTTCTGAAGGCAGAAGCGGATGAACAAATCGATCTGGCGATCCGGCATATCCACTATGCCCTGGATGGCCGTCTTGGCGCGGTCGTAGCCGGCTAGGAAAGCCAGTTCGCCGGCGAGCTCCGTGTCGATGGCCTTTTCGGCGAAGGCGGATAGGGCCTCGGCCTGGGGCGTCATGTCGATGTAGCGATACCAGAGGGCGGTGTCGTTGTTGACGGTCATGCGTCCTTCGTCGTCCAGCGAATACTCCACCAGCTGCATGAGCGGGCGGGAGAATGCCTCCAGCGAAGCGTCGTAGTCGGCTGGGTTCTTCAGCATGGCGGCCGAGATGGGCAGAATAATCCCCTCGTCCCGCCAGAAACCGCCGAGCGCCAGGATATTGTGGATGAGGAAGCGGTGGATCCTTCCGTTGCCATCCTCGAACGGGTGCAGGAACACGAAACCGTATGCGACAATAGCAGCGTGGATCAAAGGTGGAACCCCTCCTGCGGCGACCTTTGGATGCATGGCCGTGAGGCCGTCCATCAAGTCAGGCAAGTCCTCGGGCTTTGGGCATGCGAAGTGGACGCGCTCCTGGCGCAGGGCGAGCGTCTCTCCGACATAGCTCTGTGTCTTGCGAAAATCCGCGGCGGCGAAACGCGGGTCCACGATCCGATTCTGAAGGTCGATCAGGCTGGTGGATCCCATTGGCGGCAACGTAGGATTCGTGCCAGTTTGGCATGACCTTGAGGCCGTACCGTTTGATCAGGGCTGCGTAGCCGGCAGGTTGGGGTGAGTGTTGACTTGAATTGCTTACCTGCATAGAAATATCGAATAGAACGCTTATGCAACAAGATTATTGATTAAATTTTGACCTTATGCAAGCGAGTTGATTATGGCTCTTGAAAAACGATTATATTGGCGCAATCGGCGAGATTTTCGAAGATGGGCAAACAATGCTCTCAGCTCAGCATTGGTCGGGGGTCTTGACAACCAGGGATAAATGAACCATAATATGGTGCGATATGAACCATATTGATGAGTCGAGAGGGCTGCGATGAAATCCCTCACCATCCACGGCATGGACGACGAATTGGCGGCGCGTCTTCAGCGGCAGGCCATCGAGGGGGGGCTGAGCCTCAACAAGCTCATCAAGAAACTTCTTGCCAAGGCCCTCGGCCTTTCCTCCTCCCGGACCGACCGCCGGAAGGACTTCGAGCCGCTGTGCGGCGTCTGGTCCCAAAAGGAAGGAGCGAACTTCAGGAAAGCGATCCAAGAGCTCGAACGCGTCGATCCTGAAGATTGGGCATGACTCGGGTCCTGCTGGACACCAACGCTTACGCCGCCTTCTGCTCCGGGGACCGGCGCATGCTCGATATCCTGGCCGGCGCCGAGGCCGTCTACCTGTCCGTCATCGTTCTTGGGGAGCTGCACGCTGGATTCCGAGGAAGCGGCAGGCGGGAGGAAAATGAACGGATACTGGGGGAGTTCCTGGCCAAGCCGACCGTCTCCTCCCTGCTCCTGACCCTCGATACCGCGGAGATCTTCGGCGAGATCAAAGACCGCCTCAAGCGCGCCGGGACGCCGATACCGGTCAATGACCTTTGGCTGGCCGCGCAGGCCGTGGAGACGGGTTCGGTCCTAGTAAGCTACGACGCTCATTTCCGCAGCGTCCCAGGGTTGCGGCTCTGTGGTTCGTAGTATAATGGGCGGCAAGGGCGCGGCATCCGCGCGGGCATGAGAAAGGGACGTCGCAAGCCAACTATTGAGAGGAACTCTATGCGACTATTGATGTCCCAAACATCCAGACGACGTATCGAACTTTCCAAACGACGTAGGTTTGGGACGTGCCAAACCAACGCATTTCCGATGTTTGGTACGGCCATCCTTCTTCTTTTCGCGGCTCAGACGAGCGCATCCTCGGAGACGCTCAAGATGCGTTCCGGCACGGACATCCATGCCGGAGTCTCGTCGCTGGACGCAGGGAAGCTCCTCCTGGAGGACGGGCGAAGCCTGCCCCGCGAGGACGTCTTGGAGATACAGTTCGCCATGAAGAAGCCCGAGCAGGCCGCGGCAGCGGCGGACCACGCGGCCGTGCAGCGCGGCAAGGACCTGTTCAGCCAAGCCGAGGAGTTCGGCAAGCGCCACCAGGGCACCGACGGCCTGGTCCTGCTCGACGAGGGGGAGTACGTAGTCAGGGACGACGGGACATGGGTCGAGCGCACGCGCTTCGCGGGCAGGATCCTCAAGGAAGCGCTCAAGCAGTCCTGGGGCGAGGCCGCCGGCTATTTCGAGGAAGGCCGCGAGCGCGTCCGCATCGTGAAAGCCACGGTCTATCACCCGGATGGGAAGGTCTTCCCCTTGGAGCCCGAGAAGATCAAGACCTCCAAGCCGCAAGGGCAAGCCCTTTTCTTCACGGAATACCACACCATCAGCTATCCTCTGCCCCAGGTGGAGGTGGGCTCCATCGTGGAATGGGAGATCGAGAAGGAGACCTACAACCCCTTCCGCAAGGATTTCTTCTTCCCGCGCTGGGGCTTCCAGAGCGCATCCCCGGTGCTCGTGTCGCGCTTCAGCATCACGGTCCCCAAATCCCAGAAGCTCTTCTACGCGGTCAGGAACTTCACCGGGCCTTGGAAGAAGCAGGCCGAGCCCCGGATCATTTCGGATGAGAAGGCCCGCGCCTACTCCTGGGAGCTGCGCGACGTGCCCCAGATCGTGGGAGAACCCCTGATGGCGCAGTACTGGGATTACGCGCCGGGCTTAAAAGCCGCGCTCTTCAAGGACTGGGACCGCATCTTCGACTGGCTCGCGCAGATGTACAAGGAGAGGTCCAACCCCGGCACGGAGCTCGCGCAGTTCGCCTTGGAGCTCATCAAGGACTGCAGGACGGACGAAGAGAAGACGGCCGCCATCTACCACTATATCCAGAAGCAGGTCCGCTACGTCGCGGTCAAGATGGGCGTGGCCTCGGGCTGGGGAGGCTACGACGCCAACCTGACCTGGAAGAGGCGCTACGGCTGCTGCATAGACAAGGCCCTGCTGTTTACGGCCATGCTCAAGGCCGCGGGAATCTATTCCTCGCCCGTCCTGCTGGACACCAACCACGCCGCGGATCACGATTTCCGGGTCCCGGACATCTGGTTCGAGCATGCCATCACCTACCTCAAGCTCGCCGGCCGGGGCTTCTTCCTGGATTCCACAGGCTACGACTACCGCTATCCGGCGTTCCCGACCATGGATCACGGGGTAAAGGCCCTCAACGTGTTCGCCAAGGACATGGAGATGGTCGAGGCGCCCAAGCCGGAAGGCAACTCCAGCCGCTACGAGTACTCGGCGCGCCTGAGCTCGGCCGGCGACGCGGACGTGGGCTATTCGGCGCGCTACATCGGAGCGCGCGAAGGCGAGCTGCGCGGCTACTACAAGAGCATCAAGGAGAGCGAGCAGAAGAAGGTGTTCCAGAACCGTGTCAACGAGATCAGCCCCTCAGGTATTCGGTCAAGGACTACGCCATCACGGCCGCGGGCGGATTCCTCGCGTTCCGCATCCCTTGGGTCGAGCACTCCGCCGCCGACGTGGGGCAGCCGAGCCGGGAATCCCCGCTGTTCTGGTACCAGCGCGACCGCCTGAGCAAGGAGGTCGGCATCACCCTGCCGGCAGGCTATGAGCTCTACTATGCGCCCGAGGCCGTGCGCCTGGAAGGGCCGGGCAGCGTCTACCGCGCGGCCTACGCGCCGGCCGAGGGGGCCCTGGCCTTCAGCGAGGAGTGGGTCCGGAACCTGACCGAGATTGCGGCCCAGGAGTACCCCAAGCACAAGCGCTACCGCGAGGAGATGGCCCGCTTCACGGAGAAGTGGATCGTGCTGAAGAAGAAGTAGCGGGCCCGCGGCTTCTCAGTCGTCTAAGTCCGTCGCCAGCAGCGAAGTTCCCAAAAAATGGCAAAATGACTTGAATTTGGCGTAAGCAAGGAGAACGTGGGTTATGCCCGAAGCGCCCAGTCTACACTTCATCCACAGCCACGTCCGGGCCAAACGGTATCGACTGACAAAGCATGCCACCATCATCCGGCTGGAACGAGGTATCGGAGTTAATGAATTGGAACGAGCACTGCTCAAAGGGGAGATCATCGAACGATATCCGGATGACACGCCGTATCCATCTTGTTTGGTGCTTGGGCGGGGGGCTTCGGGCGATCCGCTGCACGTCGTTTGTTCAAGGGGAGACGTGGAACCAGCACTGCGCATTGTGACGGTATATGAGCCGGAGGATACCCTATGGGAAAGCGACTACAGAACTCGAAAGGTCAAAAGACAAGGAAGATAGTAGACCGGTGCGACTTGTGTGGGGGGGAGTTGAGGCGCGGCGAAACCACCCTGGAGTTATGGATCGGCGGGGAGTTGCTCGTCATTAAAGACGTGCCGGCTGACGTATGCCGGCAGTGCGACGAGGCATACATCTCCGCCAAAGTTTCGGGGAGGCTTGACCACTTCTTGGCCGAGCATCATCGGTATCGTCCGGACAGGTACATCGGCGTGCCCGAATATTCCGCCTTGCACACAATAGGGCGGTGAGAGCCCGGGGATCAACTTCGAGAGGTCGAAGAAGCGATGCTGCTGGAGCCCTGGCGAGGCTTTCGAATTCAGCAGGAAACACATGCTGGACGATCTCGGAGACAAACAGACGCCGACCGTGTTCGGGCTCGAAGGCTGGGAGAAATGGCGGCTTTCCAAAGCGGAGTAAAGGTTGGACGCGGTTAGGGGAGTGACTTGCGAAAGCTGAATCAGTCGTCCGAGCTGAGCACGTTCGCGAGGGCCCGCTTGACTCGGGCCATGGCCTCATAATCCAAGGTGTCGGGCAGGTCCGTCGGCTCATGATAATGCGGGTTGCGGTAGCTGGCGCTGTCCGTCAGCATCAGGGCTCGGAAGCCTTGGTCCCAGTAGCCCTGGTGGTCCGATGGGCGGATCGCCTCGAACTCAGGCAGCGCCAGCGGCAGGAGCGGGAAATCGGAATGCCTGCGCCAGGAGCGGCTGACTCTCTTGAGGAACGGCCGGCTCTTGAAGTTCGAAACCAGGGCCAGGAAATCGCCCCGATCCGGGATGAACCATTTGAGGAAAGGGAAGTAGATCTGGGAGCCGGGCCTTGAGTCGTAGTAGCCGAGCATCTCCAGGCTGATCATGCCGGCCACCTTCACGCCCTCGGACTTCAGCCTCTTCGCGTCGTGGGCGCTGCCCATGTTGACGGTGCCGTAGGCCGGCGGCTCCTCGGTGGAGTAGGCCACGAGGCGCACGGGCATCTTGGGGGGCCGCTCCTTCAAGGCGCAGGCCAGCTCCAGAATGACCGCGACTCCGCTCGCGTTGTCGTCCGCGCCGGGGGTGCCCTCGGCGCTGTCGTAGTGGGCCCCCAAGACCCATACGCCGCCAGCCGACGTGTCCCCGATCGCCGCGACGACGTTGTGGAAGGTCGTGCCGTTCTTGACCGCGCCCATCCATTGGGAGGTGTAGGTTTCCATCTCAGGCTTGCAGCCGCAGCGCTTGAATTCCGCCATGACGTAATCGCGGGCGCGGTTCAGCTCCAGCTGGCCGGGGCGCACGGCGCTCCGCTTGCCGAGGTCCCGCGCCAGGGCCAGGACGTGCGTCCTGAGTTTTGCGGCATCCGGGGAGAGCGTTGCCGGGTCCGCGCGCTGGGGGGGAGGGAGCTTCAGCTCTCTCGCCGAATGGACCGGAGGCTGGGCCGCGGCGAGCAGCAAGGCCAGCAGGCCGAGCCCCACCCGGTAGAGGCAGAAGATCCCGATGTCCTTGGTCTCGAGATAGCGGAGAAGGAAGCGGATGGCGGCGGTTCCGGCGCAGGCTGAGAGCGCAAGGGCGGCCCAGAACTGCAGGCCGAGGCTGCCTGCGGGAACTCCCTTGAGCTTGAGCAGGGTCAGGCCCATTAGGAGCGGTGTTGAGAGCAGGAAGGCGAGGCGGCCCGCCTCGGCTCGGCGCAGGCCCAGCACCAGGGTCGCGGTCATGGAGAGCCCGATGAGCGATGCGCCGGGGATGAGGGCCATCGCCTGCGCGCAGCCGATCACCAGGAACTCGGCGGGGGACAATTGCGAAGCGTCCCGGGCTTTACGCCCCCTGCGATCCGCGATGAAGAGCAGGATCGCGAAGAAGATCAGGGCAAAAGCGATGGGCTCGCTCTTTTGAAAGCCGTCCAGCCGGCCGTATGTCAGCCACGCGGACAAGGCTGCGGGGAGCGACGCCAGGGCGAGGCCGCGGAGCAGGGTCTTGTCGGCAAGAAGCCGCTGACGCTGAGGCCCCAAATAGGCGAGCAGGGCGAGCAGGGAGCCCCAGAGCGCCGCGGCCTCGAAGCCGGGGCCCAGGCCGCCCCACTGCAGCATCCAAGGATAGAGGATCCGGTGGGCCGAGCCGGAGACCGGCAAAAATTGGGCGGCCCCGGCGATGAGGCTCAGGATGGCGGTGTGGAAAAAGGCGGCCACAGGGAGATAATATGCTTGCAGGGAACGCCCGTCAATTGGCCAATGCACTGGCCAATTTTATAAATGGCCAATCCGGTCCAGTTGCCGTCTGGGCAGGTATGGAATTTTCTATTTTGTCAGGAAAAGGTGACAATCCTCGAAAAGCTCCGCCTGCATGCGGCCTGAGACGCTGCCGTCGTCTCTGCCTGCCTTGCGCGTGCGCTCCGCTCAAGATACTATTTCCATCATGATTCTCTTGGCGATCCTCCTGGCGGCGCTTCCCGCCGCGGCCTACGCCCAAGACGCTTCGACGGCAGCGGTCACGAGCGTTTCAACGGCTCCTGTGTCGCTCTCCACCCAGGCGGCCGCCGTAATCCCCGAGATCCGCGTCATCTGGCCCGCCGAAGGCGCAAAATACCCGTATTTGAAGCGCTCCTACACCTTCGGCAATGTGACCCCGGGCTCGACCCTCACGGTCAACGGCCAGCCCATCCAGCCGCGCGCCAGCGGCGCCTTCCTTGCCATGGTCGATTTCTCGACCGGGCCCTTCGAGCTGCGATTCTCGGCCCAGCTCAACGGCGTCTCCACCGAGGCGGTCAGAGCGGTCAGCGTCTCGGACGTATTCGAGGCGCTTGCGGAGAAGCGCATCCTGGTCCTCGAGCCCAAGGAGGATCTGACGCTTCATTCCGGCGATTGGCTGACGGTCCGCTGCCGCGGGCCGGCCGGCGCGGAGGCCCATTTCCGGGTCCATGACCTATCCAAGGACCAGTCCATGGAAGAGCTGGAGAACGGACTCTACGAGGGCCGCTGGCGCATCCCGGGAGGGAAGGAGGGGAAGAACCGCAAGATCCTCATCCAGTTCAAGAGCAAGGATGGGAAGCTCAAGGCCGAAGCTCCGGGCAAGCTCTCTCTCCTTGAGGGCGGGCGCTATCAAGTGGCCCTCAGCACGGCCAAGACCACGATCCTCAAGTCCGCGGCCGGCGGCTACGACCTGTTCATGCCCCCGGGGATACAGCTCGCGGTCAGCGGCAGCGCCGGGTCGAGCCTGCGCATCGCCCTCTCGCCCGAGGACGAGGCTTGGGTGGACTCCGCGCAGGTGCGGATCCTGCCGAAGGGGACTCCGCCGCCCTCCGGCACGGTCGGGAAATACCTGAGCACGGCGGTCTCTTCAGGCTCGGTCCGGCTCAGCGTGCAGGTGGACAAGAATCTCCCGTTCGAGGTGTATGAGACCATCGAGCCGCTGGCTTTCGAGGTGCGCTTCTACGGGGCCCAGCAGCGCATCGACCGCATCCGCTACGCTCCGGGCGATTCAATCCTGCGCGAGGTGCGCTGGAAGCAGGAAACCTCTCAGGTCGTCAAGCTTACAATCCAGACGCGCCTTAAGTGGGGCTGCGGATACGACGCTTACTATGAAAAAGGCCGCTTCGTGCTGGAGATCCGGCGGCCTCCGGCGCTCTCAGGTGATTTGAACGTGCTCGCCGGGCGCCGCATCGTGCTCGACCCCGGCCACGGCCCGGACCGCGGCGCGCTCGGCCCCATGGGCTCGCAGGAGCAGGACATCAACCTCGCGCTGGCGTTTTCTCTGAAGAAGCTTCTTGAGAAAGAAGGGGCCGAGGTGTTCCTCACGCGCGCAAGCTCAGCTGGGCCTCCTCTCTACGAACGCCCGGGCATAGCCTGGTCCCTGAAGGGGGACATGCTCATCAGCATCCACAACAACGCCCTTGCGGTCACAGACGACCCCTTCGAGTCCCCGCGCGGCTTCATGAACCTCTACTACCAGCCGCACAGCCGGCCCCTCGCCGACGCCATGCACGCGGCCTACGGCCGGAACTCCCCGCTGCCCGATGAGGCCATCCATTGGGGCGACCTCCACGTCTGCCGGACCTTGCAGATGCCCGCGGTCCTCACCGAGTCGGCCTACGTGATGCTCCCCGCGCAGGAGGAGATGCTGCTGAGCGAAAGCGGCAAAGACCTCTTCGCCAGGATTATGCTGGAAGGGGCGAGGGGCTATTTCGAGGCGGTGAGAAACCTGCAGCTCGAGAGCGAGGACGAGAGAAGAGCGGCGAGGAGGGAGTAGGCGGATGGAAGGAGAGGCTCAGCTTCCAGAGCAGGACCCGCAAGCCCCGAAGATCCCCGGCTACATCCTGACCTGGCCCTTGGGCCGCGGCGCGTTTTCGCAGGTCTGGAAGGCCTGGCAGGTCCGCGCCCGGAGATGGGTGGCGTTGAAGGTGTTTTTGCAGAAGGGCGGCGTGGACTGGCCTTCTCTCCAGCGCCAGATCGAGCAGCTCGTCCGCCTGGACAAGCACCCGAACATCGTTTCCATCTTGGACGTGGACTTGACCGGCGATCCGCCCTACTACGTCATGGATTACTTGAAGCGCGGGTCTCTTGAGCTGTTCGTCTGCATGAAGAAGCCCGCGCCGGCCGAGAAGGCCGCCCAGTGGCTGGAGGAGATCGCGCAGGCGCTCGCCTACGTCCACTCGAAGGGCATCCTCCACTGCAACCTGAAGCCGGCCAACGTGCTCTTGGATGAAGAGGAGCATGCGCGCGTGGCGGATTTCGGCCGGCCTCTTAAGCCGGATGTGAGGGGGGACATCTACGGGCTGGGCCGCACGATGTACGCGGCGTTGGCCGGAGAAATACCTGATAAGCAGCCGCTCAAAGGCTGCCGCGAAGTCACGCATGGCAGGGTGGACGAGGACATCGGGGCGATCATCGACAAGTGCGCGCAGGCCGATGCGGGCAAGCGCTATGCGACCGCGGCCGAGATTCTGGAAGATCTGACGGCGAGGCGCGAGCACAGGCCGGTGAGCCCGCTTGCCTACCGGCCGTTCTACAGGTTCAAGAAGTTCGCGCGGCGCAGGGCCGCGCTGGCTGTGCTGTGCGGCGTCGCATTCGCCGGCCTTCTTCTGACAGGGATCAAAGTCTATCGCCAGCAGCAGGCCCTAAAACAGCAGCTTGCGATGTCGTACGCGATGCAGGGGAGGCAGTACTCGGAGAAAGGCGAAGATGCCCTCGCCGCGCTCTATTACGCGGAGTCCAACAGGCTATCTCCTTCTTATATGGCGCGAGCGAACGCGCTGGCGCATGTGGAGGCGGCGGGGATTCCGAGGCTCGTATTTCAACATCCCTTCGGAATTTCCGCCGTTGCCTTCAGTCCGGACGGCAAGCGCGCATTGACGGCAGACACCATTTCGCTCGCCCAGCTCTGGGATGCGAGTACAGGCGAGCCGGCAGGCCAGATCATGCATGCTGATGCAGGAGTTGAGGCGGCTGTTTTCAGTCCGGATGGGAAGCGTATGCTTATGGGGAGTTGGGACAAAATCGCCCGACTTTGGGACGCCAATACAGGCGAGCCGATAGGCAAGGTCATGCAACATGATGACAGCGTTAGGGGAGTTGCCTTCAGTTCGGACGGGAAGCGCATATTTACGGTAAGCAGCGGCACCGTCTGGTTCTGGAATGCCGAAACCGGCGAGCCGATAGGCAAGGTTTTGCCGCATACGGACGCGGTTGCGGCAGTCGCCTTCAGTCCGGATGGGAAGGTCGTGCTGACGGGAAACTGGGACAGGACCGCCCGATTCTGGGATGCCAAGACCGGCAAGTTGATGGGCAAGGCTCTGCGGCATGATGGCGCAGTTACGGCGGTCGCCTTCAGCCCGGATGGGAAGAGCGTGCTGACGGGAAGTTGGGACAACACCGCCCGGCTTTGGGATGCCAAAACCGGCGAGACGATAGGCAAAGCCATGCGGCATGATGACGTAGTCGTGGCGGTCGCTTTCAGTCCGGATGGGAAGCACGTGCTTACAGGAAGTCGGGACAAAGCCGCTCGACTTTGGGATGCCACAACCGGCGAGCCGACAGGCAAGGTCATGCGGCATGATGACGCAGTTGCGGCACTCGCCTTCAGTCCCGATGGGAGAAGCGTGCTCTCTGGCGATCAAGATGGAATCGCTCGCCTCTGGGATGTGAATCCTGCGGGACCCGCATACAAGATTCTGAAGCATGGCGACGCAGTTGCGGCAGTCGCTTTCAGCCCGGATGGGAAGCGCGTGCTCTCGAGAAGTTGGAGCAACACCGCCCGGCTTTGGGATGCCGATATGGGTCAGCCGGTGGGAAAGGTCATGCGGCATGAAGATCGGGTGATGTGCGCCGTCTTCAGCCCGGACGGGAAATCGGTGCTTACAGGAAGCCGGGACAATACCGCCAGGCTCTGGGATGCCAAGACTGGGGAGCCGGCAGGCAAAATCATGCCGCATGGGGGCGGAGTTTCCGCGGTTGCCTTCAGTCCAGACGGGAAATCGGTGCTTACAGGAAGCCGGGACAATACCGCCAGGCTCTGGGATGCCAAGACTGGGGAGCCGGTAGGAAAAATCATGCCGCATGGGGACGCCGTTTCCCTGGTTGCCTTCAGCCCTGACGTCAGCTGCTTGCTGACGGGAAGCGCCTATGGTGCTATTCGACTTTGGGATGCCAAGACCGGCGAGCCCATCGGCAAGGTCATAAAGCATGAAAGTTGGGCTCAGCTTGAGGCCTTCAGCCGGGACGGAAGAACTGCGCTTGTGAAAACTACGGATAGGACCGAGCAGCTCTGGGATATCCGCATGGATAAGCCGATAGGCAAGGCCATGCATCGTGTCAAGCCCGTAATGGGGGTAGCTTTCAGTTCAAACGGGAAGCATGTGCTTACGGGCAACATGGATAAGACCGCACAGCTTTGGGATGCCAAGACCGGCGAGCCGATTGGCAGGGTCATGCGCCATGATGACTCAGTTAAAGCGGTGGATTTCAGCCCGGATGGCAGAAGCGTGCTTACAGGAAGCGATGACAAGACCGCTCGGCTCTGGGATGCCTTTTCCGGCGAACCTATAGGCAAGGTCATGCGGCATGATAACATGGTATGCACCGGCGCCTTCAGTCCGGATGGAAGAGAGATCGTAACCGGAAGCCCGGACGCAACCGCCCGGCTTTGGGATGTCTCTTGGCTTAATCAGGATGTGTCGCCTCAAAAGCTGCTGATGATGGCCCAACTGGCCAGCCTCTCCAGGATCAACGACCGGGGCGAGCGTGAGGCGATCCCCGCCAAGGAGTGGTACAAGCTCAAAAGGAAGTTGGAGCCTTGGAAAGCGGATATCAACCAGCTGCCTGCTTCGCCGTGAACGCCTGACCCGGCTTCACTTCCACAGGTGCACGACGACCGAGTACATCATCCCGAAGTCGTTGCGCCGCACTCCAGTGACCACGGGCCGGGACTCGTACTCGTCGGTGACCGTCACCCGGAATGAGACCCTCTCCGGCGTGAGCTTGAACTGGACCCAGCCTTCCCAGGAGAGCCAGTAATCCCCGATGCGGTTGAGCTTGGGCACGTAGTAGAAATCCCCGCTGAACGAGGCGTACTGCGAGATCGGCCCTGAGAAGTTCAGGCGGTTTCCCGCGCGCGTGTTCGTGCGATTCTCCCCGTTCTGGTAGGACTCGTGCTCCGTCACCAAGGACGTGCTCGCCATGAACGTGTCCAGGTACGGCTTGAAGAAGCCGTGGAGGCACACTCCCGGCAGTCCGTTCTTGGTCCTGTAGTCCAGCTTGATCGCGTCGTTATGGCCGTGCGTGGTATGGAAGAAGAGATTCACGTGCGGCGCCGCGGAATAGGCATAAAGGAAGGAGCCCAGCATCTTGTCCACCTTCCGGGCCCCGCCGAAAGACGTATAGTCCGAGTTCCACTCCACGAAGAACTGATGCCGCTCCTGGAATACTGTCCTGAATTTCAGGCCGGAATGGACGTTGGTCTGGTCCACGTTCCCCTGCTGGCGCAGGCCTCCGAGCTCCAGGTCCAAGCCGTAATTCTTCACCGGGGCCCACCGCTCCGGCGGCTTGGCCCGCAGGTCCTCGGTGCGCGAGGCCGCGAAGGCTCCGCCGCAGAGCGTGAAAAGCAGAACGGCTGTCCAGCCATAGCGCATCCGCATAGCTCAATTCTACACGATTTCCGCCATCTAGTCCTTTTTGCCCCCCAGGAGTGAACCCTCCTGCCCAGGCCGAAGCTGGGCCAAAAATCAGCCCCCTGCCGGGCCCATGGGCCATTCCGCCGCATGGGCATGAGGGTCTATAATCCCTGGAAACATGGCTTTGTGCCCGGAGGGAAAATGATTCCGCGCTATTCCTGCCTCTGCAAGAAATTCGTCGCCGCTTCGCTTGCTTTCGCGATCCTGACGATATCGCCCGGCTTCGAGGGCTATCAACTTTTTGCGCAAGTCCACGTCCAGACTGTCCCGACCGGCGCCATGCTCCCGGGAGGTCAGGTCGGAGCGGCCATCCCAATAGGCGGGGTCCAATCCTCCATCCGGCTCGATTCCTCCGACCTCAGCTTGAAGACCAGTGTCATACCGGGGGTGCAGGCTCCCATAGTATCGAAGGTGTCCGGAAATCTGATCACCCCAAAAGCCGTCGGCATCAAGTCAGTCGTGGCCTCCCCCATAAGCCAGACTCCGGCGAACGTCAAAGCCGCCGCAGTAGAGGTCAAAGCGAACGCCTTCGCGGTCAAACAGCAGGCCGAGGTCCCAGGCCAGGCCCCTTCCTTTAAGACCCTCGTTTCTGACCAGCGCTCGGTCGCCCTCCCGGCTGAAGAGATCGCCCAGATGCCGCAAGGGGTTGCGCGCGAAGCCGGCGCGGCCATGATGGACAAGATCCTCGGCGTGAGATCCATCAAGGTTTCAGCGGACGTCGAAGCTCCAGTTTCCGCCGTCGAAGGCTCGAACTCAGGCAGTCAGCTCCAAGCCCCGCAGGAGCGAACTGTTGATGCCGCGCCGAGCATCGAGAGGGTCTCCATCCTGGCCCAGGAGTCCAAGCCGCAGAAGACTCTCAGCCGTCCCATCCGGGCCGCGATCTCCATCGCGCGCATCGCGGCTTCCGCCGCGGCGGTCATAGGTCTGCAGGCCGCGGCCGTGGCGCTCCTGCCCGCGATCTTCGGGCTGATGCCGGTGGCGGCCCTCTGGGCCGTCAGCTCCGGGGCCCTGCTTCTGCCCGTAGCCGTTTACTCGCGCTACCGCCTGGGCCTGCGCGACTCGGCAAGGCTCGCCGGCGTCAAGCTCGCCTTAGACCTCTTCATCGGCGCGTTCCTCGGCGCCGTCGCGGTCACAGCCCCGGCGTTCGTAGGCGGCGCCGCCATCGGCCATCTGGCGCTCGCCCTGCCCTTCGTGTCGCTGGCGTCCTTCGCCGCGGCCAAAGCGGCGCGGAAGGAAGGCGGGCCCGCAGGAGGCCTCTTCGACAAGCTGCTGGCCTGGGCCTCGCTAACCTTGGTCGCCCCCTTGATCGGCGTCGCCGCAGCCGCGCCCCTGACCCTGGCCTCGATCTTCGCCCTCATGGCCCTGCCGGCCATGACGACCGTCTCCTTCTTCCTGGGCTACCTCATCCGCTCGGCGGAGACCGGCCGGCCCTTCCGCGTGCCGGGCGGGCTTGCGCCGCTGCGCTTCCCGATCTACACCTGGGTGCTGACCGGGGTCGTGTTCGCCCTGCTGACCGGCTACTCCCCGATCTGGGTCAACGCGGCGTTCGCCGCATGGATGTTCACCGGGAAGTCGAAGATCTTCAACTGGGCCTACGCCGCGGTGGCCCTATGGGCAGCTGCGACCGGCTTCGCCGCGCCGGTGACCTTCCTCATGCTCGCCTTCGCGCCAGAGCGGGCCGCGGTCTGGACCGAGGCTCTGCTGGGGAAGCTCTTCCCGGCCCGCCAGGCTTCGCCTTCCTCGGCCGCCCCCCAGGAGGAGCAGGCGGAGAGCTCCAAGCCGTCCCGCTGGCCCGTCTTTCATTTCTGGCTGAGGACCGGCGCGGCGCTCGGCGGCCTGGTCGCGCTCAGCGCGGCCATGACCTCCGCGGTCTTCACCATCACGTCTTTCCTCGGCAACCTCGCCTTCATCGGCGTGATCACCGGCCTGCAGGTCGTTTTCAGCCGTCAGCTCATCAAGAAGGTCATGAAAGGCGAGCCGACCGACGCGCAGAAGGACCCAGAGGTCTTCTCCATCATGACCGAGCTCCGCGAGATCATCAACCGCGGCCTCGTGGCTAAGGGCAAGAAGCCCATCCCGATGCCGGAGATCATCAATGTGAAAATGGGCGTCCCCAACGCCTTCGCGACCGGCATGAGCCCGCATAAGGCCATGGTGGGCGTGACCTACGAGATCAAGCAGATGCTCCTGGAGCCGGAGTTCCTGCGCCCGGGGCTCATCCGCCTTGTGGCGCTCACGGATCCCTCCGGCAAGCCCTTCGCCGTGTTCCGGGCCGCCATCCGCGGCTCCATCTCGGGCATCTCTGAGAACGCCTCTCAGGCCGAGCTGCGGGAGGCGCTTGAGAAGGCATCCTCCGCCGAGCTCAAGGCGCTGGGCTACCGCGCCCTGCGCGGGGTCCTCGGGCATGAGTTCAGCCACGTCATGAACCGCGATATGATCATCGGGGCCGTGGCCGGGGCGATGTCATCTGCGATCGCGTTCTCCTCCTACGGGGTCCTCTGGGCCGTGGGCCACGCCAAAGCGGCCGCCAAGAAGCTCAAGGAGATCCTCCTGTGCCGGCCATCCGGCGCATCGAACTCTCCAAACGGCGCAGGTTTGGACGTCTTCGGCGGCAGGGATAAGGCTTCCGTCAAGCCGGAGGCCGTCGTCGAGCCGGTCACCGTGGGGGCGGCGGTCCAGACCGCGCTCGGGCTGCTGCGCATCTTCGCCGCGCTCTGGGGGCCGATCATCGCGACGATCCTCCAGATGGCGTCCTCGCGCGTGCGCGAGGGAGGGGCCGACGAGGACGGGGCCCTGCTGACCATGGACCCGGCCGCGCTCGCCCTCGGCCTGAGCCTGCTGACGACCTGGCAGCCGCCATCCGGCTTCGTCCTGCCGAAGGAAGACCTGCCCAGGCTCGCCTCCCAGGCGCACCTGATGACGGTCAACCCGGTCGAACAGCTCTACCGGGCGGGCGCCCTCCCGGAGTTCGACCTTCTGACCCGCCTGGCCGTGGGCAAGGAGGACAACTTCTTCTTCAACCTCTTCATCACCCATCCGGACACGACGCTGCGCATCCAGCGCCTGCACGACATGCAGAAGGCGGTCGAGGCTACAGGCAATGTCGAGCCTCGCAGTCCCGCGAATAGCGGGGCAGCGGGGAACGGCGCGAAGAAGTAGCCGGAAAGGCCCCTTGATCCTTGCGATTGAGGGGCCTTTTTTTTTGCCATAATACGCCCGTGGCCCGCGTCCTGGTGGTCGACGACGACGTCGGCATCGTCGAATTCATCTCTCAATGCCTCCGTTCGCAGCAGCACGAAGTCTTCATCGCTTTCAACGGCAAGAGGGGCTGCGACTTGGCCGGCGAAACGAAGCCGGATATCATCATCCTCGACCTGATGATGCCGGACATGCACGGCTTCGAGGTCTGCCAGAGGATCCGCGAGGACGGCAGGCTCAAGGGCGTGAAGATCATCATCTCCTCAGGCAAGTCTTTCGGCGTCGACAAGAAGGCGGCCATGCGCCTGGGGGCCGACGCGTATCTCACCAAGCCCTATTCGCTGGAAGCCCTGCTCGAGGCCGTGAAGGAGGCTCTTGGGGGCGGGAGCGGCGCATCTTTGGACGTATCGAACCTTCCAAACGGCGCAGGTTCGATACGTCCAAACCTACGACGTTCGGAAGGTTTGGACGGGGATAAATGAGCGTACGGATAAGGTTCTGGGGCGTGCGCGGCTCGATCCCGGTGCCCGGGCCCACGACCCTGCGCTACGGCGGCAACACCCCCTGCGTGGAGCTGCGCGAGAACGGGAACGTCTTCATCTGCGACAGCGGGACCGGCATCCGCGAGCTCGGGGTCAAGCTGTTCAAGGAGTTCGCCGGCCGGCCCATGGAGGCCGACGTCTTCATCACCCATACCCACTGGGACCACATCCAGGGCTGGCCCTTCTTCCTGCCCGCTTACGGCCCGAAGAACCGCATGAGGATCCACAGCGCGCATGGAGTCGGCGCGGGCTTCGAGGAGATCTTCCGCTCCCAGATGGCGCACAACTTCTTCCCCGTCGAAGTCAACGACATGGCGGCCAAGCTCGAGTTCATCCGCGTGGACAGGCCCTTCGAGGCCCGCGGGGTGCCGGTGGGGGTCATCTTCACGAACCATCCGGGCGTGGACGTGGGCTACCGCTTCGAATTCTCCGGGGCGAGCGTCGTCTACCTGACGGACCACGAGTGCAACCGGGCCCTGGGCGGCGAGCAGGATTTCTACTCGGGCCAGGACCGGCTGGTGGCCGAGTTCTGCAAGGGCTGCGACCTGCTGATCTGCGACGCGCAGTACGACGACGAGGACTACAAGATCAAGCGGGGCTGGGGGCACAGCCGCTGGCGCGACACGGTCCGGCTGGCCGTGGAGTCCAAGGTCAAGCGGCTGGCCCTCTTCCACCACGAGCCGACGCGCAGCGACGACGGGATCGACAAGACGGTCGAGCAGTCGAAGGCCCTGGCCAAGGGGCTGGGGGGCGCCTTCGAGCTCTTCGCCGCCAAGGAAGGGCAGGAGCTGGAGCTTTGAGGGCTTTCAAGCCCGGCCGATCCTTCCGCGCGCTCTGGCCCTGCCCGTTCGAGAACTGAGGAACCCCTCTCATGCGCCTCTGGACGCTCAAGGCTCGGGCTTCGCTCTACCGCATGCGCCGCCTGCTGGCCGTCCTCGCGCTCTGGCTGGCCGCCGCGGCCCTGGCCTTCCGGTTCTTCGGGCGGCTGAGCTGGCACGACGCCCTGCTCAGCGCCCTCTATCTTAAGGTGCAGCCCGACGCCTTCAGCCAGGGCTACTCCTTCTGGGGGCAGTCCTTCGTCTTCGGGGTCGTCATCGCCCTGATCCTGCGCGAGACCATGGAAAATTACGCGGAGAGGTGCCGACTTATGGCAGGACTCTTGAGAGACCACACCATCATCATCGGCTACACCCATCTGGGGAAGAGGCTCGTGGGCCACTGCATCAACAACAAGATCCCCTACTGCCTCATCGAGAAGAACCGCGCCTTGGTCGACGATCTCCTGCGCAAGGGCGAGCCGGTGGTCGTCGACGACGCCTGCACGCCGGACGCGCTCCCCTCCGCCAACATCAAGCACGCCCGCCAGGTCATCCTCGCGTCCAACAACATCGAGACCGCGATCATCGTGACCAAGAACGCCCGCGACGCGAACCCGGAGGTCCATATCGCGGCCCGGTGCGCCATGGACAACCTGGTGGGGGTGCTCGAGAAGCTCGGCGCGGACTACGTCTACTCCGCCTCCCTCGCGGCCTACAACGAGATCACGAAGATCCTGAAGGTCTGACGGCGGGCTTCAGCCGCCGGAGCGCTGCCGGGCGAGATCCTTCAAGTGCTCGGCCAGTTCCGGGTTGCCGTCCATGAGGGATTGGATGTCCCGGTACTCGATGCGGAAGGCCCGGCTTTCCTCGGCCGCGATCGCGCTCGCGACCCGGACCCCGTCGCGGATCAAGGCGATCTCGCCGAAGATGGCGCCCGGCCCGAGAGTGGCGAGCTGGGCCCCGGCGGTCCCCTGGGTCTGGGTGATGGCGACCGAGCCTGAATAGACGACGTAGAGGTCCTTCGACTCGTCCCCTTGGCAGAGGATGTACTCGTCCTTCGCATAGAGGTTGAGGCGGCTCAAGGGAAAGAGTATCCGAACGGTGTCGACGCCGAGCTTCTGGGGGAAGAACTTCTCGAGCTTGAGCGCCAGCCGAAGGGACTCGGCCACCTGCTTGTCCAGCTCTTGCGGTTCAGCCATGCGGAAGATAGGATAGCACGAAAGGGTTCAATGAATCCATGACGCCGTATGGAGCTTCGCGTGAGTGAGCTGTTTGCCGGCAAGGGACGCGAATTCTTGCGCGGGCTTCTCATCCAGCTCCTCGATCGCGGGGAGCCTGCCGGCCAGATAGGCGTCCAGGCGCTCCTTCATCGTCAAGAGCCTGGCCCTCAGCCCACCGAAGCGGCCGTCCAGCACCTCCCAGCCGAAAGGCTTGAATTCAGCAAACCACAGCTTCTTGCGCGCAGCGTGGAGGTCGTCCAGGGCCCGGACGCGCGCCGGGATGCTCGAAGCGATTTTCCTCAAGGCCGCTTTGTCGCGCCGGACATAAGCCGAGCGGGTCTCGTTGAAGATGTCCGCTTTGAGAACAAGGAACTCGGCGAGCGCGCAGGCGTAGGCGAAGAGGTCGTGGAAATCCGAAGGCATCTTCCTCGCGTCGGAGCGGATGCGGCCGGCGAGGCGCCTGAAGCGCGCCGATAGACGGAGCTTCCCCAGGCCGTGCGAGATCCGCCCAGCCATGGGGTCTTCCCAGAGCAAGGCTTTCCCAAGGGAGCCGCAGAGGCTCTCCTTCCCGGGATAGAGCTCCAGGTCTCCGACTCGGACTACGGCGTCGTAATCCGCGCCGCAGACGGCCCGCATGCGCGCTTTCGCGCCTTCTGCGCCGTCCGCGCGTTCGTAAGCCTCCTCCGCGAAAAGGCAGAGGGCCGGCCAATTCGCGTCGAAGGGGCTTTCCTGCCCGTCGTCGCCCCAGGCCGTCGCCATCATGCGCTTGATTCCCATTTCCTTCGCCTTTTTCATGAAGACCGGCAGGGTCCGGCTGACCTTTCGGTAGGAGGGCCATAGGCAGCCCCAATTCCAGATGCCTGGAGAGCAAAGCGGCTCATAGCCCATCTTCCGGTATTCTTCGATGCGCTTCTCGTAGAGCGCCGCCTGCTCGCGGTAGTAGTCCCAATAGACCATGGTCATGCCCTTGGGCAGTGCTTTGCGCTGAGCCGGGTCCATGGCCTTCTCATGGCAGCCGACCACCACGTCGCCCCACATCATGGGCTTGAGCTTCAATCTGCGGCAGACCGAGGCCAGCCAGCGGACATGGCGCAGGTACATCCAGCGCGGGTCCATGGGCTTCTTGTGGATGAAGGTCTCGCCGCGTCCGATGCCCCAGGTCTCGTCTAAGCCTAGGTGGATGAGGCCGCTTTGGTAAGGCTTGCGCGCTTGGCGGATGAGGGTCTCGACCAGCTTGCGGGAGCGCGGATGCTCGACGGACAGCACCCGCTCGTTGTCCCGCAGGGGCCAATACCGCTCGTGCTTGATCACCTGCTCCAGATGGCCCAGGGTCTGGATGCAGGGGAACATCTCGATGCCCAGGGCCCGGGCGAATGCGTCGAGCTCGCTGAGCTCCCTTTGGCTGTATCTCCCTCTCCGGTATCCTATCAGCGGATGGCCTTTGACCTCGCAGGTGTCCTCCGTGTAGAGGCAGAAGCGGTTGTAGCCCAAAAGCGCCAAGCGCAGAAGGACCGTCTTCAGGGCCGGAACCCGGATGACCCCGTTGCGGCTCACATCCAGCATCAAGCCGCGGAAGGCGAGAGGCGGCTCGCCCAGCTCTTTCTTGATGTCCGGGCGGCTCAGCAGAGAGCCCAAAGCCCGCATTATGTCCGAGCGCTCGCCGTGCTCGATGAGCAATTTGCCGCTTTGAGGTTCGATGCGGTAGCCCATGCGCCCTCGCTTTCGGGCCTCTATGCGGAGCCCCTGCGAGAGGCTGAATCTGCCTGGATAGGCGCGGGCGAGCAGGCCGAACGGGGCCTGGTCCGGAAGCCTGAAGATGGAGCCGGCCATGGCCGGATTCTATCAAAACAGCACTGCATAAAATGTGGTACATTCCCATACATGCAAAGGCAAATCCCGGGGTTCCTGATCTCCATCCTGCTGGCCGCGCCGCTCTCCGCCGCCCCTTCGCCGGGCGCCGGGAAAATGATCAAGGCCGGCGTGAAAGTCATCGTGACCGAAGAGTGCTCCAGCTCCCCGGCCGGAGACATCGAAAAGGAGGCCGAGGCTTTCGTTAAAGCGCATAACGGCTACTATCAAGGCCTCTACGCCGTGTCCCAGGAAGCGTCCTGGGACGCCTCGACCGACGTGACGCCCGAGCACGACGGGGGCCGCATCGCGGCCAACAAGGCCATGGCCTCCTTCACCGGAAGCCGCTATGTCATCGAGCAGGTCCAGCGCTTCCTCGCCAGGAAGGGGGACCTCCAGCCTTTGACGGTGCGCCAGTTGGAGAAGATCCGCCTCGCAGCTGCCGAAAACCCCGCCACCCTGCCGGAGATCGCGGCCAAGCGCGTCGAGGCTGAAGGCCGGCAGTCGAGCGCCATGGACTCCTTCGTTTTCTGCCTGGAGAAGAACCCCGACGCATCGAACCTTCCAAACGGCGTAGGTTCGATACGTCCAAACCTACGAAGTTTGGAAAGTTTGGACGGCTCCTGCGCCAAGCCGACCACGGCCAACGAGATCGACGACCTCCTCGTCTCGACGAGAGACCTCTCCGTGCGCCTGAAGGTCTGGGAAGCCTCCAAGGAGATCGGCCCGGTCCTCAAGCCGGGCCTCGCCGAGTTGAGGGCCCTGCGCAACGCGGTCGCGAAGAGCTTCGGCTTCAGCTCCTACTTCGGCCTGCAGACCGCGGACTACGGGATGACAGCTGCCGAGATGTCCGCGCTCCTGGACGGCTTCCTGCGCGACATACGGCCGCTCTACGAACAGCTCCATTGCTGGACCAAGTATGAGCTGGCCAAGCGCTACGGGCAGCCCCCGCCCAAGCTCATCCCGGCCCATTGGCTCGGCAACCGCTGGTCCCAGGAATGGCCCGGGATCGTGGAGGGCATGGACCTCGACCCCTATTTCAAGGACAGAAAACCGTCGTGGTTCGTCAAGGCCGCGGAAGACTACTATGTCTCGCTGGGGTTCGACCGCCTGCCGGAGTCGTTCTGGAAGAAGTCGGACCTCTACGCCCTGCCCCTGGACTCCAAGCGCAAGAAGAATACCCACGCCTCGGCGTGGAACATCGACTTGTCCGGCGACATGCGCTCCCTCATGAACATCAAGCCGGACAGGGAATGGTTCATGACTGCCCACCATGAGCTGGGGCACATCTTCTACTACCAGGCCTACACGCGGCCCGATGTGCCATTCCTCCTGCGCGAGGGCGCGAACCGCGCCTTCCATGAGGGCATCGCGGAATTGGGCTCCCTCGCCTCCATGCGGCAGTCCTATCTCCGCCGCCTGGGGGTGCTCCCGGCCGGCAAGGAGATCGACCAGACCCGCTGGCTGCTCAACGAAGCCCTCGTGGAGACCGTTTCCTTCCTGCCCTGGGCCGCCGGAACGGTGTCCGCCTGGGAGCGCGACATCTACGAGAACAACCTGTCCACCGCGCAGTGGAACGCGCGCTGGTGGGAGCATGTCGCCAAATACCAGGGCGTGAAGCCACCTTCGCCCCGCGCAGAGGAGTACTGCGACGCCTGCACCAAGACCCACCTCAACGACAACCCCGTCTACTACTACAACTACGCGATCGCCACGGTTCTCAAGTACCACCTGCATACCTACATCTGCCGCAACATCGCCAAGCAGGACCCGCGCACCTGCGATTATTCCAACAGCAAGGAAGCGGGCGCCTTCCTCAAGGGGCTCCTGTCCGCGGGCGCGACCCGCGACTGGCGCGAGCTCCTGCGCGAGAAGACCGGCTCGGACCTCAGCACCAAGGCGATGATGGACTACTTCGAGCCCCTGACCGAGTTTCTCAAGAAAGAGAACTCGGGCCGATCCTGCGCTTGGTGACTGCCGTGGGCGCCCTCGCTCACATCGAACCTCAGGCCAATCGGGAGCATTCCCTCGACGAGCATCTCAAGGAGGTCGGGGAGCGCGCCGCGGCCTTCGCCGCGAAGTTCTCGGCCGGGGACTGGGGCAGGGCCGCGGGCCTGCTCCACGACCTGGGGAAGTACCACCCGAAGTTCCAAGACCGCATCCGGGCCGCGGGCGGCGAGAGCGCGCACTTGGAGGGGGTCCCCGGGGCGATAGACCACTCCTCGGCCGGCGCGGTCTATGCGGTCGAGAGGCTCGGGCCGAGCGGCACCCCGCTGGCCATGGCTATCGCCGGCCATCACGGCGGACTCCCGAACTTGAGCGAGTGGCAGGACGTCCGCTACCAGCTGAGCAGGTCCATCCTCTCCGAGTTCGAGCCGGGCGCGTTCCCAAAGAGCCTGCAGGAGCCTTTCCGGAAAGGCTTGCCTCCGTTCTATCCCGCCTCGCTGAAGCTCCCGGGGGAGGAGCTCCTGCGCTATATGGAGCTGAAGACCCGCCTGCTGTTCTCGGCGCTGGCGGACGCGGACTTCCTGGATACCGAGGCCTTCTATTCGGAGGGGAAGCCGGCCGCGCAGGAGGCCTATCCGCCGCTGCGCGAGCTGGCGGACCGGTTCGACAAATATATGCGGAGGGTCCTGGGCGAGGCGGATGAGAGGCCCATCAATGTCCGCCGCCGCCGAATCCTGGACCGCTGCCGCGGCTGTGCGGCGCAGCCGCCAGGGGTCTTCAGCCTCAGGGTCCCGACCGGAGGGGGGAAGACCTACGCCGGCCTGGCCTTCGCATTAGGCCACGCCTTGGCCCACAAGCTCGAGCGCATCATCGTGGTCGTGCCGTTCATGACCATCCCGGACCAGACCGTTGCCGCCTTCCGGAAGGCGCTCATCGTCCCCGGAGCGAAGGTCTATGAGCCGGCCTTCATCGAAGAGCACGGCGGCATGGAGCTTGTGAAAGAGCACCGCCGGACCCGGCTGGCGGCGGAGAACTGGGACGCTCCGCTCATCGTCACCACCGCCCTCCGGTTCTTCGAAAGCCTCTTCGCAAGGAGCCCCTCGGAGTGCCGGAGGCTCCACAACCTCGCGCGCAGCGTCATCATCCTCGAGGAGCCGCAGGCCCTGCCGAGCGCCTTCCTGGCGCCGGCGCTGGACATGCTCGAGAGCCTCGCGGAGCATCACGGCTCGAGCATCGTCCTGTCCGCTTCCGTCCAGCCGGACCTGCTCGGGAGTTCCTCGGCGGGCGCCCAGAAGATCCTGGGGTTCAAGAGGATCACGGAGCTGGCCGGGACCCCGGAGGAGGTGGAAGAATCCTTCGCCTCGCTGCGCGTCCGCGTCGATCATTCGCCGGCGAAGACCCTGGGGGAGGCCGCGGAAGCGGTCTACGCCGAGAAAAGAGTCCTGGCGATCGTCAATCGGCCGGAGGACGCGCGCGCCTTGATCAAGCTCGTGAAAGCGCGCTATCCCGACGAGCCCGTGTTCCACCTCTCGGCCTTGATGTGCGCCCGGCACCGCCGGGAGAGGCTCATGGAGATCAAGAAGGCTTTGGCCGCCGCGGGCAAGCCGGTCCGGGCCGTCCTGACCCAGCCGGTCGAGGCGGGAGTGGACATGGATTTCCCGGTCGTCTTCCGGGCCATGGCCGGGCTGGATTCCGTCGTCCAGTCGGCCGGCCGCTGCAACCGCGAGAGCCGGCTGATGGAGGGCCGCGTGGTCCTCTTCGACTCCCCGAGCAAGCCCATGGTCGAGCATCTGCGCAAGGCCGCGGACCTGGCCAGGACACTCTACACGATGGATTCAAAGATCGATTTCCTGGCTCCGGACACCTGCGCAAGGCTCCACCAGAGCCTCCACCGGGCTCAAGATCCCCTGGGGATCCTGGCGATGCGCGAGCAGTTCCGGTTCGAAGACGCGGCCAAGGCGTTTAAGTCCATCGACGGCTGCCGGCAGGCCGCCATCATCGTGCCGTGGGGGCCTCCGGACAACCGCGGCCTGTCCACCGAGATGCTCAAGCAGGCCGAATACGTGAAGTCCCCGGCGGTCCTTAGGGCCCTGGCAAGGCGCCTGCAGGGCTACTCCGTCAACATCCCGAGCAAGCAGGCGGAGGACTGGCTGAAGGCCGGGGTACTCTATGCCGTGCAGAATCTCTTCCTGATCCTCAAGCCGGAGCGCAAGGCCCTCTACACCGAGGAGTTCGGGCTCACGGCCGATGAGAGTGTCCCGGCCGCGGACCCGTCGACTTGGGTGGGGTGAGGCAAGGGAAAGCCGGCGGAGCTGGGGTGGACCGAGATTCGTGTCATGCGCCCTTCCCCGTAAAGAGTAATACGAGTGTCCGGTCGAAAAGTTTCCTGCCGCAGGCCCGCGGGAAAGTCGGCCCGGACAAAAGCGGTCGCTGGGAGGTGATATTGTTTGACGGACAGCGCATAGACGACCTCAAAGGGCCCCGGGAAACTGGGGCCTTTTTGACGGCCCACCAAGGCATAGTCCTTTTACCGCCCGTTCCCTTCCCTATTAGACCCAGGTTCCAAGCCTAATCGCCGCATACACTGTGAATATGAAGCGCTGGTTCTCGATCCTGATGGCGCTGGTGCAGCTGGCCTGGGAGGTCGCTCCGGCCGCGGCACAAGCCGTCGTCACGAACGCGGGGAACGTCCAGGCAAGCGCTTCACCGGTTCAGATCGTTCCTGTCCAGGCCCTCACTATCGGAGTGCCCGTCAACGGGCTCTCCAATCCGATTCAGAACACGGCGCTGGCGCCGGTCTCAGGGCTTGCGTCGCTCTATCTGCCGGCCCCGGCCAGATCCCATACAGACGTCGTTAAGCCGGTTCTCGCCCCGCAAACAACGGCCAAGGCGCAGCCGGTTCAGGCGGTCGCGCGCTTGGTCGCTCCAGTCATCGGGGAGACCCGGGTCGCGGCCCATGTCCCGGCGGATGTATCTAAGCCGGCTCCCGCAAAGCACGATGTCCGCCG
This sequence comes from Elusimicrobiota bacterium, assembly GCA_016212885.1. GTDB lineage: Bacteria > Elusimicrobiota > Elusimicrobia > UBA1565 > UBA1565 > UBA9639. Next base: position 30,631 of record JACRDO010000118.1, on the reverse strand, counting down.
CGAGATCCCGGCCCTTCAAACGGTTTCCGAGCAGGTCCAAAAGAGCCTGGAGCAGCCGGGCTTCAAGAAAGACGCCCCGGCCGAATCCTCCAAGGGCTCGGCCGAGAAGGTTTTCGCGGATCTGCACGGCGACAAGCTGGTATCCGGAATCGAAAGCGAGGCCGCGGCCCAGGCTCCGGAAACGCTCACGGCCGATCTGCGGCCTTCGGGCCTTCAGCCCGCCAAGCTCCAGGCTGGGCCCGTTGCCGTCTCCGAGACCGTGCCCGTTCTTTCCGCGGCGCCTGCTCCGGCCCAGGCCAAGACCTTCTGGCAGAAGCCCGCGGTCCGGTTGGCCGCCGGCGCTTTGGCCGCGGCCGCTCTGGCCGCAACGGCGCCCCTCCTGGCCGCGCATGTCGGGCTGGTCGCGGCCGCCGGCTCTATCACCCTGAGCGTCATCGGCATCCCGCAGATCATCACCAATTTCAAGATGGGCCGCGAAGGCGTCAAGGACGTGGTCCTGAGCGGGCCGCTCATGTGGTTCGCGGCCGCGAGCCTGCTGTCCCTGGTCTCCATCGGCCAGGGCTCGAGCCTCTGGTGGAACGCCGCCAACGTAGCCGGCGTGGTCGAGAGCCTGGCCGTCATCGGGCAGCTGAACTATTTCAAGCGCGATGCCCGGGCCCTGAAGGCGACCCTGGCCGCGATAATCGGCACTGCGATCCCGGTGGCGCTGATCGCGACCCAAGCCCTGCTGCCGCTCTCCGCGGGGCTCACTGCCGCGTTCACCGCGGCCATGGGCATCCTGTGGGTGCTCGACGCTCCCCAGATACGCCGGAACTACCTCATCTTCAGGAACGAAGGGCGGGCCCCGAAAGGCATCTCGCCGCTCTACAAGATCCTGCTCATCGCGGGAAGCCTCATGCACCTCTTCGCGGCGCTGATGGGCGGGGATCTGCGCTGGGCCTTCAACGCGATCGTGGCCGTCGTGATGGGCGGCACGGTGCTGGCCCAGATGTACCTGCCGCGCGCCGCGAACGCGGCGCTCGGGCCGGTGGTGCGGGCCGCCGAGAAAGCCGGCGCCTTGGGCCGGGGCAAGACCTCGGCCCCCGCCGACGGCCTCCTGGCCGACGCCCAGGCCCTGGTGAAGCGGGAGTTCCGGGGCACGGATTACCCGCGCTTCAAGAGCGCGGACGCTGACGAGAAGCTCGCCTCCCTCCTCGACCGCGTCCAGGCGCTCCCCGGCCGCAGCGCCATCCTCCTCGAGGCCCCGACAGCGGCCGGAAAATCCACCCTGGCCGAGCAGATCCATAAGACCCTCAAGGGCCGCATCGCGGTATTCCCGGTGGACCGCTACTTCAAGCCGCCCAACGAGATCGCCCCGGACCCGCAGGGCCGCCCGGACTACGACCGTCCAGACGCGCTCTATCTCGACCGCGCGGCGCAGGACCTCAAGACCTTGCTGGCGGGAGGCCGCATCGAGCTGCCCCGGCACGTCATCGACGGCCCGACCACTTTCGACAGCGGAGAGTTCCTCCAGCTCGGCCCCGACGACGTCGTCATCGTGGACTCGATCTTCGCCTCCCACGAGGCCTTCCTCAAGGCCATCGAGGGCCACAGCTCGCTCAACGTCTACCTGGCCGCGCCGACCGCGGTGCGCCTGGCGAGGCGCTTGAAGCGCGATAAGACCGAACGCGGCATTGCGGTGGGACAGAACCTGCGGGGGTGGGCGCATCTGCTGGTCAACGAGCGCGCGAACATCCTGCCTTTGCGCGAGAAGGCCGACGTGGTCTTGAACCTCATGAGCGCCCAGGAGCTCGAGCGCCTCCCGCAGGCCTACGCCGAGCTGCTGGCCCAGGAATGGGCCGCCAACGGCCGCGACGCCCGCGCCACCGAGCTTTTCCTCAAGATGCTGAGCGCTTCCATAGAAGCCGACCGCACCCCGAGCCCGTTGCCTGCCGGGGACCTGGAGAAAGCCCTGAGCCAGGTGGACGTATCCGGCGAAGTGCCGGGCCCGGGACGCCTCAAGGTCTTGGTTGCCAAGGCCCTGGAGACCTACGCCGCGGTGCAGGACGAGGCCCGCGATCAGCCGAATTTCTCGGGCTTCCACGTGCACGCCGCGGTCGAGCTCTCGGACGGACGCTGGGCCTCGGCCCCCAACGTGGAGCTCAGCCGCGAGGTCACTCTTTGCGCCGAGCGCGCCGCCATCCTCGCGGCCCTCGCCGCGGCCGGGACAGCGGCCAAGGTCCGCGCCATCGTGGTCAGCAACAGCGGCGGGGATTTCAAAAAGCTATGCGCCGAGTGCCTAAGCTGGCTGGCCACCGGCAAGTTCTTCACCCCCGACACCCAGATCGTCAGCGTTTCGCGCGATCCGGTCAGCGGGCGCTTCAACCTGCGCATCCGCGCGCTCAAGTCCATCCTCCCTTTCCACATGCAGACGGGGCGCCTGCCCTCGACCACCCAGCGGCCCGTGGGGTCCCTGGAGGTGGCTTTGAGCGAGAACGCGGCCCGGCGCAACGGCTACTCGAAGTCGGATCTGAAGAGCCTTATGGAAGTCGCCCGCCGGGCCTACGAGCGCGGCGCGGCCGAGCAGTTCTCCGCCAAACCCTCGGCCGCGGCCGTGCGGCTCGCCCCCTTCGGCCGGGCGAGCGCGGTCCGCTTCCAGTGGGCGCCCCGCTTCACCGAGGCCGAGGACCTGCAGGCCGCGGCCTCGGCGCTGGAGCGCGCGGCCAGGCTGCGCGCGCGCATCCTGCGGGCCGTGCGCTTACTCGACCGGGCGACTTTCCACGCCTTGCGGCTTGAGGAGCGCCTGGCCGGGATGCTTCGCGCGCCGGCCATCGACGCCATCGCCTACTACGGCCAGGATTTTGACCTGCCGCCCATCGCGAGCTTGGGCCGCCTTGTGCGCCAAGGCGCGACTCCGGACACACTCATCCTGCGCATCGAGAACGACCGGATCCAGGCGCGAACCCTCGGCGACTACATGACCGAGATCTACGGCCTGCCGAAGTAAAGACTTGAAGCCGCCGCCGCGTCCGCCAGGAAGATCAGCGTTTCCTCCTTGTTTTGGATGCCAGTCTCAAACAGGAGTCCAGCGAGTCAGCTAGTCGGTTCTTCAGCGGGATGGATGGACTTGCCCGGAAATTCCGGGGAAGCACACATTAAATACAGATATTTCCAGCATAAATCTCCTGCGAGGCGACGACGCTGCAGCCGGTCACTCAAACAGCCCGGCCACCGGCACTCCCAGCGCCTTCGCGATCTTCTCCAGCGTCGTCAGAGACGGCGATGTCCTGGCATTCTCGATCCGCGCGATGTTCGGCCGGGCGATGCCCGTCCGCCGCGCCAGCTCGTAGCTCGATATCCCGCGCGCTTTCCTCAAGGCCCGGATATTCGCGGCGACCCTCGGCTTGGGTTCGACCGGCGCTCTCTCAGGGGAATGCTCGTAATCCGGGTCGCACAGATGCCGGACTGCGTCCCAGGGCACACGGACTTTTCGGCCCGACGCCTGAAAGACCGTGAAGTCATAACCCCATTTGGACAGGCTGACGCGGGAAAGAGGAGAAGCATCGAGTCCGGCGAGTGCGCCCTTGTGGACACGGAATGTCTCGCCGTTATGGAATTCCACCTGCAATGTCTTCGCATCGGCCTCGATGACGGCCCTCCGCATCCTTTTGGCGGCATCGTGGCTGGCCAGGCTGCAGGCAAGCTTGGTCAAAGCCTTGAAGTCCGAATCCGAGGCATGCCGCTTCACTGCCTGCGCGACGCAGGAGCCGTTGCGGAGGATGCCCTTCAATGCCAGGGGTTCATCGGTCAATAGGACAAAAAGCGTCTTGTTCGCTCTCATCGAAGATACCCCGCCTTCGCCAGAGCTTTGCGCAGCCTATTCGTCACCTTGAGTCCGCGGTCCAGCGGCTTCTGATCCTGGATGTCCCATCGCCCCAGCTCGCGCCCGCCCGGGATTCGCACATGGACGTACATAGGAGCGTGGTCCCCGATATACGTGACGAACAGAAAGCCGCCGACGCGCTTGATCCCCACATCGGCCTCTATAATAGTATCATTTATGATACCGCCTGTCAAATCTCGCGATAGTCCTAAAGAGTAATACGATCGAGCGTGGAAATAGTTTCCGCCCGGCCGCTTGACACGCCTTCCCAGCGCGCATAAACTCTAAATCCCATGCAGCTCAGCTGCCCCCATTGCCGCCGCGCCATCCCGGCCGGCGACATCAACGTCGAACAGCAGGTCGAGTGCTTCCTCGGCATTAAGGATAGGCCGGTGCCCGGCGAAATGAGGCAGGTTTGAAATGGCCAGAAAAACCCAGTCTCGAAAGAAATCCGACAAGCGGCCCTGGGGCGGCTGGGAGATCCTGGCTGAGACCCCGGACTACAAGGTCAAGCGGATCACGGTCCATCCAGGCCAGCGCTTGAGCTACCAGAAGCACCGGCGCCGTAAGGAGCACTGGTTCGTGGCCAAGGGCTCGGCTCTCGCCACCCTGGAGGGCCGCGGCATCCGGCTCGAGCTCGGAGATTCCATGGAGATTCCGCTGAAGGCGGCCCACCGCGTGGCGAACACGGGCGCCGAGGACCTCGTGCTGATCGAAGTCGCCTTGGGCGGCTACCTCGGGGAGGACGACATCATCCGGCTGGAGGACGACTACGGCCGCGCTGCGCGCCGGCCAGCTTCCTGATCACTGCCGCGTATTGCGGCCCCCCTGACCGGAAGGTCTTCCAGAGCCTCCAGCCCGTGCCTTCCAGTATCCGGACCAGCTCCTTCCGGGATACGAACAGGTAGTCGTGCCACGGCCCAACGGACTTCGCGTAGCGCACCCGGATCCTCACTTGGCCGCCCATGCGTCCGCGCCGGCGGTTCCTCTTGTGGTAGGCGAGGTGGTCGGGCTCCTGGGTCCGGTAGGGGTCGAGCGTCTCCGCGATGATCCGGGCGCCTTCCGAGGTGATCCTGAGCATCTCGCGCAGGAGCTTCCGGGCCTTCTTGAAGCTGGAGAAGAGCCCGAAGTTGTTGCCCATCATGAGGAGGGTATCGAAGGAGCCGCGGCGCAATCCGGCGATGCCCTCCACCGGCATGCAGAGGGTCCTCTTGAGGCCGCGCAGGCGGCAGAGCCGGATGTTGGCGGGGGAGAGGTCGAGCCCCGTGACGGAGAATCCCTTCTTCTGGAGATGCAGGGCGTGCCTGCCCATGCCGCAGCCGATGTCGAGCACCCGGCCGCGGACGAAGCTCATCGCCTTCCTCTCCCGAGCCGGCCAGCGGGCGAAGCCGGAGAGGTACCACGCCCGCCCGTCCGTCGCGCTGATGTGGCCGTCGTCGCGCTCGATGACCTCGAAGCGCGCCTTGTTCCGGTAGAAGTCCGTGAAGCTCCGGCCGCACGCGTCCGAGGCTTTCATCTCGTCAGGCTCTTGTAGTGGATGCGGCGGGGCCGCGCGGCGTCCTCTCCCAGGCGGCGCTTGCGGTCCTCCTCGTAGGCAGAGTAGTTTCCCTCGAACCAGCGCGCCTGGCTCTCTCCCTCGAAGGCGAGAATGTGCGTGGCGAGGCGGTCTAGGAACCAGCGGTCGTGGGTGATGATGACGCAGCAGCCCGCGAAGTTCGCGATGGCCTCCTCCAGGGCGCGGATGGTGTGCACGTCGAGGTCGTTGGTCGGCTCGTCTAAGAGCAGGATGTTGCCGCATTCTCTGAGCATCCGGGCGAGGTAGAGCCGGTTGCGCTCGCCGCCCGAGAGCCCCTGGACAGGCTTCTGCTGGTCCTGGCCCGAGAAGCCGAAGCGCGAGACGTAGTGGCGCGAGTTGACCTGGAGCTTGCCCAGGCTCACCAGGTCTAAGGCGTCCGTGATGGCCTCCCAGACGTTCTTGCCCTCGTCGAGCTGGGCCCGGTCCTGATCCACATAGCTCAGCTTGACCGAGTCGCCGATGAGGATCTCGCCTGAATCCGGCTTCTCCTTGCCGGTGAGGATCTTGAAGAGGGTCGTCTTGCCGGCGCCGTTTGGGCCGATGATGCCGACGATGCCGTTGCGCGGCAGGCGGAAGCTCAGGCCCTCGAAGAGCAGCTTGTCCCCGTAGGATTTCGAGAGGCTCTTCGCCTCTATGACCGACTCGCCCAGGCGCGGCCCCGGCGGGATGTAGATCTCGAGCTCCGACTCGCGCTTCTCCGGGGCATCCTCGAGCATGATCTCGTAAGCGGAGAGGCGCGCCTTGCTCTTGACCTGGCGGCCCTTGACCCCCATGCGCACCCACTCGAGCTCGCGCTCGAGGGTCTTCTGGTAGCGGGACTCCGCCTTGGCCTCGCGGGCGAGCCGGCTGTTCTTCTGCTCGAGCCAGGAGGCGTAGTTCCCCTTCCAAGGAATGCCTTCGCCGCGGTCGAGCTCGAGGATCCAGCCCGCGACGTTGTCGAGGAAGTAGCGGTCGTGCGTGACCGCGATGATGGTGCCCTTGTAGCGGCGCAGGTGCTCCTCCAGCCACTCCACGGACTCCGCGTCGAGGTGGTTGGTGGGCTCGTCTAAGAGCAGGACGTCCGGCTCCTCGAGAAGCAGGCGGCAGAGGGCCGCGCGGCGCTTCTCCCCGCCCGAGATCAGGCCGACCTTCATGTCCGCTGGAGGGCAGCGCAGGGCGTCCATGGCGATCTCGAGCTTGTTGTCGAGCTCCCAGGCGCCGGCCGCCTCGATCTTCTCCTGCAGGGTCCCCTGCCGGTTCAGGAGCCTCTCCATCTCCTCCGGGGGCGTGCTCTGTGTGATCTTCGAGCCGACGTCCTCGTATTCCTTCAGGAGCTTGATCGTCTCCGCCGCGCCCTCCTCCACGATCTCGCGCACCGACTTCTGCGCGTCGAGCCGGGGCTCCTGGTCCAGCATGCCGACCGTGTAGCCCTTCGAGAAGGAGACCTGCCCGGCGAAGTCCTTGTCCTTGCCCGCGATGACGCGCAGGAGCGTGCTCTTGCCGCTGCCGTTGTCGCCCAGGACCCCGATCTTTGCGCCGTAATAGAAGGAGAGATAGATGTCCTTGATGACCTGCTTCTTGGGCGGATAGAAGCGGCTGACGCCCGCCATCGAGAAGATGATCTGCTTCGTGTCTACCGTGGTTGCCATGGGTGGAATTATATCTTCTTGACCGGGGGCGCCGCCTCTGCCATAATCCGCCTATGAGCTCGCTCTGGCTCTTCCTCACGCTGATGCTGGTGGTCGTCGTGATCGGCGGATGGGCGTTGAAGCATTGGATCGAGGGAGACGAGCCGTACCAGCGGGACATCGCGCGGCTCGGCCTCAAGGAGTTCAACGACCGCCTGCGGGAGGACATCGCCCAAGGCCGCCGTCCCCCGCAGGACGGCGAGATCACCCACCGGATGAAGTGGATGCTCGAGGAGCTCGAGAACACCCAAGCCCAGGAAGGGACCATCGGCCTCATCACCCCGCACGACGAGACCGACCGGCTCGCCTGCGAAGAGCTGGTCAAGATGGGGCGCCTGATGAAGACCCCGGACTTCCATTACGCGGTGGTCATAAGGAAGAAGGGGGCGTAGCGCCCGCATTCAAGCGCGACGGGAGATTTTGTATACTAAGTAATCGGAGATTTTGGAGGAAGAGTTCATGGCTTATGTCATCAGCGACAAGTGCAACGCCTGCGGGACATGCTTCGACACCTGCCCGTCGGAAGCCATCATCAAGGACGAGAAGCAATTCAAGATCGACGCTGAGAAGTGCATCGACTGCGCCGCCTGCGAAGCGGCCTGCCCCGAGAAGGCGATCTCCGCTGCGTAAGGCCGGCGGCTAAAATCGTTGGAACGCGGGCCCGCCTCAGAGGCCTTGGGCGCATTCTATCCGAAACCCGCGCAATTGCCTATTTTCTACAATGACAGGGACGAATGGGAGAATATGAAATGAACAAGTTAGGCTTGAGCAAAATCCAGGCCATATTATCAATGTACAAGAAGGAATTGGAAGAAAAGTTCAAGGTCAAAGAGATGGGTGTGTTTGGTTCCTTCGCTAGAAATGACCAGAATAAAAGAAGTGACATTGACCTTCTGGTGGAGTTCAAGGGGCCTATTGATTTTTTTGAGTTCTTGGAACTGGAGGAGTATCTTTCCAGGATTTTGGATGCAAAGGTTGATTTGGTCATGAAATGTACCCTGAAGCCGAAAATAGGCGAGCATATATTGCGCGAGGTCGTTTATGTCTAGGAAAAGAGTGTATGTTGACTATGTCAAGGACATCGTGGATGAGCTTGGTAGGATTGAGAAGTTCACAGAGAGTTTGTCTTACAATGATTTCGCCCTGGACGAAAAGACGATTTATGCGGTAACAAGGTCCTTTGAGATTATAGGCGAGGCTGTCAAGAATATTCCAGAAGGAATGAGAAGTAGGTATTCAGACGTTCCATGGAAAAGGATCGCAGGTATGAGAGATAAGTTGATCCACGAATACTTTGGAGTTAATGTCAAAACATTATGGAAAACGATAAAGAAAAGAGTGCCTGAAGTTAAGCCTTTGGTAGAAATAATGCTGAAAGACATGGAATGATCTGGCGGTTTTTTTGACTTTCCCTGAATTTTTTCAGACTCCTGGCGCCGCAATCCGAATCAAGAGGAGGAAAGTATGCGAAAAGCATTTATAGCCGGCGCGGTCATGCTCGGTGTTGCCATGCCGTCGCTGGCCGCGGAGACCGGGAAGTGGACGGTTGGCTTGCATCCGGGCTACGCCGCAATTATCGGCTCCGAGCTCACCAAGGACTTTATGAAGAACTCCTTCGCCCTGCAGGCTTCGGCGGAATACCAGTTCCACAAGATGCTCTCCGCTGGACTGGAGGCGGGCTACATCCTTGGGCACAAGATGGAGGGGAAGAACAGGGGCTACGGCTTTACCTCGGACATCAAGCTCCCGGTGTGCCAAATCACGCCGTTCATCAGGGCGAGCAAGGCGCTCGAAGGCGGAATCACGCCGTATGCCGTCTTCGGCATGGGATACTACCACAACCCAAGAAAAGAAGGCACGATGACATATGCATATGACGCTCAGCCGGGCCCGTTGGCGGTGGAGAAAGCCGACTGGTTCGGGTTCAACCTGGGCGGAGGGGTCCAGATGCCTGTCATGGAGAAGTTCCTCGTGGGCCTGGATTTTCGCTTCCACAACCTAACGAAGAGACACGACGCTCCGATTCAGTATTTTCTCCCGAGCCTCAGGCTGAGCTGCCGGTTTTAAGGCAAAACCACGCGCATGCCTGCGCTTTGCTTGGCGGCTGTCTTGGCCGTTGTTTCCATCGGCCCCTGCAGGGTGTATGGGGGAGAGGCTTTTGGCCCGGCCGAGCGACCCAAGAAACGCGCATTCTACGCCGCGGCCGGCAAGGCGGACATCACCCCGGACCTCGAGCGCGAGCGCATCTATCTCGCCGGCTACGGGGCCAAGGGCCGGCGCGCGGGCGGGGTCCACGATCCCCTCTACGCGCGCGCGGTCGTGGTCTCGGACAATGAGCGGACCGCCGCGCTCGTGGCGATCGACGGCATCGGCATCTTCCGCGACGACGTGGAGGCCATCCGGGCCGGCCTCGGCTGGCAGGGGAATGACCGCTACCTTTTCGTCTCCGCCACCCACGACCATTCCGCCCCGGACATGCTCGGTCTCTGGGGCCCCATGCCCGGGATCAACGGGACGGACGCGCGCTACCGCCGGCGTGTCCGGGAAGCAATCGCCGGGCTGGTGCGGACCCTCTCCTTGCGGCTCGAGGAGGCGGACCTCGTGGCCGCGCGCGTCGAGCTCGACCCGAAGGGGCTCTGCCGGGACACCCGCGATCCAATCGTCATAGACCCGGAGCTGCCGGCCCTGCAGTTCCGCTCGAAGAAGGGCCCCATCGGGACGATTATCCGCTGGTCCTGCCACCCGGAGGTTATGGGACCCAAGAACCTGGCCGTAAGCGCCGACTATCCCGGCGCGCTCTGCTCCAAGGTCGAAAAGGAGACCGGTGGGGCATGCGTGTTCTTCTCAGGGGCGGTCGGCGGGCTCCTGAGCCCGGAGAAGCTTCGCTCCGGCGGATTGGCCGCTCCCAAGACCTCGGAGGCGGCACTTCCTCGGCTTATCCCTCGGTCGGAAGATCAGTTCGACGAGGCCCGCCGGATCGGAGAGAGCGTGGCGGACGCGGCGCTCAAGGCGCTGAAGAAAGGGGAGAAGCTCCCTGCCGGGAAAGTCCTGTTCCGCTCGATGCTCGTGCGCGTCCCGGTGGAGAATTCCAGGTATCTTCTGTTCCTTCGCGCCATGGCCTTCGGCCACAAAATGTTCGACGCAGAGGGGAGCCCACTGCCCCGCCGCAGGCTCTGGACATTGCCCCTTCGGCACCTGCTGTTCTTCCCGCTCCCCGAGCGCCTGCGGCCATGGATCGAGTCGGAGGTGTCCTTGATCAAGCTGGGCGAAGCCTCCATCCTTGGCATCCCGGGCGAGCTTTTCCCGGAGTTGGCCATCGGAGGCTACGGAGGCGAGTACGCTTTCGGCCGCCCGCTCATCAGGCCGTCGAACCCCAATCCGCCCAAGCTCGCCCAGGCGCCCAAGGGGCCCTTTCTCAGGCAGAAGCTCCGCTCGAAATACGGCCTCATCGTGGGGCCGGCCAACGACGAGCTGGGCTACATCGTCCCGGAGTACGATTTCCAGGCCGCGCGGACCCGGTTCATGCTCCCCAAGCCCCAGGGGACCCACTACGAGGAGACCAACTCCATCGGCCCCCGGGCCACCGCGATCATCCTGCGGGCCGCGCAAGCCCTTATTTCGCCCTGAGCGCGGATTTATTAGAATAGCGTACTTCTCGCACGGGAGATTGCCCTATGCCAGGACTCGACGCCGTATCCCGCAGCCAGGTGCTCGACAGCCTCAGGCAGTACGCCAAGAAGAAGCTGCCCTATGAACACCTCCGGAAGCTCGACCGGGACAACGAGTTCCCAGCCGACGTCCTCAAGGAGATGTACGACCCGGACGTGCTGGGCATCCACCTTCTGCTCATCCCCGAGGAGTACGGCGGCCTGGGCGGGAGCACCTTCGACATCTACCGCGTCTGCGAGGCCTTGGCCCACATCGACCTCGGCATCGCCACCTCGGTCTTCGCGACCTTCCTCGGCACGGATCCCATCCGGGTGGGCGGGACCGAGGAGCAGAAGAAGCTCTGGATGGGCCGCATCGCCGAGGAGCGCCTGCTCGTGGCCTACGGCGCGACCGAGCCCAACGCGGGCAGCGACCTCGTGGCCCTGACCACCAAGGCCGAGCACGCGCTCGAGGGCGGCAAGGTCGCAGGCTACAAGATCAGCGGCAACAAGCAGTGGATCTCCAACGGCGGCGTGGCGAACGTCTACCTCATACTCGCCCGCGCGCCCGGCGGCCCCTCCTGGTTCATCGTCGAGAAGGGGGCCCAGGGATTCTCGCTCAACCCCCACGAGGACAAGCACGGCATCCGCTTGAGCGACACCTGCGGCCTCAACCTGAAGGAGGTCTACGTGCCCGTAGACCGCCTCGTCGGCACGGAGGAGGGCCAGGGCCTGCGGCAGGCGCAGGCGGTCTTCGGCTACACCCGCGTGATGGTCGCCGCCTTCGGGCTGGGCGCCGGCTGGGAGGCGCTCGAGACCGCCATCCGCTACAGCCAGCAGCGCATCCAGTCCGGGGGGCCGCTCTCAGAGAAGCAGGGTTACATGCTCAAGCTCATCGTGCCCAACGCCATCCGCCTCGAGGCCGCGCGCGCCTACATCGAGGAGATCGTTCAACGCCTCGACGGCACGGAGCACGGCCTGCAGACCGAGGGCGCCATCGCGAAGTTCGCGGCGACCGAGGCCGGGAACAAGGCCGCCGAGGACTCGATCCAGGCCTTGGGCGGCTACGGCTACACCAAGGACTTCCAGGTCGAGAAGATCAAGCGCGACGTGAAGATCACCTGCATCTACGAAGGCACCAACGAGATCATGGAGATGACCATCTTCCGCGGCCGCTGGCAGGAGCATCTGAGATCGCGCGGGCAGTACTACGTGAACGCGGCCGCCCAGGCCGAGCAGGTCCACGCCGCCTGCCCCTGCGTGGGCGCGGACGCCGCGGCCTTGGGCCTGAGGGCCTTGGGCCGCATCCTCCAGGAGTGCCGCTCCCAGCGCCTGACCCAGCACCAGCACGTCACCATGCGCATCGGCGAGCTCATCGCCCAGGCCGAGACCGCCGCGGCCTTCGCCCGCAGCGCGGCCCAGGAGCGCTTCAGCGAGACGGTCAAGTTCGACGCCGAGGCCTGGAGGGCCATGAGCCGCGTGTACGCGCGCGAAACGGCCCTGAACATCTGCAGCCAGGGCTTAAAGCTCATCCTCGGCGCGGGAACGGCTCCGGCGGGACTGGCGGACGAGCTCGGCCTCGCGGCCATCGTGGAAAGGCAGGCCGGCTCCATCCAGGACCAGGACCTCGTCGCCAAGAAGCTCACGCAGGTGTTCAAGAGCGTTTGAGCAGGGCCTCGGCGCTGCAGCATTGATTCTTCCCCAGCGGTGATTTCATATAATCCCAGCGTCAGATGCGTCTTCGGCCCATCCGGGCTCGGGCCGACCCTAATGCTCAATTGAATATCCAGCTCGCCCTACCCGCCGATTACACCTGCCTCTGGAAGTCCGGGGCTTCCCAGTGGGTCCTGCGCGAGGGCCTGGCGGGCCAGAAGTCGGTCCCCGTGAACGCGTCCCCCTTCGTCCTGGGAAGGGCCCTGAACTGCCAGCTCGTCTTCCCAAGCGCCGGGCCCCGCGCCAAGGGGGTCAGCCGCTGGCACTGCCACATCGTGGAGCAGGGCGGCAATCCCCTGCTCAGGGACGGCAGCTTCCAGGTCATCCCGGAGACCGGCTCGCGCAAGCCGAGCGCAGCCGGGACCCTGCTCAACGGCTCGCGCATCTCGAAGCCCGAGCCCATGACGGAGGGCGACGAGATCGGCCTGGGCCCCTGGCGCCTGAAGGTGGAGAAGCTTAAAGAACCTTCCGTCAACGCGGACGAGCTCTTCGAGAAGCCCCGGGCTCGGAAGTCGGGCACGCTGGACGCGGGGGACCCGCGATTTCTGAGGGCCTTCGCGGACATGGAAGGCCTCTTCCGGCAGATGATCGCGGCGCAGGGCGCGGATGAGCGCATGCTCGCGATCCTGAACTGCGCCCAGCAGAAGATCCGGAGCGCCGGGGTCGCGGCTATCCTGGCCGTAGGCTCGGGCGGGAAGATCTCCGTGCGCATGGCGGTCCAACGGTTCCTCGGACAGGTCTTCGACTTCCAGTTCAGTTCCGGGCTCCTGCGCAAGCTCGAGCCGGGCTCCTATTACCTCTTGGAGGCGGTCATCGCGGACCGCACCAGGAGCCAGGCGGCCAAGGGCATCAGCTCCGGGCTGGTGCTGCCTCTGGCGGGCCTCGACTCCGCCGCCGGCTACCTCTACATGGACAACCGCGACAACGGCATGTCCTTCGGGATGGAGGACCTCTTCATGGCCGGCGCCCTGGCCGGGGTGGCCGCTCTGCAGCTCGCGGCGGAGAAGCAGGACGCGCTCGCGGTGATCGAGGAGAACCTCAAAGAGCACTTCGACTCGGACGCGGCCTGGAAGATCGCCGAAGAATGCCGGGCAGACCCCGCGGCCCTGGCCCTGAGCAAGCGCCAAGCGGTGGTCCTATGCGCGGACATCCAGGGCTTCGGCGACCTCGCGAACAAAGGGTCCCCGGCCGAGCTCGGGCGGGCCCTCAACGAGTTCTACCGGCTTTCCGCTGAGTGCATCCACAGGCACGGCGGGATCGTGGACAGGTTCGTCGGCGACTCGGCGTTGGGGGTTTTCGGCGCGCACCCCTTCAAGGAGTCGACCCTGGAGCGCGCCAACCCCGCGGCGCAGGCGGCGCGCGCAGGCCGCGACCTCATATCCGAGTGGCGGATGAGGACCGCGCCCAAGGAATGGTACGCCATGGCTTTGCGCGCGGGCCTGGCGTACGGAGAGGTGACGGCGGGGAACTTCGGCTTCAAAGGACGCATTGAGTACGGCGTCATAGGGGGCGCGGTGGGAGAGGCCATGCGCATCGAGAAGCTGGCCCGCCCCAACGGGATCGCCCTTTCAGACGCGGCGAAAGAGGCCCTCGGCCCCGAGTTCCGCTGCGAAAGCGGCGGCGAGGCCGAGATCAAGGGCCACGGCCTGGTGAAGGTCTGGCACTTGGCCCCCTGGTAATGCCTGACGCTTTCCGCGAGCATTTCCAGAAAGCCTCGGCGTTCTACAAAGAAGGCCGCTGCGAGGACGCCGTCCTGGAGTTCCGCGAAGCGATCCGCATAGATCCCCGATCAGCCGCAACGCATTTCAATCTGGCCAAGTCGCTGGAGAAGCTCGGGCGAAAGGACGAGGCCATCGAGGCTCTGCGCTCAGCCTTGGCCGCGGATCCCAAACATGCCCCCTCCCACTACAGCCTGGGGAAACACCTGACGGCGAAGGGCGAGCACTCCGGGGCCCTGAAGGCTTTCGAGGAATATATCGCCGCCGCGGAGCCCAAAGATGAGAAGCATCTCGAGACCGCGCGGATGTATGTCTCCCAGCTCAGGCAATTGATGGCCTGGAAATCCGTCCAGACCATGACCTTGGGCGATGCGCAGGCCGTATCTCCACTCGCATCGTACTTTGACGCTAAACTGGAAGCGGCAAAGGGCCCCGGGGACGAGGAGACATTGACTTTGGGCCCCGGAGCGCAGGCTGCCGAGGCGGGCCGGGCGCCGGCATGGAGCCCCGGGGCCATCATCGAGGGCCTTTATGAGGTGAGAGGCCTGCTCGGCGAAGGGGGCTTCGGATCGGTCCATAAGGCGTACCACCGGGGCTGGGCCATGGAGCTTGCGGTCAAGTCGCCGCGAGAGGACAGGGTCGCCAACCGCAAAGCCCTGGAAAGATTCGTCCAGGAAGCCAATACCTGGGTGGGCCTCGGCCTCCACCCGCACATCACGACATGCTTCTTCGTCCGCATCATCGGCGGGCTTCCGCGCATCTTCATCGAGTACATGGAAGGCGGGAGCCTCGCCGATTGGCTCAAATCCCGGAAGGTCCAGGACGCGAAGACGGCCTTGGACGCGGCCATCCAGATAGCCCGCGCGATGGAGCACGCCCACTCAAGGGGCCTGGTGCATCGGGACTTGAAGCCCGGCAACTGCCTCATGACGCCTGGGGGAACGCTCAAGGTCACGGATTTCGGCTTGGCCAAGGTCGGGGAAGAAGAGGAGGAGGCGGAATCGGCCGAAGAGCTTCACAAGGGGGCGAAGATCGCGAAGGTGCGGGAAGCGACCATGACCGGCCGGCTGGGCACTCCCGAGTACATGGCGCCTGAGCAGTGGCGCCAGGCCGGAAAGGCCGCTCAGGCCGCGGACATCTGGGCTTTCGGCGTGATCCTGCATGAGTTCGCTTTGGCTGGGAAGCCGTTCGGGATGAATGACGGCGAACCTCCGGACGCCTTCTACGCGCGGATGCTCGAGAGCGGGTGGGCCTTGAAGATGCCGGCGAAGCTGGATGCGGACATCCGCGAGGTCATCGCCTCCTGCCTCTCGCCCGAGCCCGTCAAGCGTCCCAAGGACTTCAAGCTCCTGCAGGAGCGGCTGGAGTCCGCGTATCGAAGGCTCGTGGGCGAAGCCTACCCGCGCGAGGCGGTAAAGGCCGTGCCGCTGATGGCCGACGCGCTCAACAACCAGGGCGTGTCCATGGCGGACCTGCGCCGGAGCGAGGAAGCGCTGAGGCTCTTTGAGGAGGCGTTGAAAATCGACCCGACCCATCCCGGGGCCTTGTACAACCGCGGGATGCTGCTCTTGGGCGCCGGGAAGATGAAGGCCGCGGAGCTGATTTCGCGCCTGGCTGAAAGCCGCAAGTCGCGGCCCAGGGATTGGATCCCCGGCTATCTGATGGGCTTGGCGCATCTGCGCGGCAAGGACCGCGGTTCGGCGGCGAAGGAATTGGACGGCGCCCTTGAGCTGTCGCAGAAAAACCCGCTCATAGAGCGCGCCAGGCGCAAAGCCGAAGGCGGCGCTTTCGACGATTCCATCGAGCTCTTCGTCGCGTTCCCAAAGGGCGCGGAGAGCGCGAAGATGGAGGACTCCGCGTTCAGGACCCTGATGGCGAGGGCCGAGCAGGAGCTCGCCTTGGGCCGATGGGATCAGGCGTGCCAGACGATAGCGAAGGCGCGCGGGGTCCAGGGCTACGAGCAGTCCGCCCAAGCGCTGGAGCTGATGCACAGGCTCGGGCACAAGGGCGTGCGCAAAGGCTTGCGGGCCGCTTGGCGGAAGCTGTCGCTGCCTGGGTCGGGCTCCGCTCTGTGCGCCTGCGCGACGCCGGACGGCAGGCATGTCCTTTCGGGCCACGAGGACAAGACTCTGAGGCTTTGGCATATCTCCACGGGCGCACTGCTCTGGAGTCTGCAGGCGCATGAGGGGCCTGTGAGCGCGGTCTGCGCGGCTGCCAACGGCAAGCACGCCGTGTCGGGAGGCGCGGACGGGGCCGTGAAGCTTTGGGAGCTGCCGAGCGGCAAACCCGTGCGGTCGTTGAAGGGCTTGGGCGGGCCGGTGTGCTCGATTTGCACGACCCCCGATGGGGCGTCGGCGCTGTCGGGAAACTCGGACAAGACCCTCAGGCTTTTCGACCTTTGGCTTGGGAAGCAGGAGCTTTCGGTCGAGGCCCACGCGGGCTCGGTCGCGTGCGTGGCCGCAAGCCCGGACGGGGCTCTCGCGCTGAGCGGCGGCAAGGATTGCTCTCTATGCCTATGGGGCCTTCCGGGGGGCGGCCGCATCCGCGCGCTCGAAGGGCATTCAGGCGCCGTGCTTTCAGCCTGCATCCTGCCGAATGGGCGCCATGCCTTGTCGGCGAGCGCGGACAAGACTCTCAAGCTGTGGGAGCTTTCGACCGGCAGATGCGCAAGGACCTTTGAAGGACACGAGGGGCCGGTGCACGGCGTCTGCGCGACGCCGGAGGGCAGGTTCGCGCTGAGCGCCGGCGCGGACGGGAAGCCCAGGCTCTGGGATCTCGCCGCGGGCGAGAGCGTGTGGACCTTCGAGGGTCCGCAGGGGGAGGCGAGCTCGGTCTGCCTGACGCCGGACGCGAGGCGCGCGGTTTTCGCCGGGGCCGAGGGAGTGAGCGTTTGGGAGCTCGATTGGAGCTACGTCTTCCCCGCGGCCTTGGACTGGGACAAAGAAGCGAGGCCGTATGTGGAAAGTTTCCTGGCTGCGCGCAGGAAGACCGGGATGTCCCCCGTGGAGAAAGGCCTGGGGGAAGAGGAGTTCGAGGCCCTGCTGGAGGAGCTGGGCCGAAGGGGCTTCGGGTGGCTGAAGCCGGAAGGCGTGCGCAGGAAGCTGGAGGCCGTGGGCAAAGAGGGATGGGGCGAGGCGCGGCCCGTGCCGAAATATTTCTGGATCGGCGCAGCCGCGGCCGCGGCAGCCGTGATCCTCGCGTTTTTCGGCGTGATGCGGATGAAGACTTCCGCAGCGAAGGAGGAGAGGGCGGGGTCCGGGAAAGCGGCATTCGCCAAGCCGGCGCCCCCGGAAGATGGGCGCAAGCCCGCTGCGCCTGAGCCGAAGTCGAGCCTCGACATGCTGCAGCAGGGGCGGCAGGCGATTTTTCGGGGGGAATCCGCGGCGGGGGATGATTCCGGGGAGCAGAAGCCGCCGTTCATCCCCGCGGTTGAGGGCAAAGCTCCGGACAATGAAGCTGCAAAGCGGCGCTGGGGGATCGGGCTCGCGGCCTTTCGCAATGGCGATTATGAGAGAGCGCGCGAGGAGTGGCGGCTCTGCAGGCAGCTGGATCCGGCCAACATGGACTGCGTCAAGGGCTTGCAGGAGGTCAATGCTGCGGAAAACAAGGGGCTTAGTCCTTTGAGCGGCGGAGAAGGCTTCTCCCGCGGGATCGGGCACAAGTTCCAGAAGCTGGACTTGGGCAACACTCTGAAGCAGGAGAAGACGGAGAACAAGAAGCGCTGAGGGCTTCACGCGCAATATTGCATAATACCAGCCGGATGGGCGAAGAGCCTCCTATCGCATCCCACTGCCTCAGCGACACGGGCCGCGTGCGGGCCTCCAACGAGGACGCCTGGAGCGCGGACCCCGCAACAGGACTCTTCCTCGTGGCGGACGGGATGGGCGCAATGAGCTCAGGCGAGGTGGCGGCCAAGGCGACAGCCGAGGTCCTGCCGAAGATAGTCCAAGAAAAGCTCGCGGCCCTGCCCAAGCGGACCGGAAAGGCGGTCAAGGATGCGCTCAAAGAATCCATCGCGCAATTCAGCGCGGAGCTTCGCGAGCGCTCGAAGCAGGACTCCCGGCTCGTTGGCATGGGCGCGGCCATGGTCCTGGCTTTCATCAAAGGCCGGCGCGTCTATGCGGCGAACCTGGGCGACAGCCGGGCGTATCTTCTGGAAAAGGGACGGCTCAGGCGCCTGAGCAAGGACCACACCATCACAGCGGTCCTCCTCGCGCACAAGAAGATCACGCCAGAGCAGGCGCAAGCCCATCCCGGGCGCCACCGCCTCAGCCGCTACGTCGGAATGGACGGCCATGCAATCGCCGACGTGCAGACGGTCCGGGTCAAAGTCCCCGGCAGGCTGCTCTTGTGCACCGACGGCCTCTGGGGCATGCTTCCGGACGAAAGGATCCAGGCGGTCCTGGCGGAAGAACCCTCGCCCGAAGCCGCCTGCCAAAGGCTGGTCGCAGAGGCGAACGAGGCCGGAGGCGAGGACAACATTACGGCGATGGCCGTGGAGCTGAAGGGAAAGGCTTGATGAGGATCGCCATTCAGTTGTTGGCCTTGGCCGCGTGGGCCGGCGCCGTGGCCCGCGCTGAGGATCAAAACGGGAAGATCAAGATCGGCGCGGCATCCCCGGCGAGAGCGCAGACGCAGCTTCAGGAGCCCTACCCTGGGGGGATGCCGGCCACTCCGCCCGATGAGCTGCCTGTCTTGACCCGCACGCTCAGAGGGGGCGACTGGAACGAGCGCATCCATGCGGTCCACTCCCTGGGCGCCATGGGCGCGCCCGCGGCCGGTGCGCTGGCCCTCGCGCTCGAGGACCCGGATTGGCAGGTGCGCTTCACAGCTGTGCATTGGCTCGGGCGCATCGGCCAACCGGCCATCCCCTCTCTTGAGCGCGCCCTCCGCGAGGAGCCCTGCCGCATCGTGAGGATCAGCGCGCTCCACTGGCTGGGCAGCCTGGGGGAGGAAGGGCTTGCCGCGGTGGAAGAAGGGCTTCAGGACGAAAGCGGGGTGATGCGCCTCAACGCCTGGTACTGGCTGCGCAAGGAGGAGGTTATCCCCCGGAACGAGCCCTCCCCCACGGCCAACCCGGAGGAGGATCTGAACGTCTGCCGATCCTCTTCCAGCCCGATGCCAAGGAGGAAAGCGAAGCAAACGAAAGGCGCCGAAGAAGCTCCGAAGCCCTCTGAAGCTGAGTCCCTGCCTCCTCCCGAGGAGGCTCCTCCCCCGTCGACCGAGTCTCCCGAGCTCCTCTTTCCCGAGGCACCGAAGCCTCCGGAGCTGGACGAGCAGCGCGCCCGGGAGATCGACGCCTTGCTGGCGGAGGACAGCTTCCCGAAGCGGCGGCCTCCGGCCGCGGAGTCTCTGCGGACCCAGCCGCCGATCGAGATGCGGGGCTCGCCGGAGGTCCACGGCGAGGGAGCGCTGATGGAGGACGCCGGAGCGCCCAAGCCGGCCCATGACCCCCTGCCGGGGCTCCTGGAATCGCTCAGGAGCGCAGACGCGAAGGCGCGCTCCCGCGCGGCCGACGAGCTGGGGAAGATGGGGCCTAAAGCCGGCGAAGCCGTCGAACCGCTGCGCAGGCTCCTGCGGGACTTAAGCCCGCGGGTGCGCTCCAGCGCGATCCTCGCGCTCGGGAACATCGGGGTCCCCGCCGCGGCCTCGGTGAAGGACATCGTCAAGGCCCTGCGCGACCCGAGCGCGGCGGTGCGCTACAGCGCGGCTCTCGCCTTGTCGAGGATCGATACGCCCGCGGCGAAGAAGGCCTTCAACCGCTATCTGCGCAGGGAGGCGCTGAAGTCCGTTCAGCCCTCGCCTCTTAAGCCGCAGCCCTGAGGCGTTCTTACTTCGCGAGCTTGACGGTCTTGGCGTAGTCCAGCTTCGGGAAATCCTTCTTCAGGTAGGCGTTCCCCTCGGACTGGATGCGGCCCTGGTCCGGGCCCGCCCCGCGCGGGGCGCCTTCGCCGTAGCCCGAGTAGAGGCTGTTGACGACCCCCATCCCTTCGACCACCTTCCCGAAGGGCGAAAATCCCATGGAATCCAGCCTGGAGTTGTCGCCGAAGTTGATGAAGAGCTGGGTGGTGCGGCTGTTCTGTCCCGAGGTCGCGAAGGTGATGAAGCCGGGCTTGTTCGATTGGACCCCGGCCGGGTCGTCCGGGATGAGGGCTTCCTTCCACTTGGCGTTCACCGCCGGGTCCCCGTTGATGCCGAACTGGACCATGAACCCCGCGATGTTCCGGAAGAAGGCGACGTCGTTGAGGTAGCCGAGCTTCACGATGTTGTAGAAGCGGTCCGCTCCGTTGGGGGCCCAGTCGCGGTGGACTTCGACGACGAAGTCTCCCTTCGTGGTCGCGAACTTGGCCTTGAAGACGGCGGGCGCCTTCTCGACGGCTTTTCCGGGCGAGAGCAGATCCATTTTCTTGTCCTTGGCCTTTGCGGAGGTCTTCCCGGCCGCGAGGAGGGGGCTCATCCCCACGGCCGAGAGCATGACGGCGGCGGCGAGCGAGCAGGTCATGAGCTTGTTCATAGCGATAGGGATTAAATTAGATTGTGCGCATCGGCGTCAAGGCAAACGCGCGACAGGAAAAAAGACATTAGAGCAACATGTCCGGGCGGGCAAAGGCCTTTGACGAATAATGTATAATCGGACGCTCTTGAAAACCACATTGTCATCCCCTTTTTTCTGACTATGGGCAAAAAATACCGAAACCCTCCGATTGTTGAGGCCCTCTGCGAAATTCATTTCCAGGGCTCGCAATGGGATGCCGCAATCCCGGGGTTGTTCTACGAAAAAATCAGGGAAGAATATCCCGAAAGGCGCCAGCTCGAACAGCTCGGCATTGAGATAAATTTCTCTCCACAGGTCGAACGTATCACGAAGAGAAGGGGGACTCCCCGCATCCAATTTCTGACGGCGGACAAGAGCCGAATCATTCAAATAGCGCCGGACTTGATCGTCGTCAACCAGCTAAAGCCCTATCCGCAATTTGAGGATTGGGAGCCGGTTGTCGAAGCTGTGGCGGCAAAGTATGCGGACTTGACCTCGCCTTCGAGCATTAAACAGATAGGGTTGCGCTATATCAACCATATCGCGATCCCCAAAGCGCCGATAAAAGATTTCTTCCAGATTTACCCGCATATACCGGCGGATTTGGGGGCGAGTCACGGATCTTTTGTCATGCGCGTCGAAATCAACCCGCTGCGCGAAGGGCACCTTTTGCTCGCGACCTTCGGGTATGCGAAACCCCCGGGTCCCGATGCGACCGCGTTTTTGCTGGATATCTATGATACTCTCGTTCCGGAATCGCCGCTAGATTTGAAGAATTTGCGCGGTGAGCTGCTTAAGGCTCATGACAATGTGGAGGCCGTTTTTGAGAGCAGCATAACGGATCGGCTTCGCGGACTTTTTGAGGAGGTCAAGAATGGCGCTTGTGACGATGGCAAATCTTGAGGCACCCTATGATTATGTCGAATCTGAAGAAGTGATCAGCGAAGCTGTCCGGCTTCTGTCCGTGCGGGACACCGCTATTACTTCGCAGGAGGCCGCTGCGCCGGCGAGTCTTTCCAAACTTCAGGGACTGGGCAAAGATATCTGGAAGAACATCGAGCCGCAGCAGTACGTGGATTCGCTAAGAGATGAATGGGAAGCTAAATAGCGCCCTGGACGGAAAGAGGGTGCTATGCCTCGACACCAGCCCCATCATCTACTTCATTGAGGCAAGTCCGGCCCATCTCCCGATCCTGCGGGAGGTTTTCTCTCGAATCGACAAAGGCGCGGCGCGCGGAATTTCTTCTTATATCACCCTGCTGGAAGTCATGGTCAAGCCCCTGAAGGAAGGGGCGCGTGACTTGGCCTTGCAATACAGAGACATTCTGTTGCACAGCCGCGGATTGCGTCTCTACCCGCTCGAAGAAGAGCTGGCCGAAAAGGCCGCGCAATTGCGGGCGAAATATAATCTTAGGACGCCGGACGCCATTCAAATGGCTACGGCAATCCGCAGGGGCGCCGATGTGTTTATTACCAACGATTTCCGTTTCAGGGCCGTCAAGGAAATCGATGTAATAGTCTTACAGGACTATGCGACGGTAACGCCATCAAGCCTCAGCGGGTTCTGGGCTTCAATCCTTCGAAAAATCTTCGTTGCGCTGCTGTTTTCCGCTCGCAACGTCCCTTGACGCTATGCAGGAAGCGGCAAGGGACGACTGCTGGGACACTTGGAACACGTGCGCCGGCATGACGTTCGGGTCCAGCTTGACGAAGTTCCGCGCGCCCCACTTGTAGCGCGCCCCGCTCAGGACGTCGCGCACCTCGTAGGGCCGGGCGGGGTCTAAGCCCAGGGAAGCGACGGGGATGTCCACCCAGCCGGACTGGACGTAGCGCCAGTCGAGGTTCACGACCACGAGCACGACGTTGCTTAAGCCCTCGTCCTGCTTGCTGTAGCAGAGGAGGCTTTCGTTGTCCGTGCCGTGGAAGCGCAGGCCGCGGTCGCTCTGGAGCGCGGGGTTCTCCCGCCGGGCGCGGTTGACCTTGGCGATGAGGCCCTTGAGGCTGTGCGGGGCGTTCAGGTTCCAATGCTTGATCTCGTACTTCTCCGAGTCCAGGTACTCCTCGCTGCCGCTCTGGCGCGGCGCTTTGACGCACAGCTCGAAGGCCGGGCCGTAGATGCCGTAGCTTGCGCCCAGAGTGGACGCCAGGACGAAGCGGGACATGAAGGCGGGGCGGCCTCCCTCCACGTGGACCGCGGTGAGGATGTCCGGTGTGTTGGGCCAGAAGCTCGGGCGGAAGAACTCGCAAAGCGGAGGCCGCGTGAGCTCGCTGAGGTACTGGGTCAGCTCCGATTTGGTGCTGCGCCAGGCGAAGTAGGTGTAGGACTGCGTGAACCCCAGCTTGGCCAGCTGGTACATCACCTTCGGCCGGGTGAAGGCTTCGGAGAGGAAGAGCGCGTCCGGGTAGCGCCTCTTGACCTCCTGGATGGCCCACTCCCAGAAGGCGAAGGGCTTGGTGTGGGGGTTGTCCACGCGGAAGATGCGGATCCCCTGCTCGCCCCAGAACAGGAAGATGTTCTTGAGCTCCTCCCAGAGCGGGGTCCAAGCTTCGGACTCCATGTCGAAGGGGTAGATGTCCTCGTACTTCTTGGGGGGGTTCTCCGCGTAGCGTATGGTGCCGTCGGGACGCCGCTTGAACCACTCCGGGTGCTCCTTGGCGTAGGGGTGGTCCGGCGAGCACTGAAGAGCGATGTCCAGCGCGACCTCCAGGCCCAGCTTCCCGGCCTTCTCGCGGAAGGCCCGGAAATCCTCCAAGGTTCCGAGCTCCGGGTGCACGGCGCAGTGGCCGCCCTGCTCCGAGCCGATGGCCCAGGGGCTTCCCGGGTCCGTGGGCAGGCAGGTCGTCTGGTTGTTGCGGCCCTTCCGGTGCATCCGGCCGATGGGATGGATGGGCGGAAGATAGACCACGTCGAATCCCATCGAGGCGGCGTATTCCAGGCGCTTCTCGCAGTCCTTGAAGTTGCCGTGGCGCCCTGCCTCCGGCGCGGTGGAGCGCGGGAAGAACTCGTACCAGGCGCCAAAGCGCGCTCTCTCGCGGTCCACCGCGACGGCGAGCTCTTTGTCGTAGCGCGTGATGCGGCCCCGCGGGCCGAGGCGGGCCATGAGCGCCGCGGTCTCCGGGCTCATGACAGCTTCCACGGCCCCGAGCCGCGCCGGGGTCTTCTTCAGGAGGTCCGTGCACTCCCTCAGGCGCTCCGCGTCTTTGCCCGCGGCGCCCAGGGCCGCGGCGTCCACGAGCTCCGCGCCCGCCTGCAGCTCGACGGAAACGTCCTGGCCCGCTTCGATCCTCTTGCGCAGATCCCGCTTCCAGGTCGCGAAGCGGTCCACCCAGGCCTCGATGGTGTATAGATGAAAGCCGAGCTCGCTCACCGTGAACTCGCCGCGCCAGCGGTCGTTGTCGTAGAAGATCATGGGCGCCGAAGCCCAGGATTTCGATCCGTCCCGGCGGTGGAGCAGGCGCGCCGCGAGCACGTCGTGGCCGTCCGCGAAGATGTCGGCTTCGACCCGGACGGCCTCCCCGACGGTCCTCTTGACCGGGAAGCGCCCGCCGTCGATTTCCGGAGAGACCGCCTCGATGGCGACGCGGCTCCAGGCGTCCGTGAGGGGTTTGCGCTTCATTTCTTTATCAGGCTCCGGTAAAGGGCGTAGGTCTTCTTCGCGACGCTCTCCCACGAGAAATGGTCCTCGACCCGCTTGCGCCCCTTCTCGCTGAACCTCCTGCGAAGGGCGGGGTCCGCAAGCAGACGGTTGAGCGCGTCTGCCAGATCCCGGGAGTACTTCGCGGGGTCCTTCGGCTCGTAGGTGCCGTCCTTGCGCGCCGCAAACGGCACGAGCAGGCCGGTCTCCCCGGGAACCACGACCTCCTTGATCCCGCCCACGGCCGAGGCCACGACCGCGGTCGAGCAGGCCATGGCCTCGATGTTGATGATGCCGAAAGGCTCGTAGATGGAGGGACAGCAGAAGACCGCCGCGTTGCTGTAGAGCTCGATGACCTCGTCCTTGGGGACCATCTTGTCGATCCAGACGACGTTCTTGCGGGCCCGCTGGATCCCGCGCACCTTCTCGGCCATCTCGCGTGCGATCTCCTTCGTGTCGGGAGCGCCCGCGCAGAGGACGACCTGGGCGGACGCTTCGATG
This sequence comes from Elusimicrobiota bacterium, assembly GCA_016212885.1. GTDB lineage: Bacteria > Elusimicrobiota > Elusimicrobia > UBA1565 > UBA1565 > UBA9639. The sequence continues at coordinate 5,777 of JACRDO010000118.1, read as the reverse complement.
CGCCGGAGGGCGTTGACGAGGTGGATGATCCCCTTCTGCCGCGTGATGCGGCCCACGAACAGGACGTAGGGGGTCTTCAAGTCCACGCCCCACGACCTGCGGGCCTTGACGGCCCTGCTCTTTTGGAACTCCTTGAGGTCGATGCCGTTGTGGATGACGCGGACCTTGCCGGGCGGGATGTCGTAGCAGCTCAGGATGTCCTTCTTCATCTCCTGGGAGACCGCGATGACGGCATCCGCGGCCTGGATCGCGTTCTTCTCGATCCAGCGGCTCAAGTCGTAGGCGTTGCCGAGCTGCTCGCGCTTCCAGGGCCGCAGGGGCTCCAGGGAGTGGGTCGTCATGACGAAGGGGATCTTGTGGAGGATCTTCGTGAAGAAGCCTCCCAGGTTCGTATACCAGGTGTGGCAGTGCACGATGTCGGCCGTGTTGTTCTTGCAGAACTCGAGGTTGATGCTCACGGCCTCAAGGGCCTTGTCGAATCCCTTGTGCGCGCCCTTGGCGAGCCGGTCCCAGGGCTTGTAGCCGGTGACTTCCAGGTGAGGCTTCCTCAAGCGCTGGTCCCCGAAGCAGCGGACCTCCACGTCCATGAGCTTGGAGAGCTCCCGCGTGAGATACTCCACGGCGACGCCGGCTCCGCCGTAGGTGTAGGGGGGATACTCGTTCGTGTAGAAGGCGACTTTCATGAGGGCATTTTATCTTATCAAACCTCAAAAAGCTTCTTGCCGGTCTGCTTTTCGACCCACTGCCAGAAATCGGGGCTCAGATAATAGTAGTACGGCTTGAGCCCGGGCTCGGACATCACCAGGAAAAGCTCGAAGAAATCGTCGGCGGTCCTGCGTGCTTCGTCCGAAGTCTCCTGGGCGAAGTAGGCCGCGGCCGCCGCCTCCAAGAGCGAATAGAGCTCCGCCTGCTTCAGGTCGAAGCGCCTCATGCCCAGGAGGTTCACCTCCGGGTAAAACCGGGGGCCCAAGGTGACCCCACGATCCAGCTGGAGGGGAACATTGAATCGCTCGCAGGCTTCGTCGGACGCGCCCAAGCTGAAGCGGGCCGCGGCGGCCGGGGGCAGGACCTCCACGACCGGCATGGAGCGCCCTTTCTGGAACTTGCTGCTCAAGGGATAGAAGAAGAGGCGAAACGAGGCCTTCCCGTCGGAAACGAGCGGCAAAGGGTAGGACCGCGCGTATTCCAAAGGCACCCGGTTCCTGCAGGTCTCGGCGTAGCGCACCTTGGCGGCCGCTTCCGCCAGCCCCGTCTTCTTCGGCTCTTCGGCCTTGCGGCAGCCTGCCTGGAGCGCGGCCAGCGCGATCAGGGCCGCAAAAAGCTTCACTCGATCACCCGGTATTTCCTCAAGATGGACTTTAATCTGTCGTGCGGCAGGGCGTAGGCGGTGTTGCCGTCGCGGCCCACGGTCGTCTTGGCCGCGAGCAGGGCGTTGAAGACCGCCTCTTCCGCTGCGTCCGAGGCGGCCTCGAAGAGGTCGTCGAGGTGGAAGTCCGAAAGAACTTCAAGGCGCAACATGCGCTCCTTGGGATGGTGCGGGACGCGGTTGGCGGTCGAGAAGGCGAGCGCGAGGTCCCCGCTGCCGTGGTAGGCGACGGCGCCGGTCCGGAAGACGCCCAGCATGGCGCGCTTGGCCAGGCGCGAGAGCTGGCGGGAGTCCAGGGGGGCGTCCGTCGCGACGACGGCGATGATCGAGCCGTCCTGGTGGGACACGGGCATGAGGTCCTGTATCTCCGCGCCCACCGGCGCGCCTTTAACCCTCAGCGACGCGCGGCCGCCGTGGTTCGCGTTCAGCAGGATCCCGACCGTGTAGCCTCCGGACTCCTTGGGCAGAACCCGGGACGCGGTCCCTATGCCCCCTTTGAAGTCGTAGGAGGACATTCCCGTCCCCGCGCCCACCGCGCCCTCCGCGACCGGCCCGCTGCTCGCCGCGTCAAGGGCCTCCAGGACATGCTCGGGCTTCACGTGCCGTCCGCGGATGTCGTTTAAGGAGCCGTCGTCGCACTCGATCACGACCGGGGTCAGGGTGTCGTCTGAGATGCCGATGGCCGGATGGGCCCTGAGCGCCGCCTCCACGAGCCCCTGCTGGGCCGCGCCCACGCTGAGGGTGTTGGTCAAGGCGATGGGGGTCTCGAGGATGCCGGATTCCTGGATCCACATCAGGCCCGCGGCCTCGCCGTTGCCGTTGAGCACGAAGCTCCCGGCGAACACCTTGGAGTTCCACAGGTCTCCATCGGCCGGCACGACCACGGTGACCCCGGTGCGGACTGGGCCTTTGCCCGGGATGAGCGCGCCTTCGCCAGAGGACAGCGTGAGGTGTCCGACCTTCACGCCCTTGACGTCGGTGATCGCGTCGTAGGGGCCGGGGGGGAAGCGGCCGATGAGGATGCCGAGGTTGCGGGCCCTCTCCGAGAGAGGAGAACGGCCGCTCTCCGAGGACGGCGCTTTTAAGCGCGCCGACCTTTCTGCCTTTGGAAGTTCAGCGGGCGCCGCGGCCGCAGTCAGGGGCAGAGCGGCTGAAAGGATTATGTAGAGAATGCCCATCTATTGCCTCTGATATCGAACCTATATGACGCCCTGTTGCCGTAATGTTGTTTCGTATTCAACTCGTCCCATCGGGCAATTCAAAAGTTCAATGGTTTGGCGGAATGTCAATTTCAACTGGAACTGCATCTGCTTAAGAAGATCAGGCCCATAGTCGCGATACCCCGACCCTCTTGAAATTCTGGTTCTGATTAGCGTCTTTTGCCCCTGATAATAAAAGTACCAGTATCTATGATTGCGCCCGCTGTCTTGGCACCTAAAGCCCTTGGTGCGAAGAGAGTCTTCGATTCTATCTCTAGGGATTGCCGTTGGCACGGCCTAAGATGCCCACATAGTCCCCCAGCAGCCGCCTTGCGCCCTGGGACAGCTCATTCTCTGGGGTGTCACGAAGATTCGTGTAGTCTTCAATGAAAAAATCCGAAAAATCGGCGAGGGCTTCCTCTGTGTTTTCGCCATAGCCAGAGACATTGAATTCTTCGGAGGTGAACAGGAAGCCCTTCTCCAAGTGGGTCAGGGAAATTTCGAGAGGCCTCCTCAACGGATATTGACGGCCTCCCGAGTAGATATCCCATAGAAAATATGAGTTTGGAGCGACGGGGCCTTCCCGTCGAATAACAAACAGCTCCTTGCGGCCCTGCAACAACACCCAGGCTTCGGGGCGAAGATATTCTTCGACAGTCGGGGAAATGGCAATGAAGCGAGTAGGTTCCTCGACGGCAGGAGGTTGCGTAGCCAATGGGGGCATTATTTCCTCCGCTGGCGCATTATGTGCAAATATTTTTCCGATATCAAACTCAAGAAGACATCCTCCGTGTGCTTATGGGAAGCTTCGAGACAAACACTCAAATTATTAAACTTCATTTTGCTCTCAATAATGAAGTCGAAGTCGAGCACTATCCATTCGCTCACATGAGGCCCTGGTGATTGCTGTAATACAATGTTGGTTCGCAGTTCGCCATCCCCCAGCTTCGTAATGAGTCGGGTGGAAAATTGTTCCAATTTCTCTGGGATTGTGTCTGGCAGAGAGAAGCCGAAGTTCAGATAGTGTCTCAATGGAATGAGGCCGCTCTGTCGTAAGACCGGGATGTGATTGATATATCGAAGACCGACGCGCTGGCAGGTTTTCAACCCCACGATATTGACAAACTTCTTGCAGGCATCAAGTCCTGCCCGCTTGAATCCTGCGAAATGCGTGTATTTCTTGAGGTGATAGGAGAAGTTCACCGCAGAAAACTGGATAAGTTCATTCTCATCCTTGCTGGTCAAGCGTAGAGGAACGGCCAATTGAGGCTGAGGGGTGGAGGTGGCGACAGGCACGCCTAATGCGGGAAATCTATCGAAAAAACATGCCTGAATCTTGTGTTTATTGCAGTCCACTGACAAGGTGCCGTCAAAACGAATCTCAAAAACCGCCTCGACCAGTGGGGCATTCGGAAACACCTCATTTGGCCGGGCCTTGGAAGGCGACATTTTCGGAGTCATTGGGAGCGAATTGCATCGGAAGTGTAGCAGATGAATATAGCTTCCGCAATGGCAAGGAAGCCGCGTGTCAAGGAGGCCGCGGTTCCAAAGCCTGATGGCATCTTAGGCCTCCACTTTTCGTATGCGGCTGCGCTTGAAGCCGTAGAGGACGTAGATGACGAGGCCGAGCAGGAGCCAGACCGCGAAGCGCAGCCAGGTCACTTTGTCGAGCCCATGCATCAAGAACAGGCAGAAGAGGATGCCGAGGATCGGCAGGAGGATGCCGAATGGGACAGTGAACGGCCTGGGCCGGGCCGGGTCCTTGTACCGCAGGATGATGACCCCGCCGCAAACGAGCACGAAGGCGAAGAGCGTGCCGATGTTGCAGAGGTTCGCCATCTCGTCGATGTTGCAGAAGGCCGAGAGCAGGGCCACGATGAGGCCGGTCCATATCGTGGTCACGTGCGGGGTCTTGAACCGCGGGTGGACCTTGGCGAAATACTGGGGCAGGAGGCCGTCGCGGCTCATGGAGAAGAAGATGCGCGGCTGGCCCATCTGGAAGACGAGGAGCACCGCGGTGTGGGCCACGACCGAGCCCAAGGACACCAGCCCGATGATGAAGGGGCTCGCGTGGTTGTATTCCAGGCCCGCGACCAGGGGCTCCGCGATCTTGCTGCGCAGCTCCATGAAGGGCATCATGCCGGTCAGGGCCACGGTCACCAGGATGTAGACGGCCGTGCAGATGAGCAAGGACCCGATGATGCCCAGCGGCATGTCGCGCTTCGGGTCGCGAGTCTCCTCGGCCACGGTCGAGACCGCGTCGAAGCCGATGTAGGCGAAGAAGATCGTGGCGGCCCCCACCTGGATGCCTTTCCATCCGCCCGGGGCGAAGGGGACCCAGTTCTCCGCTTTGAAGTAGTAGAAGCCCACGCCGATGAAGATGGCCAGGACCACCAGCTTGACGCAGACCATGAAGTTGTTGAAGCGCGTGCTCTCCTTGATGCCGATGACGAGCAGGACCGTCAGCGCCAGCACGATGGCCACGGCCGGCAGGTTGAAGACGATGGGTATGCCCAGCAGGTGGGGGGCCGCGGCGAGGTCGAAGCCTTTCTGCACGAACGAGCGGTAGTCCAGCCTGAGCCAGAGGGGGATGTCCAGGTTGAAGGCGGTCTTTACGAAGTCGTTGAAGTAGCCGGACCAGCTGATGGCCACCGCCACGTTGCCGATGGCGTACTCGATGATGAGGTCCCAGCCGATAATCCAGGCGATGAGCTCGCCCATGGTGGCGTAGGCGTAGGTGTAGGCGCTGCCGGAGATGGGCACCATGGCGGCGAGCTCGGCGTAGCAGAGGGCCGTGAACCCGCAGGCCACGGCCGTGATGAGGAAGGAAATGATGAGCGCGGGCCCGGCCGGGTAGCCGCTCGAGGCGCCGACCGCGGCCTCGCCCACCATGGCGAAGATGCCGGCGCCGATGATGGCGCCGATGCCGATCATGGTGACGTCGATCGGGCCGAGGACCCGGTTTAGCTTTTGGCCGGCCTCCTGCGAGCCGCGCAGGAGGGAGTCTACGGATTTCGTGCGGAACATCGAAAGGTCAAGGGCCATGGGGTTTCCCGGTTGAACGCGGCCGTATCATAGCGCGGGCTTCGCCCGCAGCCCAAGAGAGCTATGAGCCATGAGCCGTGAGCTGTCGTCAACGGTCTTCATAAAGTCGTGGCTCAGAGCTCACCGCTCAGAGCTACAAGAAATATGCGCGCCGTATCCAGTGTCTT
>JACRDO010000013.1 GCA_016212885.1 Elusimicrobiota bacterium | reverse complement strand
TTGGTATGCTCAAGGCCCCAGCCTATGAAGCCTTGGCTCCGCGCATCGAGGAAGTCCAGCGCATGCTCGCCGCTCTCATTAAGAAGCTCACAGCTCAAAGCTCATAGCTCTTGGGCTGCGGGCGAAGCCCGCGCTGTGATAACCTCCGCCCGCTCAAATTCTCGCCCGTCCGGCCCAACGCCTTCACCGAGAACGGCAGGGAGAGGGTCGGCGCGCGCCTCATGCCGCTCGCTCAACGAGGATGCGGGCGCTGCGGGGCTCGAGCCGGAGCTCCAAGGCTCCGTCTTGCACGTGCAGCTCCTTTCCGGTGAACGCGTCCTGCCAAACGCCGCCTGACGCGTTTTTTGGCAATCCGACGAAGCGCTTCTGGCGCAGGCGCGAATTGTTGAGGGCCGTGAGCACGGAGCTTCCCTCCGCTTCCCGCAGGAAGGCGTAGACTTCCTTGTCCGCGAAGACCTCGCGCTGGGCCCCGGAGAGCAGGGCCGGCGTCGCGCGGCGCAGGCGGATGAGCGAGCGCACATAGTCCCGCAGGCCGGGGTCCGCGCCGAAGCGCATGGGCGAGCGGTGGTCCCCGCGGGTCCTCCCAGGCATGCAGCACTCCGTGCCGTAGGTGATGACCGGGATGCCGCGCCAGGTCATGAGCAGGGCGAGGGCCATCTTCAGGCGCTGGAGCGGAGGATGGGCTTCGCTCGCGAAGCGGCTCATATCGTGGTTGTCGATGAACGGGGCCAGCATCTCGGGCCGCGCGTAGGCGCTCTCGGCCCGGGCCAGGGCCGAAAACCAGCGCATGTCCGTGGACCCGCCGGCGGTGAGCTTGCGGAGGATCTCGTTTAAGAGCATGGTCCGGTACTCGCGCCACAGCTCGCTGAGACGCTCGAGGAGGCCCGGACCGGGCTCCTCGCTGTCGCGGCAGAGGGCGCTGCGCGCCGTGTCGGCGAAGGGCACGTCGAAGACCGAGTCGATGCCGTCGTCGCGCTGGTAGCGCGCGATGTAGCGCGGGACCCCGCGGAGCACCTCGCCCAGGAGGAGGAAGCCCGGCCCGCCCTTCGCGTGCGCCTCGCGGCTGAATCGCTTCCAGAAGGAGGCGGGTACATGCTTGACCGCATCCAGCCTGAAGCCGTCCACGCCGGTCTTCTCCAGCCACCAAAGCGACATCTCGATGAGGAATTGCGCGACCTCGTCCTTCTCCTGGGCGAAGTCGGGCAGGCCGTGCAGGGAGCCCTTCTCCAGGCTCCTCTGGCTGAACCAGCGGATCTCGCCTCCTCGATGGAACCAGCGCCGGTAGCGGGGGTCTTGCGCCATCGGATGGTCGTAGCCGGCGTGGTTGATGACCATGTCGAGCAGGACCTTGAGGCCTCTGCGATGGCATTCCTTCACCAGGGCCTGAAGCTCCTCCATCGTGCCGAAGCGCGGGTCCACCGCGTAGAAGTCCACCGGCCAGTAGCCGTGGTAGCCGTCGCGCTGGTTCTTGATGACCGGGCTCAGCCAGAGCGCCGTGACTCCCAGGTCCTCGAGGTAGTCGAGCTTCTCCAGCACGCCCGCGAGGTTGCCGCCGTGGAAGGGGGGTTGCGGAGCCGGGCCCGCGCTCGCCCCTCGGTGGAAGCGGTCGATGAGGACCATGTAGACGATGTCCTCATTCCACGGCCTCGGCAGGCGCAAAGGCGTGGGCTCGAGGCTCATAGCTTGGACAGATCGACCAGAAGGTTCTCGTGGAGCTCCTCGATCTCCGCCGGGGAGCAGGAGTAATTGTTGACGATGAAGGTGAACGCCAGCAGCCTGCCGGCGCGGGTCATGAGATATCCGCTGTAGCCGCGCACCCCGTTCAAAGAGCCCGACTTGATCCAGAGCTTCCCTTCCAGGGCCCCTTTCGCGAATCTGCGGATGTGCCCGGCGGCGTCAACGTCGCCGGGGAAGACCAGGGAATCGCGCCATGAGTCGAAGTCCTTCCTCTTTGCCATGAATGCCAGGACCCCGGTCAGGGTCTCGGCTTTGACCTGATTGGAGCGCGACAGCCCGCACGCGTCGAAGAGCCTGACGCCGGAAACGCTGATGCCGGCGCCGCGCAGGAAATCCTTGACGGCTTCGAGGCCCTCCTGGAGGGTCCCCGGCCGGCCGCGCTTGAGCGCGAGGGCCCGTGCGAGCAGCTCGGCGTAGAGGTTGAAGCTCCTCTTGTGGGTGAGGGTGATGATGTCCTTAAGGTGCGGAGAGACGGCCTCGGCCAGGAGCTGGTCGGGACCGTAGCGCGCCGGGCCTTCCGCAAGCTTCGGCTCTCCGCTGACCGGGATCCCTCCCCCCTCCAGGCGGCGCTTGAATGCCTGGGCCGCGAAGAGCGCGGGTTCCGGAAGCGAGCCCTTGATGGAGAACTCCTTCGGGCCGGCCGGGACGGTTCCGCGCAGGGTGGCCGTGTATTGTCCCGGGCCGGAGAACACGTAGCCGTTGTCTCCGGAGCCTTCCGGCCCCGTTTTAATGAGGTTGATGAACTTCATCCCAGGGACGTCAGGCTCCGTGCGCAGCAGGCGGGCGTTCTCCCCCTCTCTTGCGCCCGGCGCGAAATATATCTTGTAGAGATTGTCGTTGATGGATAGCGCGTCCGCGGAAGCGGCGTAATAGTTGCCGATGTCCTCCCAGGGCCAGCTTCCCGGAACAGGCAGGCCCGCGTACAAACGGCTATCGGCGACGATGCCTCCTTCGATCCTCTTGATCCCGCTTTCACGAATCTTCTTGATCCACGTTTCGAAGACCTCCTCCATGGATTGCGAGCCCTTGACCAGCGTGGAACCCAGCGTCGGATCCCCGCCGCCGGCCAGGACCAGGTCTCCGCGCAGCGCCCCGTCCGGACCCACGGGCGCCGTACGGTAGACACGGGTCTTGAACCTGTGGTCTTGCCCGAGCGCGCTCCAAGCCGCAGCGGTCGCGAGCAGCTTGACGGCAGAAGCCGGGACCAGGTTCCTCTCCGCGCTGTAAGCCGCGACCCGCTCTCCCGTATCCGCGAACCTCACGCTGACGCCCCAGGAAGCGTCCTTGAGGACCGGCCCTGAGGCGGCGGCCTCGACCTTCTTCTGGAACGCGCTTTTCGACTGGGCGAAGGATGGAACGGCGAAGAACAGCAAGGCCAAGGCGGCAAGCGCCCGCCCTCTCCGGCTTCCTAGAGCGCCTGCGAGGACGGGCGAGAGGAGGACGGCAAGCGCCCGGATCCGCATAGCGGCACGTATGATAGTTAATATGGCGCCGGCGTTGGAATCGCTAAGGCTCAAGCTGCGCGGCGAGGGGGGAACCCGCCAGAGACTCACGCACCCACTCAGGCGCCGGATAGGAGGCTTCCACTACGCGACCGTTCGCAACCCGGAGGACCAAGCGAGGATCGGAACCACTGTTGTCGTAAAGCTCGGCGCGATCAAAAACCTGCAGAGCGGCCGCGATGTTGCCGAGACTCTGCCTATAGATTTTCCGAATCACATCGGGCTCAGCCGAGGGCCCGCCGGCCAGCCCCCGCTGCCGGACCCGCTCGACATTGAGTTCGGCATCACTGGTCGCCACGTAGACGACAGACGTAAAGAAGCCGGCATCTTTAGCCCGGCGCGCCTGTTCCGCGGCGACGGCCCCGCCGCCGAGGGTGGTCTCGACGGCGAAGCTGATCCCGGCGCGAATGTGCTCCTGCACAAATCGCTCACATTCTTCCTGAGCGAACCTGCGAATCTCCGGAGGAATACTCTGATAGGAACCGTGCAAGTCTCGGCATCGCTCATCCACATTGAAGGAGTCAACGCCAAAATCTTGGACTCTGAAGCGAATCGTCTTGCCGCTGCCGGAAGGACCGGCAACCGCGGTCATGGTGGGTTGAGTAGGCAAGGGGGCCTTTAGGTGGCGACGTCGGTCTTGGAACCCGGCGTCATGTCCGCCGGCCATTCTTTCGACTTTGCCTGACCCTTCTCATCTAAGATCCCAATTTGACGCATGCGGACCTTTTCGGCTTGGAAGCGCTCATTGCCACGCGCCATGACCTGACCCATCACGGCATTCCACGTGGTGTCGTGAGCGAGATTCGGCACACGAACAGGCTCAGGGTTCATCACGCGGCGCTCCGCGGTCGGGGGTGCTACACGTTCTAATGAAGGCACCACCAATTGTTTATATTGACCGCTAAGCTCATTCAGCGCCGCGATGATTCTCCCGGCATGTCTTTCCTTGAGACTCAACATATACAAGGACAATGCCTCACCAAAGAATGCGCTGAAAGTCTTGATTCTTGCGGCGCACATTAGATTCCTGATAGTCTCAAGTTCTTCCTCGTCGATTTCAAATTGTACCCTAGCCATACGGCCCTCCTGGGAAAGCCAGCTAAAGCTGTAAGCGCAAATACAGCATAAATACTCTATTTCCACTCCTATTATAATCAGATTTATACTGCTTGTCAAGGCTGATTTATCTCCTTTTTGAAGTATTTTTACCTCGTAATCAAACATTGGAGACTATGCGAGATCGGGACATGTAGTATCCGACTCACGGATATCGTCCAAGTCGCTTATGGCTGCCCAACAAAGTACAATATCCCGGATGGAGGATCCCAAGCCGATCCCGCGGCTGCGCAGAGACGTGGCCATGGTCCCGGCGGAGCTGAAGGGCAAACCCGCGTTCATCCTGCAGGACCAGGAGGGGATCGCCAAGGAGATCGTCGCGCTGTCTCCAGCGGGCATGGCGCTGGCGGCGCTTTTCGACGGCCGCTCCACGGCTGAAGAAATCCGAGCCGTGCTGGCCAAGCGGATGCGGGTCGATCTGACGGCGGCCCAGATACGGGAGATCGCGGACCAGCTCGAAAAGGCCAACTTCCTTGAAACGGCTTTGGTTCAGAGCGAGCGCAAGCGCGGCCTGGAGGAGTTCTTCTCGAGTCCCATCCGCAAGGCGGTCCTGAAGGGCGCTTATCCTGAGAACAAACTGGAGCTGGCGGCCTACTTCGGGAAGCTGCTGAGGGACCCCAAAGGGCCGGGCAAGGGGATTGCGGAGGCCCCGACCCTCCAGGCTCCGCCGGCCGGGCTCATCGCCCCGCACATCGACATCGAGCGAGGCGGGCCCGCCTACGCCTGGAGCTATCAAGCCCTTTCGGAGTCCCCGCCCCCGGATTTGGTCGTGGCCCTCGGAGTCGCACATGCCTCGCCGAAATCCCCTTGGGTGATGACCCGTAAGGACTACGAGACGCCCTACGGGCCGATTCCCACGAGCCAGGAGCTCTACGAGGACATCCGCAACCAGCTCTGGTACGACCCGGCGGAAGAGGAATGGGTCCACCGAAACGAGCATTCCCTGGAGTACCAGGCCCTTTGGCTGAAGTTCCTCTGGCGCGAGAAGACCCCGCCGTGGGTCCCGATCCTGGTCTCCTCCTTTGAGCGCTTCTGCCCCGACAAGCCGCCTTCGAGCGCAGGGAGCGTGGAGGAGGCCCTCCGCAATATCGGGGAGCTGCTCGCCCGGCGCGCGAAAGAGCGGAAGATCCTGATCCTCGCCGCGGTGGACCTCGCCCACGTGGGCCCGAAGTTCGGCGACGACCTGGAGCTCGATGTTGAGCTCAAGAAGAAGCTCGAGGCGGAGGACCGCGCCACGCTCGAGCGCGCCATGGCGCTCGACGCGGACGGCTTCTACCTCTCCGGGATCGCGGAGGGCGGCTGGAGGAAGCTCTGCGGCCTCTCCGCGCTCTACACTTCTCTGCGCTGGCTCAAGGCGCTCGGCGCCAAAGGGCCGGGAGAGCTGCTGCGCTACGGCCAGGCGAGCGACCCGATGGGCGGGATCGTCTCCTTCGCGAGCGCGGTTTTCCGATAGTCCCAGCCCTCTTGGGCTTCCAGTTGCCGATGCCAAACGCCGGCATCGGCAGCCCAAGAGGACAAGCCGAGTGGAGAACAACAGCGTCCCAAACATCCAGAATTCGTAGGTTTTGGACGTCCCGAACTACGCCGTTCGGAAGTTCGGGACGGCTAGAGCGGCGCGGGGAAGCGGCGGCGCTTCTCGTAGCGCACGGCCTCCGAGTAGCCCGCCTCCCGCGCGAGCTTGACGGCCTCATCGAAGCCCCGCGCCACGTGCTTCGCCTTATGGGCGTCGGCATTGATCAGGATGGGGATGCCCCGCTTGCGGGCTTCCGACAGGAAGATGGCAGAGGGGTAGGGGTCCCTGGCCGGGTGGAACCAGCCTGAGGTGTTGATCTCCATGGCCATGCCCGCCTGCGCGATCGCATTGAGCGCGGAGTCGGCAGCTGGGGAGACGCCCTCGTCTGGATTGGGCGCGAAGCGCTTGGGAAGGTCCAGATGCCCGACGAAATCGAAAGCGCGGCTTTGGGCCATCTCGGCCACCCGGCGCCAGTAGACCTCCCACTTGGCTTTCCGCTCCTCGAGCGTGAGCGCCTCCCATGGCTTGCGTCCCGCGTCGACCTGGAAGCTGTCGGCGAAGTGGACCGAGCCGATGATGTAGTCGAAGGGATAAGGCGCGAGCAGGGAGCGCAGCTTCTCCACGGTCTCAGGGAAGAAGTCGGCCTCGAGCCCGAGCAGGATGGAGGGGCCGCGCGCAAGCCGTTCTCCGCTCGCGCAGTCCTCGCGACGCTCAGGCCCGGCGCGAGGGCCCGGCCCTCCCATGGCGGCCAGGACGTCGTCGACGTAAGCGCCGAGCTGGCCCTCCGCCATGCTCCAGCCGAGCAGGACCCCCTCCGGATGCAGGGCCAGGTGGTCGGAGATGCCCAGCTCGCCCAAGCCGGCCTGAGCCGCGGCTTGCGCCATTTCCTCTATGGAAGCGTCCCCGTCGCTGTGCAGGGTATGGTTGTGGTAGGAGGTCTTCACGCCGGGGACCCTCAGCCCGAAAGCCGCTGCCAGGCGAGGATGCCGGCGAAGACCAGGGCTCCCTGCAGGAAGAGCAGGGCGAGGGTCACCTTAAATCCCAGAGCCAGCGCGGACTTGATGGAGGAGACGCCGAAGAGCAGGGTCATCAGCAGGCACACGGCGAAGCCCGCCGCGGCCCAGGCCGCGACATTGTAGTAGTGCGGAAGCCGCTCGGCCCGCTCGGAGGCCTTATCCACCGCGGCCCCGAGGCCGGCCTTCTCGAGCGTCTCTTTGGCTTCGCCGATCTTATCCTGGACATTCTCGACCGTCCCTTCGACGGCCTTGCGGATCCTGCGGACCTCCTTGCGCTCCTGCAAGCGCTCATAGAGCATCCCGCCGGGGGCGATGAAGTAGCGCTCGACGATCATCCGTGTCCGCCCCTTGGGGGCCCAGGCAAGGATCGCCGCGCTCGAGCCCGCGCAGACCGCCACGGCGACCGAGGTCGCGACCAGGGCGTAGAAGACTTTATTGATAGAAATAAATGTTGACGAGGAACCTGTAATCCTCGTAGGGCTCGGCCAACGGGAGGATGCGCGAGCCGATCATGGTCTTGCCCATGCCGGTCAGGAGATCCACGCGCTCCTTGAGCTTCTTCTCGGCCTCCTCCTGCGACTTGGCGATGCGGCTGACGAACCCGACTTCCCTGCCGATGTAGACCATCATCCAGGTCTCCGGCTTCTGGAGGATGTCCACGCCGGCCTTCTCCAGCAGGTCGAAGTCGATGTCCTCGCCGGGCTTGAGCACCCGGACCTGGGTCTCGCGCTCCCGGCTCTCCTCCGCCTTCGCGAGGTAGTAGACGGAATAGGTCGGCAGCATGAACTCAAGATCCACCACATAGGAGGCGATGACCGGAATGCCTCTCTTGCCCATCCCGCCGGCGACCATCGCCATGTTCTCGCGCAGGGACTGCTCGTCCTTGGGCTTGAACTGCCTGGGCTCGGCCATGAACTCGCGGACCTCGACGCCGCCCGAAGCCTCGTAGGGCAGGAGGTACATCCCGTTCTCGTAGGCGGGCTTCCCGGCCTTGATCCCGGCGTTGGAGAGGATCTGGGTCCACATCGCGATGCCCTCCGCGGCTTGGGCTTCGGTGTCCGCATAGCCGAAAAGGGCGCTTTTGCCGCAGCGCGGCAGCAGATGCATCTTGTCGATCTTGTCCTGCGGCTCAGCTTTGAAGGCGGGCGGGCCGGCTTGGTCTAAGGCGAGAATCTGGGGAATCCCAACGTAATCGAACCCGGTCGCGCCGAGAAGCTTCACGTCCGACGCGTAGGCCGAGTTCGCAAGGAATGCGGCGACGAGCAGCGCGGGAAACGGTCTCATGGCTTCACACCTCCATTGCCGTCAGGGGTACGCATATCATACCACATGATGGGCATTTTTATATCATGGGCCCGTGGAGATTCAGATCGACAAGCCCCGCTCGCCCGAGGACTGGCGGGCCATCCGGGAGCTCTGCGGGCGGACCGCCGAAGAGGGACGTGGGATCGAAGCCGCGCGATGGCCGTTCTTCTCCGAGTTCTGGGTCGGCCCTTACGAGAAGCTGCTGCCGGAGTGGACGTATGCGGCGCGGGAAGGGCCTATCGTTATTGGCTACCTGACGGGCTGCCCCGACACGCCGCGTTTCGAGAGAAAGCGCCTGCTTCTCCACCGCTGGCCGCTGTTCGTTAAGGCTTTGCTGGGCTTCTACCCCCGCAACGAGGATACCCGTCGCTTCATCCGCCGCTTCCTGGGCTTGGAGAAGACGCTGGAGAGCCGCTTCCCCCGACAGGACAGGCTGCGCCTGCTGTCCATCTATCCGGCCCACCTGCACGTGAACGTGGACGCGGCCTTGCGGGGACGCGGCGTCGGGCAGAAGCTCATGGGGGCCTTCATCGAGGATTTGAGGAAGGCGGGTGTGCCGGGCGCGCACCTGGTCTGCGGGGAGAGGCCGGTCGGCTTCTACAAGAGGCTGAGGTTTGATGTCCTCATCCGCGTGGAGACCCCTCCGGCCGGCGTTCTATACGTGATGGGGCGTTCTCTCTGACAAGCATAACGCGACGTAGCCGCAACACCCCTTCGGGTGCATGACCTCCGCCTCGGTGCTTTTTGGCTCTTCTGAGCCTGCTTTTTCCTTAGGCCTGCCAGTTAGGCTGTAGAATCGCTATACGCCAGTTCAGGACGGGACCAAGGCGCTGGTAAACTTTCTTCGTCGGGCGTCACCTTGAGTGCAAATTCTGATGGAAATAGCGATACTTTCTGCACGCCTACCCGGATTTTCCGGGTAGGCGTGCAGAAAAAGTCGATAATTTCAGCATTATTTGTCTGCGGGGTGACGTACCAAACATCAAAAATACGTTGGTTTGGTACGTCCCTAACCTACGTCGTTTGATCGGGACTTTTCCGGCAGGGGCGGTTCACCGGGACTTTTTCAGCAGGTTCGCCGTCACCGTGGCCTGGAGGTAGTCGCAGTTTATGGGTTTGGCCACGAAATCGCAGGCCCCCCTCTCGATCGCCAACCTCACCAGCCGCTCCTCCACGTGCCCCGACACGACGATGACCGCGATGCCGGGATATCGTTCCACGATATCCTCGATGAGGGCCATGCCGTCGACTTTCGGCATGTAGATGTCGAGGAGCACCAGGTTGGGACGGTCTCTCTCGATGATCTCCAAGACCTGCGCGCCGTCCTCCGCCTCCATGATCCGGCAGCCGATGCTCTCCAGTATCCTCCGGATCGCCCTCCGGACCCCGGCGTCGTCGTCTACGACGAGAACCTTCTTTTCCATGCCCTCCGCCCTTCCGCCTTCCATCATATCACTGCGCGGCCCCCGGCGCGGGGGGCTTCTCGTCCAGGACCTGGCGGACCTTCCACGCCAGGTCGTCCGGAGAGAACGGCTTCTGCAAATAATGCATCGCGAAACCGATAATCTCCTGATGGGTCGCCGCCCTTTCCGTGTAGCCGGACATGAGCAGCGTCTTCGTCTTCGGCCGAAGGGCGCCGACCCTCCTGGCCAGCTCCAATCCGTCGGCGCCGGGCATCACCAGATCGGTCAGCAGGAGATGAATCTCGCCCGGGTGCTCCAGGACGATTTTTTCCCCCTCCTCGGCCGAGCGCGCCTCGATGACCGTGTAGCCCTGCTGCGCGAGGATCCGCCGCGAAACGGCGCGCACCTCGGCGTCGTCCTCGACGAGCAGAACGGTCTCGGTTCCTTTCGGAGTCTCTTCCGGCGCCGGCCCAAGGTCCGCGGCCGCGGACTCCTCCATGACGGGAAAGTACGCCTTGAACGTCGTGCCGCGGCCGGGGACGCTGTAGAGCGAGACATGCCCACCGCTTTGCCTCATGATGCCGTAGACGCTGGAAAGCCCCAGTCCGGTTCCCCGCCCGGGATTTTTGGTGGTGAAGAAGGGGTCGAAGACCCGGGCCTGGGTCTCCTCGTCCATGCCGATCCCCGTGTCGCTGACCGCCAGCATCGCGTAGCGTCCCGCCCGCGCGCCGGGGTGCGACGAGGCGTACGCATCGTCGAGGCGGGCGTCGCCCGTCTCGATGGTGAGCCTGCCCCCTTTGGGCATGGCGTCGCGGGCGTTCATGAAGAGGTTGAGGAGGATTTGCTCCACCTGCGCCGAATCCGCCTTGATCTTTCCGGCTTTTGAATCGACCGCGACGACCAGTTCCACGTCCTCGCCGACCAGGCGTTTGAGGATTTTTTCCATGTTCCGGACCAAGCCGCCCAAATCCAAGATCCTGGGCTCCAGGACTTGCCTTCGGCTGAAGGCCAAAAGCTGCCGCGTCACGTCGGCCGCGGATTGCGCCGAGCGCAGGATCGCCTCGACATCCTCCATCTTGGGCGTTCCGGCCCCCAGGTCGCACTTGAGGAAATTCGCCGACGCCAGCACCGCGGTCAGGATGTTGTTGAAATCGTGTGCGATGCCGCCCGCCAGCCTCCCGATGGACTCCAGCTTGCGCGCCTGAAGAAGCTCCGCATCCTTCTGGCGCAGGCTCTGCGCGGCTTCCTCCCTCTTGATGAACAAGCCGATCAGGACCGCGACGGTCTCCAGCATGGCCGGGGTCGCGCCTTTCGGCCGGCACGGCTTCCCGCTGAAGAACTCCATCACCCCGAGGCAGTCGCCCGCGATGTCCAAGGGCACGGCGAGGACCTCGCGCAAGCCGGCCTTTAGCGCGGCCGCCAAGCGGGGCGAATCGAAATCGCGGGCCAGGTCCGAGACGAAAACCGGCTTCCCGCTTTGCCGGACGCGGCCGGGGAGGCCGACTCCGGAGCGAAACGTGAGAGAGCGCGTGGCCTCCTCGAATTCTTCGGCTTGCGCGTGGGTCCCGCGCCAGAAGCCCGCGCATCGAAGCGCGCCGGATTCGCCCTCCGCCCACCACAGCGAGCCCATGTCCCAATCCAGGGTCTCGCAGAGAATCCGGATGATCCGGGGGGCGGCCTCCTGAATCGAAGGGGCCGCGGCGATGATCATCGCGGTGGAGCGCGCCGTGGAGGCTATCCGCTCGAAGTCAACGGCCAACTGCCTTAGCCTTTCCTCGTTGTCACGGAGCTTCCGGGCGGCCTCCTCAAGCCCCAGGTTCTTCGCCTCCAGCTTCTTGACGAGCGCCTCGCTGTAGAGCTTGACCGCCTTGGCCTCGTCCAACGGCGCGCTCCTCTTTTTGACCGCGCCCTTCCGGGCTTCGAGCCCCACCTCGCGGAGGGCGGCAAGCAGCTCCTTGAGCGAGCCGGACTTGCACACGTATCGGTCCGCTCCCGACGCCAAGGCCAGCTTTTTATCGTCGGCGGAAAGGAACGTGTTGCTGTAGATGACGATGGGAAGGCGGCGCAGCTTTGTGTCGGCCCGGATTTTCCGGCAGAGGCCGTACCCGTCCAGATTGGGCATCAGGATGTCCGAGATCACGCAGTCCACCCGTTCCTTCTTCAGCAGACGCAACGCCATGACCCCATCCTGGGACTCCAATGTCTTGATGCCCTCGGTCTCCAGGGCCATCTTCAGGAGTTCCCGGTTCTCCTCCCAGTCGTCTACGATGAGCACGCGCATCGGCTTCATGGATATCGAGCCTCGTGTTCCCCGAGGCAGACATATTATAGAAAATGTTGGCGCCCTTGGCGCTGAACCCCCCTCAGGTTGTATCGGAGCACGAAGACCCTGGATTAGAAAGTCTCCATAGCCAAGGCCGCGGCGCCGAGGATGACCGCGTCGTCGCCCAGCCGCGACGGGACGGCCCGGCATGCGGACACCTTGGCAAAGAGCGGGTCATGGTCCAGGCTCCTCTGGACTATGGGAAGGATGAAATCCCCGCAAGCCTCGATGAGCCCGCCACCGAGGATGAAAAGCTCCGGATCGAAGACGTGCCGAAGGCTCACGCAGGCCGAGCCCAGGGCCTCGGAGGCGCGGCGGATGATCCGCGTGACCACAAGATCCCCGCTCTTGAGCGCCTTGGCGAGGACCTTGCTCTTGATGACGTCCAGCTTTCCCCCGACGAGAACTTGGACCACGGACTTCTCTCCGGCCCGCAGGGCCCTCCGGATTTCCCGTTCGATGGCGCTGCGGCCGGCCAGCGCCTCCAGGCACCCGCGGCTGCCGCAGCCGCAGCGGGGCCCGTTGGGGTCCACGACGACGTGGCCCAGTTCCGCCGCGGCCCCATGGGCGCCGAGCATCAGCCTTCCGCCGACGATCGCGCCCCCTCCCACGCCCGTGCCGGGGAAGATGCCGACCACGTTCTCCGTCCCCTTGCCGGCGCCGAAGCGCTGCTCGCCCAGGACTCCCAGGTTGACGTCGTTGCCGAGGGCCACCCCGACGCCGAATCTCTTGCGGAGCTTGCGCACGAGGGGAAAGCCGGCCAAGCGGACGTTCGGCGCGACGAGGATCTTCCTGCCGCCTGGATCCACGATGCCCGGGGCTCCCACGCCGATCCCGCGCAGGCCCTTGGGCTTGCGGCCTTTCTCGGCCGCCACGCCTTCGACCAGGTCTTCGACGGCCTTGAGGATCCGCTTAGGGCCGCTCCTTGGCGTCGGCGCCTTGCCGCGGGCGAGGATCTCTCCCTTGCCGTTGACCAAAGCCGCGGCGATCTTCGTGCCGCCGATGTCGACGCCGACGAAATATTCCTTTGCCATGACCGGACTCCTGAGCGGAAATAGTATAATTTTTCGCCATCCATGATAGACTTCAGGCAGGAAACAGCCGCATCCGGGCTTATCCAAGAGCGATCATGACGCAGAAGATCCTGGTAGTCGACGACATGGAGGAGACCCGCCGGTCCCTGCTCCGCTATCTCACCGGGCAGGGCTTCCAGGCGTTCTCCGCGGAGAGCGTGCGCGAGGCGCGGCTGATGGTCATTGAGCGCTGTCCGGACATTGTGATCCTGGACGTCGATCTGCCGGATGGCGACGGCCGGGACCTCTGCCGCGCCTTTAAGTCGAACCCGAAGACCTCGGCGATCCCCGTCGTCCTGATATCGGGCTGGATGCTCACGGAAGGCGATCAGCTCTCGGGCTTCGACTGCGGGGCCGACGACTACCTGCTCAAGCCCTTCAGCCTCCCGCTGATGCTCGCCCGCGTGCGCGCCGTACTGCGGCGCTTCGCCGCTGCGCCGAAACAGGCCGTGCTCAGGAAGTGCGGCATCACGGTGAACGTCCCGGCCAGGACGGTGCGTCTGAAGGGACGAGAGACGCTCTTGACCCCGAGGGAGTTCGACCTGCTGCTCCTCTTCCTCACCCGCCCGGGCCGCGTCTTAAGCCCCGCGCAGATCATGGACGCGGTCTGGGGCTACGACCCGGCGGATGAACATTATCCGGAGGCCATCGACGTGCACCTTTCCCACCTGCGCAAGAAGCTCGGCCCGGACTTCGCCTCCAGGATCGTCTCGCTCAGGGGCCTCGGCCACCGCTTCGACCCTTAAGTCTTAAGCCGGCCTCAAGTTTCATCCTTTACACTATTCTCGACTATCGGAACACGCCCGTCTTATCGGGCGACAAAGGCAAACCTGCACCCAAGAGGGTGACTGCCCGGTTCCACGCGACGGCAGGCCGCAAGGCAGGGGCGCAAAGCCAAGACCCCAAACGGGGCGTCCGGCTGCCGAACCCGACGCCTTCCTTGGGGTGGCCCCTCCCTTGGAAGAAACCGCGTCCTGTCTCTGCGCAGTCTTCGGGATGAGACCCATTTTGGAAGTTTTCATGGCGACATCAACTATGTCTATCGGCAGACGCGCGGCACGGCGATACTGTCTCGCCGCGGCGGTCTTTCTGGGCTCGGCGCCGGCCGGGGCGGCGCGCGCCCAGCAGCTGCCGGACGGCTGGTCCGCCTCCGATGGGGGCGCCGCCCTCAACGCGGACGCCTCCGCAAGCGCCTCCTTCGCCCGCTTCTCCGAGTGCGGGAACATGGGGCTTGCGCTTTGGCAGGAGGCGGGACGCGTCCGGGCCGCGGCCTACAATGGAAACGACGCGAGCCCCGCATGGAATTTCGCGGACAACGGCGGCCTCAACAAGGACTCCGCGCGCCAAGCGGGCTCTCCGGCGCTTGCGTGCCTGGACAACAGGCTTTACGCGGCCTGGCATGAACACAACGGCTCGGCCTGGCAAGTGCGCGTCGCGGCTTTTGACGGAAACTCCTGGTCCTGGGCCGACGGCGGAACGGCCTTCGGAATCAACCGAAACCCGGGCATGAACGCCCTTGATCCCGGCCTGGCCGTTCTGGAGGGGAGGCTTTACGCGGTCTGGCGGGAGTCCGACGGCTCGGTGCGGCGCATCCGCGCCGCGGTGCGCGTGCCCTCCGGCCTCTGGCTCGGGGCGGATGGCGGGGCGCTGAGCGCGCCGGGCCTAGACAGCCTCGCCCCGCAATTGGAGACATTCTCAGGCAGGCTCTACGCGGCCTGGCAGGAGTCCGACGGCCAGGCCCGGCGCATCCGCGCCGCGGTCTACGGCGGAAACGACGCTTCTCCCTCCTGGAGCGCGGCGGACGGCGGCGGGATGCCGAGCGACCCCGGGTTCCAAGCGTTCTCTCCAAGCCTCTGCGCATCCTCGGCCTCCCTCTATGCGGCCTGGGAGGAGGTTTCAAGCGGCGAGCGCCGGGTGCGGATCGCGGCCTACGCGGCCGGCCAGACGCCTGCCTGGCGTCTGCTCGACGGCGAGGGGCTCAACCGAGCCGCGGGCCGGCAGGTCGCGGACCCGGATAAATGGATATCCCACGCCCAGCCGCGGCTCCGGATCTACAACGACCGCCTCTACGCGGCCTTCCAGCAGTACGACGGACTGGTTCGCCGGGTGCGCGTGGCCGCCTATGAGGCGGCCGCGGGCGCCTGGAGCTACGCGGACGGAGGAGCCCTGCTGTGCGAAGCGGCGCGAGCCGGCGCCCACCCGGCTCTGGGCCTCTACCGGGACGGTCTCTACGCGGTCTGGGCCGAGG
Organism: Elusimicrobiota bacterium; assembly: GCA_016212885.1. Taxonomy (GTDB): domain Bacteria; phylum Elusimicrobiota; class Elusimicrobia; order UBA1565; family UBA1565; genus UBA9639. Next base: position 12,529 of record JACRDO010000013.1, on the reverse strand, counting down.
CTCAGGGCAACAGCTCCCGCGTCCGCGTGTCCAGGGCGCGCCATTTCCCGGCGGATGTCCAGGCCGCCTCGGTGTCGGACACCGTGATCCTCTTGTCCTGGCGCTCCGTGGGCGCGGCCTTGGGCTACCGCCTGGATCTCTCCACCGCCGCGGACTTCTCCGGCGAGCTGCGCCTCTCCTCCACGAGCGACCGGACGGCATCTTCCCTTTCCATCTCGGGCCTGCTCCCGGACACCACGTACCACCTGCGCCTGGCGGCCCTCCACCCGGGCGCCACCCTCTATGCCCCGGCGCTCTCAGCGCGCACCTCCTCCGAGCCGGCGCCGATCCCCCAGCCATCGGACATCCGCATGGTCCTATTGAGCCCCGAGCCCGGCGAGCGCGTGAGCGGCAACCGCGTTCTGGTGCTGGCCGAGCCGATACAGGCCGGGGCCAAGTTGCGTTTGGCGCGCTTCCAGCACCGCCGCGGCGACGGCAGTTGGGCCGACATCCCCTCCGTCGGAGCCATGGCGCCCAACCCGGCCGCGAAGCCGCCGTATTGGACGTTCTGGGACCTCACGGACGCATCGGCCTATCCCGACGGCGACTATGAGCTGCGCAGCCTGCCGGAGGGCCTCTCGGGCGAGGGCGATCCCACCCCGCCCATTGTGCGCGTGCGCGTGGACAGGAGCGCGGCCGAATCCGTGGGGAGCGGCGCCGGGCTCTGGATCCAGGCGCGCCGGCTCCTGAGCGAGGCGACGAGCGCGCAGATCCGCCTCATGGATCCCGTGCTCGGGGTGCTTACCTCCGCGCTGATCCCAGCCGGCGCCCTGGCCGATCCCTCCGACGCCGTGCTCATTCGCGCGGGAGGCTTCCCGGTGCCGCCTTCCCCGGAGCTGGAGTCCGCTGGAGTGGTGCGCGACATCAGCCTGGAAAGCGGCCGCACGCGCCTCGCCCAAGGCCGCACGGCCACGATCGCCATGCAGTACCGCGACGATGATGAAGACGGCTATGTGGACGGCACCTCGATTCGCGCCGAGCGGCTGAGGGCCTACAGCTATGATCCGGCCTCCGGGGAGTGGCTGGCGGACATCGCCGGCAGCGTGGACGCCTCGCGGAAAACCGTGACGGCCGAGACTCCCCACTTCAGCCTCTTCGGGCTCTTCGCCCCCGCGGCCGCGGACTTGAGCTCGGTCCGGGTCTACCCGGTGCCCTTCGTGCCCAATGACGGCGCGGCGGACAACGGCAAGCCCTACTCACCCTCGGACGCGACCTCTGGCATACTCTTCGACAGCCTCACCCCGGGGGCGGAGGTGAAGGTCTACACCGTGGCCGGGGAGCTGGTCTGGCAGGGAGCGGCCGGGGCCAACGGCCTTCTGCGATGGGACGCGAGGACAAGGGCGGGACGGGACGCGGCCTCCGGGACATATTTCGCCGTGATCCGAAGCGGTTCGGGGGAGAGCGCGGCGCGCGCGCTCGCCATAGTCCGATGACCGAGCATGGCCTGGAGGGCTGTCCGGCCGCGACGCTGGGGCGCTGGGCCGCGGGCCTGCTCATGGCGGGGGCGCTCTGCCCGCTCCCCGCTTTGGCCGCGGGCGGCGCGCCTTTCGCCTTCCTGCGCCTGGATTCCAGCGGCAGGCCCGCGGCCCTGGGCGGCGCCTACTCGGCTTTGGCCGCGGACTCAAACGCCCTGCACTACAACCCGGCCGGGCTCGCGTGGATCAAGACCCATGAGCTGAGTCTCCTGCACAACAACCACTTCCAAGGCGTCTCCCATCAAGCGGGAGGACTGGCATTGCGGCAGGGCTTCGGACTGCAATTCAAGACCGCGGGCTACCGCTCCTTGCAGCGCACCACGCTCTCCAACCCCTCCGGCGACGGACTTGGCTCCTTCAGCGCGCGCGATCTGGCCGTAGGCGCGGGCTACGGCCGCCGAGTGGCCGGGCGCCTGGGCCTGGGAATGGGCCTCAAGCACCTGAGCTCCACCATAGACGCCTACTCGGCAAGCGCCTTCGCGCTGGACATGGGCGCGCTCTACCGGCCCGAGCGCCTGAAGGGGCTCAGCCTGGGAGCGGCCCTGCAGAACCTGGGCGGCCGCGTGCGCTTCCAATCGGCTTGGGAGGAACTACCGCTGACCCTCAGGCTCGCCGGCGCCTACGAGTGTCAAATCGAGGGCCGGCAGGCCCTGCTCACCCTGGACGTGGACCAAGCCCGCGGAGGAGAAGCGCGGGTTTCGGCCGGGGCCGAGGTCCGAATCGCCGGGCGGCTCGCCCTGCGCCTGGGCTATGACGGCAGAAACGACGCGGGCCCGGGGATCGCGGCGGGGCTGGGCTTTGAACTGGACCGTTTTGCGGCGGACTACGCGTTCTCGCCCTACGGGGAACTCGGCTCCTCCCACCGCTTCAGCCTGACCCTGCACTGGGGGAAGGGCGGGGAAGGCGCCCAGGCCAGGGGGCAGGCAGGAGGAGAACGGTGAGTTGCGCTAATGCGGGGCGCAACCGCGGCCGGGCATGGCGCAGGAAACGGCCGCATCCGAGTCCGTTGGAGCGGCCATGACTCATGAGGCCGGGATTCGCATGAGGCTCGCGGCCGGCGTCGCGGCGGGAATCCTCTGCGCCGCCCAAGCTCGCGCCGCGGTGATCACGCACACGACCTCGGATGATTTCTCGAAAGGAACCCTGTCCTCCGCCGTGGTCGTCAACTTGGGGGGAGGCGCCGTGCGCCTGATGGCCGGCAACGACGCCTGGCAGCTCGTCACCGCGCCTAATTCCAGGGACTTCTACGGCGTGTACATGGACCCGGGCGGCGAGGGCTGGGCCGTGGGGCAGGCGCGCCAGGACGCGGTCAACTCCTACAACGTGATCTTCTACGATAGGACCTCCTGGTCCGAGGAACAGACCATGAGCCAAGGCTACGACCTCTACGGAATCTGGATGCCCTCCTCCATCGAAGGCTGGGTCGGTGGCGGCTACGGCCGTTTCGTGGCCTACGATAGGCCCGAGTGGCTCTGGGAAGTGGAGTACTCGACCCACAGCCAGGACCAGGCGGTCTACGGGGTGCACATGCTCGATAACACGCAAGGCTGGGCGACCGGGAAAGACGGGGAACTCCTGGAATTCGACGGCTCCGGCTGGTACTCCGTCGAATCCCCGACCGACAAGGCGCTCTACGGAATATTCACCGTATCGGCCGCAGAGGCCTGGGCGGTGGGGCAAGATGGCGCCATACTCCGCTACGACGGCTCCTCCTGGAGCGCCGCGCAGTCGCCCATCAGCGAGACCCTGAACTCCGTCTTCATGATTGACGCCTCGAACGGCCGAGCCGTGGGCGCCCTCGGCAAGATCATCCGCTATAACGGAACGACTTGGGAGGAGGAAAGCTCGCCGACCGGAAACAATCTGGCCTCGGTGTGGATGGTCTCCCCGGATGAGGGTTGGGCGGTGGGGGACGGCGGGTGCATCTTGAAATATGACGGAATCTCCTGGAGCCAGGCCTCCTCACCGACCGGCGAGGCGCTCAAGGGCGTCTCTTGCGGCTCGGCCGAGCGCTGCCTGGCGGTCGGACTTTCGGGGACGCTTCTGAGGTATCTGCGCGACTACGTCTCCAGCGGCGCCCTCGTATCCCAGATCCTTGACGGCGGAACTCTCCCGGACTGGGGCGCGCTCTCTTGGACCGCCTCGGGAACGGACGCCTCCACCCAGCTCAAGTTCCAGCTTTCCTCCGCGCAGAGCACCTCCGACCCGGCTCTCGATGCATACCTCGGCCCGGACGGTTCCGCCTCCAGCTACTACACGACCTCGGGGACCGCCATTTGGCCGGGCCACGACGGCAACAAGTATATGCGCTACAAGGCCGTCTTCTCCACCGCGGACCCGCTCAAGACCCCGCTTCTTGAGAGCGTCAGCGTCACGTATTGAATCTCTTAAATGAGGCATCCCATGTCCCGCCTCAAGCCGTAGGTTTGGCGCGCCGGCCTACGACCACACCCCGGCGATCGCGCTTGCGCACTTGGGGCAGCGCCCGCCTTTGATCCTGTTGGAGAGAATGAGGAAGCATCTGCGCTCGACCAAAGCCGTCCCGCAGGAGGGGCAGAAGGTGTGCTCGAGCTCGCTCAGCTCGCCCGGCAGATTCCCGGCGTACACGTAGCACAAGCCCTCCTCCCGGCCGATCTCAGCTGCGCGCAGGAGCGTCTTGGCTGAAGTGTTGGGGGCCTCGAACATCCGGTAGTCCTTGTGGAAGGCCGTCACGTGCCAGGGGATCTCCCTGGAGAGACCCGCGATGAAGCGCGCGATCTGCCGGAGCTCCGAGTCCGAGTCGTTGAATCCCGGCACGACCAACGTCACGATCTCGACCCAGAACCCGAGCTCCATCAGGTTCTCGATCGTCTTCAGCACCGCGCCCAGGCGGCCTCCCGTCACCTCGCGGTAGCGCTTCTCGTCGCAGCCTTTGAGGTCCACCTTGTAGAAGTCCACCCAGGGGCGCAGGTACTCGAGCGCGCGCCTGGTTGCGTGGCCGTTGGAGACGAAACCGCAGCGCAGGCCCCTCTCCTTAGCCTTGCGGAAGACGGCCACGGCCCACTCCGAGCTGATCAGCGGCTCGTTGTAGGTGGAGACCACGACGGGGCAGGCGCGACCCCGCGCCTGCTCCGCCAGGCCCTCGGCCGAGCACTCGATGACCGGGGACCCGGCGTGCGGGTCCTTCAGGGCTTGGCTGCTGCTCCAGTTCTGGCAGAACCGGCAGGAGAAGTTGCAGCCGAGCATGCCGAAGGAAAGCGCGCTCGCGCCGGGGAGGACGTGGTAGAAAGGCTTCTTCTCGATTGGGTCCACCTGGAGGCCGGCCACGTAGCCGTAGGGGACGTAAAGCCGCCCGGCGATGTTCGCGCGGACCCGGCAGACGCCGTGGCCGCCGTCCCGGATCTCGCACTCATGCGCGCAGGCCCGGCAGCGCACGTTGCGGCCGTCCAGGACGTCGAAGAGCTCCCCGACTTCGGTGAAGCCCGTCATCTCATCGCGCCGAATCCCCGTCCCGAACATCCAAACGACGTGGGTTCGGGACGTGCTAAACGAACGTATTTCCGATGTTTAGCACGCTACCTAAAGCACCTCGCCGTAAAGGCGCGCAGTCCCGTGCCCGGCTGACGCCAGGCGCCGGAGGGCAGGCCCGCCTTGTGGCGGCAGAGGACCGACATGAACTCCTCGACGTCCGGGAACTTCTCCCAGACCTGAGGAAGGAACAACCCTTCGCGTCCGCCGCGGCCGACTTGGATCCCGAGGCCGGGCGCCACCTCTTCGGGGCGAATGTCGCGCAGGGGAGAGAGCACGGTCACCTCGGCCTTGAGCTTGGGCAGCTCCTCCAGGGTCACGGGCGCAAATCGCGGGTCCTCCATCGCGCTCGCGACCGCGTAGCGCAGGACCGCGTTGCCGAGCGTCTGGCGGGCTTCCACCGTGCCGATGCAGCCCCTCAGCCCCCCCCCCTTCCAGTCCCCCTCCTCCCAGGTGACGAACACCGCGGCCGGAAGGTTGAACCTCGGCCGGTCGAACAACCTTGAGCCGCTCTCGCGGCGTCTGGCGCTGCTGGAAGCCAGGCGCTCCTCGAGGCTGCCAGCCGCCAAGGCGACCAGCTCCCGGCCTTCTTCCGCAGAAAGGTCGAGCGCGGGCCAAGCCCTGGGCGCCGGGGGGCCCTTCGAGCGCACAAGGAGCGCCGCCCCGTAGCCCACGGTCCTTCCCGCGTCCCCGCTCGCGTCGAAGGAGTTCGCGCAGTCCAGCAGTTCCCCCCGGTCCGCGCCAAGTTTGCGCGCCGCGCACAGGACCGCCCCGGCCGCGCCCAGACCGCACCAGGCGCAGCGCAGCCCCGGGGCGCCGGACTCCAGGATGAGGCGGTCCGAGAGATAAAGGTAGCGGACGTCCAGGGTCAGGAACGCGTCCAGCGACGCGGGGTCCGCCTTCCGAGCCGTCTCGATGTCAGGGAAGTGGGAGAGGTCGCTCGATGCGATGAGCACGGCCCGGCGGCCGGAGACCGCCGCGGCGAGAGCCCCGCCGAAGCGCTCCGCCTCCTCCGGGGTCCGGATGTTCGCGACCAGGGGCAGGAGCTCGAACTTCCCCAGGGCGCGCTGAAGGAACGGGAGCTGGACTTCGATGGAGTGGTCCGCATGGGCCTCGGCAGAGACCGCGGCATCCGGCGCCGCGGCTTTGAGCTTGGCCGCGGCGTCCCCGGCCACGGGGAGATCGCCCAGCGGGGTCCGGTAGGCCTCGTAAGGAGCGAGGAACAAGCCCTCCTCATGGATATAATGCGTTCCGATCACCACGGCCAAGTCGAAGCCCCTGCCGCGCAGGGCCTTGTAGACCCTGGCCGCGGCGCGGCCGGAGTAATCGTAGCCCGCGTGTGGAGCCAAAGCCGCGACGATCTCCCCGTCGAGCTTCGGCTCAGGCGCTCCTTTCAGAAGGGCGTCGACGCGCTCTAAGAGCGCTTTCGGCGGCTCCGGGTAGAATTGTCCGGCCCAAGCCGGGCTTCGGACCTTCATCTAAGCCCCCGGAAGAGGAGAGTAGAAGGCCCTGGGCCGGAGTGGCGAAGCTTCGGTCCGCAAGAGGCGGCGCGGCGAAAAGTCGGCTTCGAGAACGTACTCTTCAGCGGAGGGGGTCGCTCAAGGTTAGTTTAACCCCGGAAGCCGCTGCGCGCAAGGGCGTCCTGTGAGGGGGACGGGACTACAGGTGGCCTAGTTCGCGAAGAATCTCGTTATATCGGTCAAGAGACAAGGTGCAGTCGCAAAGTCCCTGCACCTCCCGTGAAGAGCGCAAACCAAGCTGCTTCTTCATCTGACCGAGCAGGTTGTCTCCAATCTCATAGTCCGAGCCGTGCGACACCTTGGTCCAACAGCCGGTATAGCGTCCCTGATGGAAGTATCGAAACTTCAGGTCCTTGCCTTGGTCGACAACGAAGCCTTTATTTCGCAGGCCTTGCTCGACGAGGCGTTTCCTGAGCGGCATTCAGGGGAAGACTTTGAGGAATTGCTCCCGCAAACGAGAGCCGCGTCCCATAACCTGATCGGGCCCTAGCGAGTGGAATTCGCGGACGAAGAAGGCCGCGGTCTGGCGGAAATCCTCAATCGCTTCTTCGCGAGATGCCCCGGATGCGTAGACCGCGAGCGAATCATTCTCAGCGAAGAAAAGGTCGCCGTCCTTGCGGAGCCGGATTGCTATGGGGACGGCTGGGCGAACAACACGACCGTCAATTTCCAGGTCCCAGAGAGGAATTACTGGTTCCCCCATTTGAGCCAAGTCGTCCTCTTGCGTGCCGCAGAATCCGCGCGCTGACATGGCCGGGCGGCAAGTCTGCTCATACTTCTCCAGCACCCAGGGCCGAATTTCGTCAAGGCAGATCGTTCCGTTCATGACAGCGGCTTCCCCCTGATAAACTCGCGATACTGGTCAGCGATGATGCTCTCGAAGAACTCCTTGGTCTGCTGATGGCTTTCTTCGAGATGCTCAATCAAGGATTCGGCATTGAGATTGTCGGTCTTGAAATAGTCAAAGTCCAACAGCAACGCTTCTCCTCCGGTTTTTGCTTCCTTTAGCGTTTCGATTCGCGTGGCGATTCTTCCCTTTGGGAGAGGAATCAAGAGGCCGACAGAACAGACTTCCGCGGCTTGCGGAAGGCTCGGCGCCAAGATGACGCTGGATTTCAGGTAGCGGCCCAGAGGCACGACGCCGTTCTCGCGAGCAAATGGGATGACGTTGATGTAGCGCAGCCCGACTCGCCGCAGGGTTTTGACCATGAACCGATCGCAAAAGAACTTGAAGATTGGTTCCAGTTTTGCGCGAAAGCCCTCGAACCCGGCGTATTTCCTGCTGGAATATGCGAAGACGTTGAGTCCGGCCATGACTGATTGTGAGTCGTCCGCAGCCGCAAATTGATAGACCCTGAACATATGGGAATCGCCGGCGAGGGGCTCTAGAACCCGGACTACAGGCATGTCCTGTCGGACGAAGTCGAACAACTCGTTCCGGCGGCATTCGATAGCCGGCTCTCCGGGGAACCGAATCTCGAATACGGCCTCCACAAGGGGCGCCCGGGGATAGATTTCGTTGTTTGGCATCGCCCGATGGGCCTGACCGGCCGGAAAAATAGTGTAACAGTTGCATGTGCGCCCCGCAAGAGGCAGTCTTGTCCGGTGGGAGTCTTGTCCGCCCTACGCCTCGGTCTCTTCCTGCCGGTCGTAGTGGCTGTAGCCGTAGTAGTAGGAGTACTCCGCGCCCATCCCGCTCGACTGCATGTCGTTGAGCACGAGGCCCAGGGTCTTGACGTTGGCCCCCACGAGCTGGTCGTTGGCGCGCTTCAAGGCCTGGCGGGCCATCTTCCCCGACTTGTACACCAGCACCGCGCCGTCGGTGTGGGCGGCGACCATGACCGCGTCCACGAAGAGGAGCACCGGAGGGCAGTCGAACACGACGAAGTCGAACTGGGACCGGACACCCTCGATGAACTTGGGCAGGAGCTGCGAGGAAAGAAGGTTCACGATGTCCGCGGAAGAGGCGTTGCAGCCGGTGATGACCTTGAAATTGTCGATGCCCGGGAAGCTGAGGAGGTTGTCTAAGTCCACCTCCCCCATGAGAAAATCCACGGTCCCGCGGACAGTCTCCCTCCAGTCGACCGCGCCCGTGAGGGCCTCCAGGAAGCCCGGCTGGCTGGGAAGGCCGAAGATGCGGTAGATGACCGGCCTGCGGATGTCGGCGCCGATCAGCAGGACTTTAAGCCCCGCGTGCGCCGCTGCCAGGGAGAAGTTGATGGCGGTGAGGGTCTTGCCCTCCGCCACGCCGGTCGAGGTGAACGCCAGGGCCCAGTTTTGGCGGTCGGGGTCCTGGGATTTGATAGCCGAGCGCAGGGAGTGGTAGAGCTCGATGCTCGGAGACTTGGCGCTTTGCTGGAAAAGAAGCATTGACCGGAAGGCTTCCAGCGAGTGGCGCTCCTTCCTAAAGAGGCTGTTCTTCAGGTTCTCCCACCTCATCTTGGCGCCGAGGTGCGGGATGACGGCAAGGACCGGCTTCTCCACGATCTTCTCGATCTCCTCGATCGTGGAGATGGAGACGTCCATGCCCTCGACCATGAACGCCGCGAGCAGGCCCAGCAGTAAGCCGAACAGGCAGCCCATCAGGTAGTTCATCCCCTTCCTCGGATAAAAAGGCGCCGCGGGCGCGCTCGGGCGGGACACGGCCGTCACATAGATGGGGATCGACGCAAGCGCAATCTTATTCTCCTCCACCTGCTTGGACAGGGCGATGTAGAGCTCCTCGTTGACCCTGATGTCGCGGTTGAGCCGCTCGAGCTCTAAGTCCGCGCCCGGCATCTGGGAGAGCCTGGCTTGAACGGACTTGATGCGCTGCTCCAAAGCGACGACCTCGGGATGCTCGGGCGTGAACCGCTTGAGCAGCTCCCTGCGCCTGCCGTCGAGGTCCAGAAGGCTGGCGGCCAGGGCCCCGCTCATCCCCGTGCCCGGATGGGTCTGCAGGTATTCCTTGCGGACCTCTTCCAGCTGATTGAGAGAGTACTCGACCTCGCCCCGCCGCTTGGATACGTCGCCGAGAGTTTTGCGCGCGGTTTTCGACCGCTCCTCCATGTCCTTCTCCGCGTAGACGTCCATGGCCGCGTTGACGGCGTCGGCCGCATTCTTGGGGTTGCGGCTGACCGCGGATATCGCGATGAGACTCGTTTCCTTGACGTCCTGCGCGCTGAAAGACGCCGGCTTGCCGAGCTTCTTGGACACCAGCTCCACAAAATCCCGGGACGACAGCATCCGGATCTGGGTCTTCATGACCGCGACCGGGTCATAGTAATAGTAGGCCTGGTTCACGGCCGCGGCCGCGCCTCCCGGAGGCTCGTATTTGACCATGCCCTCGGCCTTATAAAGCGGGACCTGCAGCTGGGTGTAAATGAAAGAGCCCGTCATGATGAGGCAGGCGACGGCGATGATGATCCATCTTCTCCTCTTGATGATCCGCCAGTGGTCGAGCAGGGTCAGATCCATTTCCATAATGGATGCCTATTGCCTGGCCACGACCACGATGGAGGTCACGAGCGCCGCGACCGAGATCCATGGCAGGATGTTGACGGTCAGCCATTCCGCGCCCTGGGTGTAGGCGGCCTTCGGGATGTAGACGACGTCTCCAGGCTGGAGCTGGACGTTCCGGCCGGCCTCGCCCCGCAGGACAGCTGCGAGGTTCACCTTGTACGCGCCCGGGCCGTCCTTTTCCTGCCTGAGAATCACGGTCTTGGAGGGCTTGGCGAGGCTCTTAGGTCCCCCGGCCGTGGACACGAGCTCCAGGAGGCTCATCTCGTCGCGGTACTCATAGTAGCCTGGAGCGCCCACCTCCCCGATGATCGCGACCCTCCGGCCCGCGAAGCGTCTGACATTGACCGTGACCTTGGGGTTGGCCACGAACCTCGAGAACCCGCTCTCAAGCATGGCCTGTATCTCCCGGCCGGTCAGCCCCTTGACCTGGACCGCCCCTATCAGCGGGAGCTCAATCTTCCCATCCGGCTGGACCGTGAGCTCCCTGGAGTACTCCTCCACCGGGAACACGTTGATCGAGACCACGTCTCCGGCGCCGACCGGATAAGCCGCCTCCAAGTCCGCGACCCGCGCCGGAGCGCCCAGGGCGGGATCCGGCTTGGCCGCGGCAGAGGCGGGAGCCGCCCAATTCTGGAAGCTGAACGCGGCCAGGGTGAAGGCCGACAGAAGCCGGATGGCGCGGTTCTTCATTTTTTCCACTCCATGATGGCATTAATTTTAGCTCAAAAACCAGCGAAATTTATAATATAATTGTTACAAGCGGGGTTGAGCCGGCTGTAACCATTTGGTTATTGACTTCGAGCGGTTTTCAGACTATCCTCGATTACTATAGCAATCGGCCCATGAACCTCTTTTCCATGCTGCAGTCTCTGATGAAAGCCCTTGCGGCCAGGGAGTCGGAAGTCGATTCCTGGCGGCTGAAATACGAGGAGGAGTCGTCAAGAACCGTTGAGCTGAAGAGACAAGCCGCGCAAGCCGCAAAGGCGGCCGCGCAGGCCGACGCGGAGCTTGAGCGGCAAAGGAACAAGGCCGAGGAACTGGATAAGGCCCTTGCGGCCAAGGAGTCTGAGATCGATTCCTGGCGGCTGAAATACGAGGAGGAGCTGTCGAGAACGCCTGATCTGAAGAGAGACGCCGAGAAGACGGCCAGGCATGTCGAAGCGGAGCTTGAGCGGCAAAGGAACAAGATCGAGGAACTGGGCAAAGCCATTGCGGCCAGGGAGTCGGATCTCGATTCCTGGCGGCTGAAATACGAGGAGGAGTCGTCGAGAACCATTGAGCTGAAAAGACAGGCCGCGCAAGCCGCGAAGGCGGCCGCGCGGGCCGACGCGGAGCTTGAGCGGCAAAGGAACAGGGTCGAGGAGCTGGATAAGGCCCTTGCGGCCAGGGAGTCGGAGCTCGATTCCTGGCGGCTGAAATACGAGGAGGAGTCGTCGAGAACGCCTGATTTGAAGAGAGACGCTGAGAAGACGGCCAGGCATGTCGAGGCGGAGCTTGAGCGGCAAAGGAACAAGGCCGAGGAGCTGGGCAAGGCCCTTGCGGCCAGGGAGTCGGAGCTTGACTCCTGGCGGCTGAAATACGAGGAGGAGTTGTCGAGAACGCCTGATCTGAAGAAAGACGCTGAGAAGATGGCCAGGCATGTCGAGGCGGAGCTTGAACGGCAAAGGAACAAGATCGAGGAGCTGGGCAAGGCCCTTGCGGCCAAGGAGTCGGAGCTCGATTCCTGGCGGCTGAAATACGAGGAGGAATCGTCGAGAACCATTGAGCTGAAGAGGCAGGCCGCGCAAGCCGAGAAGGCGGCCAAGCGGACCGGGGCGGAGCTTGAGCGGCAAAGGACAAAGGTCGAGGAACTCAACTCGGAGGCCGATTCCTGGCGGCAGAAAGCGGCCGTGGAGACCGAAGCGAAACCGGAGAAGCCGGCGCCTGCGAGGACGACGGTCCCAAAGCCGCGGCCCCAGGCCGCGGAGGAGCCCGCCCCCTCCGGGGACGTATCGAACTTTCCAAACGACGTAGGTTCGATACGTCCACATCTACGGCGTCCGTAAGATTTGGACGGCGCTTCCCAGAGCGCGGCCGGCCAATACCGCGCCGCACATGAAGCCTACGGCCGCATGATATCGCTCATGAAGGCTCTGCAATCGAAGGCGAGCGACGGCCTTTGGCTGCTCGATCCTTTAAGCCGATCCTTGGCCGAGTGCCTGGGTCTGCTGGACGCGAGTCCGTATCCGCTGCTGATCCTGACAGGCCGTTCGACCGCGGAGAACTACCTCTACGCGCACTCCGTCAACGTCGCGGTCCTCTCGATGCGCCTCGGCCTCGGCTGGCGGAAAGAAGCCGCCCGCCGGCTCGGTCTTGCCGCGGCCCTGCACGAGTCCCAGCTCATGTCCTTGACGGGCCTCACACATGCGCCGGGCGCCCAGGAGGCGCAGACCGTCCGCGAGCGCGAGCAGCGGCTTCATCCCATGGACCAGCAGGGCATCCGCAATC
>JACRDO010000117.1 GCA_016212885.1 Elusimicrobiota bacterium | reverse complement strand
CTGGGACACCACACTAGAAGTTCCAAGTCGAACCTAGGGTGGTCCGCCAATGGGGGCTGGCTCGGTCCAGGCCCCAGCCGATCCCGGCATCGATAGCGAGCCTGGGAGAGGGCTCGAAGAGCAAGCCCCAGAACCAGGTCGCGCCCCACCGCTCCATCCCATGGCGGGGGTTCTCGCCTCCGACGATTTCGCTCAGCAGGTAGAGAGGCCGCTCCTTGCCTCTTGAAAGGCGGTAGTCCAGGGAAGCGCCGTACTGGAAGGCGTTCCCGAAGTCCTCTCCCCCGCCCAGAGCCAGGGCTCCGCCGGCCATGGCATTGACCTGCCATCTTCCCAAGGCCTTCGAGGCGACCCCGAGAACTCCCAATTCCTGGTAGCCTGCGCCGAGCCCGCGGTCGGAATCTCCGCTGTCGGTCCTCCAATAGGCCTGGCCCATGATCCCAGGACGCTTCCCGTTCTCCTTCAGCGCCGCATGCTTGTAATAGAGCGCGAAGTCGCCCAACCCGCCCATGCGAGCCTCCTCATCGGGCTTGATCACGGAAATGGGCGCTTGGACGGACACTTCGATGTTCTCCGTCAGGCCGTATGCGGTGGTCAGAAGGAAGCAATCCAAGCTCTCGCTGTTCTGCGTCCTCATGCGGTCCCAGCTGGTTTCAAGCTGGAGCTTTCGCTTGCCTACGACCCCCGCGTCCTCGGTCTCCAGGGGGCGGTAGGCGCAGGCGGGAGCCGCCGGCCCGCCCGCCAGGGCGAGGAACAGGAGAAGCCGAGGCATCAAGACCCTATTTGTGCTGGTCTTCCTGGAGGTTCAGGATCAGGCCCTGGCTCTGCGGGACCACCATCACCTTGAAGTCCTTCCTCTCGAGCATCTCGATGGTTCTCAGCTGGAGGTAGCTCTTCGCCGTCGCGAGAGCGTCGTTCTTGATCTTGATGGCGAGCGCCTCCTGCTTGGCCTGCTCCACCTCGTACTGCTTGCGCTGGATGGCCTGCTGGGCCGCGACCTTCTCCTCGATGCTGCGCTGGTAGGAGGGGGTCAAGTGCACGTCGCGCAGGAAGACCCCGTCTCCGTCCAGGATGAAGAAGCCGTCGTCCGCGAAAGACTTGGCGACGAGCTCCTTGACCTTGTCTTGGACCTCCGTGCGCTTGATGCCGTAGAGCTCCGGGGCGGTGTACTTCGCCACCACCAGGCGCACGGCGTTGCGTATGATGGGGCGGATGACCTGCTCCTCGCACCAGTTCTGGTCGCCCAGCCTGAGGTAGACCTTGCCGGCCGTATCCAGGGGGATGCGGTACCAGACGGTGACGTCGAGCCCCACCATGTTGCCGTCCGCGGTCGGGGACCAGTTGGTGTCCGGCTGTCCCATGCGCTGGCCCTCGTCTAAGGCCATGGACATCGTGTAGGCCTTGCGCCGGCAGTCGTAGATGATGACCCTCGTGATGACCGGCACGCGCAGCTGCCAGCCCTGCTTGAGCGTGGTCTCGCTGACCTTGCCCGAGAGCTTGTTGAAGAGCACGCCCTCGTGGCCCGCGGGGATGAACACCACGCACGACCAGAGCAGCATGGCGGCGAATACGAAGGCCAGGGCCGTCAGCGCCTTGCCCGCGTTCTGGGCGATCCTCTCCGCCGGCCCGATTTCCTCTTCGCGATCTCGATCGTAGCTCATGGAACCTCCTTTTAGGCTACTCCACCGGCTCGACGTGGATGACCACGCGGCCGACGAAGGGCACTTGGGCGCGCAGGTGCTTCTCGATCCGCTCCGAGATGTCGTGCGCGTCCTGGATTGCCGTCGAGCCGTCCAGCGCGCAGTGAAGCGAGACCTGCAGCTCCCCGCCCGCGAGCCGCGCCTGGATCTCGTGGAGATGCGCGGGGATCTTCTCGGCTTTCAGGAATTTCAGCAGGGCCCGCTGGATCTCCCCCTCCCCCGCGGGCTCGGCCTTGAGAAGCGAGGCGCGTTCCCCGGCGGGCTCGATGTGGGTCACCACGCCCGCCAGGCCGGGGACGGCCTCCCGAAGCGCCTTCTCGAAATCATCGGCTCTCTTGTGGGCCTCGTCGAGCTTGAGGTCGTCGCCGACCTCCAGGTGGAGCTCGATGGAGCGCCTGCCCTCCTCGTCGTAGATCCGGACCGCGTGCGCCCCGAGGCCGTGCTTGGCCGCCAGGATGCGGGTCCGGGCCAGGACGTCCTCCCTCCGCTCCGCCATGGGCTCGACGTGGATGACCACGTCGGCCTTTGGGACCGCGGCTTGTATGGCTGATTCGGCCCGGTCCGCGATGTCGTGGGCCGCCTCGAAGGCGACGCCGTGGCCCACGGCGAGCGTGACGTCGGCGAAGACCTCGGGGCCGCTGCGGCGCAGGCGGACCTGGCGGACATCGAGCACCCCCTTCACCTTGGCCGCCTCCGCCACGGTCTGGCGGAGCCCCTCCGGGACCGCGTCGAGCAGGTCGTCGACGGACTTCCGGCCGAGCTGATAGCAGACCTTGAGGACGATGAGCGCGACCCCCAGGGCCGCCAGGGCGTCCGCCTTGACGAGGAAGGCGAGGCGCTCGAACCGGTGCGAGATCAGCACGCCGACGAGGCCCAGCAGGACCACGCAGGAAGACCATATGTCGGTGGAGAAGTGGAGGGCATCGGCCTCGAGCGCCTGGCTCTGGTATTTGTCGGCGACGCGCTTGAGGGCGCGGGAGCGCGTGAAGTCGATGGAGATCGACAGGGCGATCACCAGGAACGACCAGGCGTTGACGTCCACGTGCTTCGAGACGAAGAAGAGCCGCTCGACGGCCTCCCATGCGATCCAGAAGCAGGTGAGCACGAGCAGGAGGGTCTCGAAGAGCGCCGAGAGGTTCTCGAATTTGCCGTGGCCGTAGAGGTGGTCGCGGTCCGCGGGCCGGCCGGAGACGCGGATTGCCAGGTAGGTGACCACCGCGGCGACAAGGTCGAGCGCGGAATGGGCCGCCTCGGAGAGGATGCCGAGGCTGTTGGTCCACAGGCCGACGGCGATCTTGGCGACGGTGAGCAGGACCGCCGCGGCGACCGAGGAAAGCGCGACGCGCTTCTTCTCGCAATCGGTCGCCGCGCGCGAATCTTCCGTAGTCTCCTCGGCGCTCACCCCATCAGGCTGACGAGCAGAGCCTTTTGGGCGTGCAGGCGATTCTCCGCTTCGTCGAAGATGACGGAGTTCGGGCTGTCGCAGACCTCATCAGTGGCCTCTTCCCCGCGGTGCGCGGGGAGGCAGTGCATGAACAGGGCGTCCTTCTTGCCCGTTTTGGCCATGAGGGCCG
Source organism: Elusimicrobiota bacterium (assembly GCA_016212885.1). Lineage (GTDB taxonomy): Bacteria > Elusimicrobiota > Elusimicrobia > UBA1565 > UBA1565 > UBA9639. The sequence goes on along the minus strand of JACRDO010000117.1, from coordinate 5,891 downwards.
CGTTGACCTGGAACGGCATGAAGGCCTTCACGCGCTGGGCGTGCTCGGTCTCCTGGCCCATGCTCGCCCAGACGTCCGTGTAGACCGCGTCGGCCCCCCGCACCCCCGCGTCGATGTCGGAGGTCACCTCGATGCGCGCGGCGGTCTCTCGGCCGTCTAAGACCGCCTTCTCCACCACCTCACGGGCGGGCTCGTAGCCCTTGGGCGTCACGCAGGCGACGTGGACGCCGAGCTTGGCTCCGCCGAAGAGCAGGCTGTGGGCCACGTTGTTGCCGTCGCCCACGTAGGCGAGCTTGACGCCGTCCAGGCGCCCTTTGTGCTCCAAGATGGTCAGGAAGTCGGCCAAGGCCTGGCAGGGGTGCGAGAAGTCGGAGAGCCCGTTGATCACGGGGACCGTCGCGTGCTCGGCGAGGGCAACGATGTCGGAGTGCTTGTAGACCCGCGCCATGATGCCGTTGACGTAGCGGGAGAGCACCCGCGCGGTGTCGGCCACGGTCTCCCCGCGGCCCAGCTGAAGGTCGCCCGCGGAGAGGAACATGGCGTGGCCGCCGAGCTGGAGCATCGCCACCTCGAAGGAGATGCGCGTCCTCGTGGAGGATTTCTGGAAGATCATCCCCAGGACCTTGCCGGCCAGGTGCGGATGGGGCTTGCCGGCTTTCGTCTCCTTCTTTAGCTTCAAGGCCAGCTTCAGCCAGCCCTGCAGCTCGCCGCGCGAAACGTCCGAAAGGCTGGTGAGGTTCTTGCGTCCAAACTTTCCGAAGCTACGCCGTCTGGTTGTTCGGGACGTATCTAACCTGCGAAGTTTGGAAGGTTCGATACGTCTCGTTTCGATGCGCTTGATCGTCATGGGGTCACGCGGAGAGGACCTTGCGGATGCGCTCGTAGGCCCAGTCCAGCTCCTTCTTCTCGATGACCAGCGGCGGGGCGAGGCGTATGACGTGCTCATGGGTTTCCTTGCAGAGCAGCCCTTCCTGCATGAGCGCTTCGCAGAAGCGGCGGGCTCCGCCCGCGGAAGGCTTGAGCTCGACGGCGACGAGCAGGCCGCGGCCGCGGATTTCGTGGACATAGGGGCTCTTCAGGTCGCAGAACTTGCCCATGAGGTATTCTCCCAGTTCGCGCGAGTTCTCGATGAGCCCGTCCTCTACGAGGCTCTTCAGCGCGGCCCGGGCCGCGGCGCAGGCGAGCGGGTTCCCTCCGAAGGTGCTGCCGTGGTCCCCGGGTTTGTAGACCCCCATGACCTCGCGGCTGGCGAGGACCGCTGAGATGGGCATCATCCCCCCGCCCAAGGCCTTGCCGAGGATGAGGACGTCCGGGCGGGCGTCCTCGTGCTGGAAGGCGAAGAGCTTGCCCGTGCGCCCGAGCCCGGTCTGGATCTCGTCGAGGATAAGGAGGATGCCGGCCTTGGAGCAAATCTCGCGCACAGCCTTGAGGTAGCCGGGCGGCGGGATGAGGATGCCCGCTTCGCACTGGATGGGCTCGACGAGGAAGGCGCAGGTGTTGGGCGTGATCGCCTTGCGCAGGGCCTCGGGGTCCCCGTAGGGGATGAGCTTGAATCCCGGCGTGAGAGGCCCGAAGTCCCGGCGGTACTGCTCCTCGCTCGAGAAGCTCACCACGGTGATGGTGCGGCCGTGGAAGTTGTTCGCGCAGGCGATGATCTCGGCCTTGTCCTGCTGGAAGCCCTTCTTGAGAACGGCCCATTTCCGGGCGGTCTTGACGGCGGTCTCCACGGCTTCCGCCCCGCTGTTCATGGGCAGGGCCATCTCGAAGCCGGAGAGCTCGCAGAGCTCCTTATAGAAGAGGCCGAGCTGGTCGTTGTGGAAGGCGCGCGAGGTCAGGCTGACCTTCCGCGCCTGCTCCAGGAGCGCCCGGATGATCTTCGGGTTCGAGTGCCCGTGATTGAGCGCGGAGTAGGCGCTCAGCATGTCCATGTACTTGTTGCCCTCTGGGTCCCACACCCAGACACCCTTCGCCTTCGAGATGACGATGGGCAGCGGGTGGTAGTTGTGGGCCCCGTACTTCTCCGAGAGCTCGATGAGCCGCTTGCTCTCCGTCTGCGGCGCGGCGGCGGCGGTGGTCATGCCTTTCCTCCTCTCCTGCCCCTTAATCTTAGCAAACTGCCCTCAGCAGCGCGCGCAGCAGCGCCCCGCCGCGGCCTTCTCGACGCGGCTGCGCAGGGCGCTGGGCTGGAGCTCCTTGAGCTCGTAGCGGACCCGGACGGAGTGCTTGTTGAACTTCAGCATCCTGGAGAGATCGATCGGGGTGCCGATGATGACCACGTCGCAGGGCGTCGCGTTGATGGTCTGCTTGAGCTCCGCCATCTGCCGCTCACCGTAGCCCATGGCCGGCAGGATCTCCTTGATATGGCGGAAGCGCTCGAAGGTCCTCTTGATAGAGCCCACCGCGTAGGGCCGCGGGTCCACGATCTTGCGGGCCCCGGCCTGCCGGGCCGCCACGTGGCCGGCGCCGTAGGCCATCTCGCCGTGGGTCAGGGTCGGGCCGTCCTCGACGACGAGCACGCGCTTGCCCTTGACGGAGGCCGGATCGTCCACGGTGACGGGCGACCTGGCGCGAAGGATCGTCGCGCGCGGGTTGGCGAGCCGGACGTTGGACTCGACGAGGTCGATGCTCTCCTCGATCGCGGTGTCCACCTTGTTGACGATGACCACGTCCGCCATGCGCAGGTTGGTCTCGCCGGGATAGTAGGCCATCTCATGGCCGGCGCGGTGAGGGTCGGTCACCACGATGTGCAGGTCCGGCTTGTAGAACGGGAGGTCGTTGTTGCCGCCGTCCCAGAGGACCACGTCCGCCTCGCCCTCCGCGCTGCGCAGGATCTTCTCGTAGTCCACGCCGGCGTAGACCACGTTGCCGGCCACGATGTGGGGCTCGTACTCCTCGCGCTCCTCGATGGTGCACTCGTGGAGATCGAGGTCGTCGAGGGATGCGAAGCGCTGGCAGATCTGCCTCTTCAGGTCCCCGTAGGGCATGGGGTGGCGGACCACCGCGATGCGCTTTCCCATCTCCTTGAGGTATTCGCTGACCTTGCGGGTGGTCTGGCTCTTGCCGCAGCCCGTGCGGACCGCGCAGACCGCGATGACGGGCTTCTTCGACTCGAGCATGGTCTGCCGCCAGCCCATCAAGCGGAAATCCGCCCCGGCCGCGTTGACGATGGAGGCCTTGTGCATCACGTCGATGTGGTTGAGATCCGAATAGGCGAGACTCACTTCCTTCACGCCGCACCTGCGTATGAGGTCGGAGACTTCGCTCTCCGCCTCGATGGGGATGCCTTTGGGATAGGCGGCTCCGGCCAGCTCCTTGGGGTACACCCGGCCCGCGATGTCGGGGATCTGCGCCGCGGTAAAGGCCACGACGCGGCAGCCGGGCCGGCGCTTCCAGTAGACGTTGAAGTCGTGGAAATCGCGGCCGGCCGCGCCCATAATGATGACGTTCTTCTTCTCAGCGATCGGCATGATGACTCTCCTTTGACGCTCGTAAATGGGGAGCCGATTCGCAGCGGAATCCCGGTCCCGAGCCGGGGCGGACCGCGTAGCACGCCGTGCGGAGACCCGCTGGCCGGGCCGGGCGCGTCCCGAACATCCACACGGCGTAGTTCGGGACGTGTCGAACCTACGTCGTTCGGAAGGTTCGACGCGTCGCCCAAAACGGACCTTGGACGCTCCCGACAGGCTGAGTATAGCAAAACTCTTTACCACGCCGTGGTCTTGGATTCGATGAGGGCGATGAAGGCCTTGACCACCTCGGGGTCGAAGCTCTTGTCCGCGCCGGCCTGCGCCTCCTGTACAGCCTTCTTGTAGAGCTCGGCCCCGCGCAGGCCGATCATGCGGATCTCCTCCACGTTCTCCACCAGGCAGAGGATGCGCGAGCCCAGCGGGATGGCCGGGCCCGAGAGCATGTCCGGGTAGCCCTTGCCGTCGTAGCGCTCGTGGTGGTGGAGGATCACCGGCAGGGCGTCCTCGAACATCGCGATGCCGTCGAGCATCTTCGTGGAGAGGAAGGGGTGCTGCTCCTCCGACACCTTCGTGATGCCGAGGTCGCGGAGGAACTCCTGGTTGTTGAGGGCGATGTAGCCGATGTCGTGGAGGAGCCCCGCGTAGTAGAGCATGCGGGCCTCGTACTCCTCGATCCCCAAAGCCCGGCCGAGCGCCCGGGCGAGCTTCGCCGTGCGGGTCAGGTGCCCGCCCATGCCCGGCATGGTGGCCTCGGTCGCGACGGTGAGCAGCTCCAAGGCGTGGGAGAAGAAGTTCTTCTGATCCGACAGGGACCTCGCGTTGTCGATGGCCGCGGCCGCGAAGGCGGCCAGCTTGCTCAGGAGTTCCAGGTGCTCCTGGGTGTAGGGCCCGGAGCGCCGGTTGAGGACCTCGATGACCCCGATGAGCTCTCCCCGGGCCGTCATGGGCACGCAGAGCAGGGAGCGCGTGGTGAAGCCGGAAGCCTTGTCGAACTCCGCGGCGAAATGCGTGTCTCCCTGGACGTCGTTGACCACCTCCGGCTTGAGGTTCTTGGCGACCCAGCCGCCGATGCCCTTGCCCACCGGCAGGGTCATGGTCTCCAGGACCTTGCCCTTCTCGCCCGAGAGCATCTCGTAGGCGGTGACCCCCAGCGAGAAGATGTCGGAGCGCAGCGTGGACTTGCCGAGCTCCTGCTCAGGAGCCATGTAGGCGAGTGTCCCGGAGGTGTCCGCCCGCGTGAGCCTGGAGGTCGTGTCCTTCACCACGCGGGCGATGCCGAAATCCATGACCTTGGCGTAGCCTTGCCGGCTCACGATGATGTTGGAGGGCTTGAGGTCCCGGTGCACGATCTTGCGGGAGTGGGCGAAGGCCAGTGCCTCGCACACGCACCGGAGCGCCCGCTTCACCTCGCCGGGGGTCATGCGCTCCTTCTCGTCGAGGATCTGGTCCACGGTCTGGCCGTCGACGAACTCGAAGACCAGGAAGAGGTCGCCGCCGACCTCCAGTATCTCATAGATGTCCACGATGAAGGGATGGTGGAGCGAGGCCGAGGTCTTGGCTTCGCGCAGGAACGAGCTCTTGTCGCGGGGCAGGAGCTGCAGCTCCGGCCGCATCTGCTTGATGGCCACTGGCCTGTCCAGGCTCGTGTCCCTCCCTTCGAAGACGAGGCCCATGCCGCCTTCCCCGATTTTGCGCTGGAGCTCGTATTTCTCGCCGATGGTCAGCCCGAGCTCGGCGCCCTGCATCGGCGGGGTCGGAGCCTTGGCGCGATTGGGCCGGACGCCCAGCTTCCTGCGCGCCTGGTAGATGGCCAGGAGCCAGGCGTCGCGCTCCTCCACGCGTTCCGGGGTCCCAAGATGCCAACTCTTGTCCCGGAAGAACAGCAGCACCTTGTCTTCATCGCCTTTCGGACCGCGGACGTCGAACTCGATGGAGGGCTCCGCGGCTTGGGACTCCGCGTGCACGTCCGCAACGTCCCGCAGCGCGACGTCGTGGATGACCCGCCCGACTCCCTTCTCCGCCTTCTTCAAGATGTCGTAGAAGGCCTCGCAGAGGACCAAGCGCTTCTCGGTGAGGTAGGCGCGGCACAGCCGCGCGACGAGGGAGCGCTTCGGCCGCAGGAAATGGTTTTCCGCGGATTCCATGAGGAGGGTCTCGCCTTCCTGAAGCGCGAAAGGGCGCTCGGGCATACGAAAACTATAGCTTGCCCTAGAGTCCGGGATCGTTGCTTCGCCGCGGCCTTGAACTCCATCGAGCCGAGGATGGACTTGGTTATCGCGCCGCTGGGCGGGACGATTCCAGGACCTTCACGCGCTTTTCCAGGTCGTCGACCCGGTGGCTGGTGATGAGATGGCGGCGGTCGATCTTCTGCGCGTCGGCCGCGAAATCTTCGACCATTTTCATCACCTTGCGGTTGCCGTCGGT
>JACRDO010000116.1 GCA_016212885.1 Elusimicrobiota bacterium | reverse complement strand
TTCTTCTGCCGCTCGATCGCCTTCTCGCTCAGCCTGGTCGTCTTCTCGGCTTCCTTGGCCGCAAGGGCTTTGGTCAGTTCCTCGATCCTGCTCCTCTGCCGATCGATCGCCGCCTCCGCGGCCTGTCTCTTCTGCTCAAAGATTCTCGATGACTCCTCCTCATATTTCTGCCGCCAGGAATCGAGCTCCGCTTCTTTGGCCTCAAGGGCCTTGTTCAGCTCCTCGATCCTGCTCCGCTGCTGCTTGATCTCCGCCTCGGCCCGCTTGGCCGCCTTCTCTGCGGCGGTGTTCTGTTTCCCCAACTCCTGGATCCGCGAGGAGTTCTCCTCGGATTTCTGCCACCAGGAATCGATCGCCGTTTCTTTGGCCTCGAGCTCTTTCTTCAACTCTTCGATCTCGTTCTTCTGCCGCTCGATCGCCTTCTCGCTCAGCCTGGTCGTCTTCTCGGCTTCCTTGGCCGCAAGGGCTTTGGTCAGCTCCTCGATCCTGCTCCTCTGCCGATCGAGCGCCGCCTCCGCGGCCTGTCTCTTCTGCTCGGAGATTCTCGATGACTCCTCCTCATATTTCTGCCGCCAGGAATCGAGCTCCGCTTCTTTGGCCGCAAAGGCCTTGTTCAGTTCCTCGATCCTGCTCCTCTGCCGATCGAGCGCCGCCTCCGCGGCCTGTCTCTTCTGCTCAGAGATTCTCGATGACTCCTCCTCATATTTCTGCCGCCAGGAATCGAGCTCCGCTTCTTTGGCCGCAAAGGCCTTGTTCAGCTCCTCGACCTTGCTCCTTTGCCGCTCAAGCGCGGTCTCGGCCTGTTTGGCCGCCTTCTCTGCGGCGGCGATCTGCCTCTTAAGCTCCGGGATCCCCGACAAGTCCTCCTCATATTTCAGCCGCCAGGAATCGAGCTCCGCTTCTTTGGCCTCAAGATCCTTGTTCAGCCCCTCGATCCTGCTCCCCTGTTGATCGAGATCCGACCCGCTGGCCGCAAGGGCCTTGTTCAGCTCCCCGATCCTGCTCCCCTGCCGATCGAGATCCGACCCTTTGGCCTCAAGGGTCTTGTTCAGCTCCTCGATCTCCTCGTTCTGCCGCGCGAGCGCCGCTTCGAAATCGCAGGCCTGCATCCGGGCGCGTTCGAGCTGCCGGCTCAGCGCGTCGATCTTGGCTGTGGTGTCATCTGCGGCCCCTGCCGTTTCTCTCGCTTTCGAAAGGCTCTCCTGCAGCGCGGATAACATCTTCTCCGCGCGGAGCACCTCCTTTCGCCAGGATTCGATGAGGGTCAGCAGGCCGACCGCAGAGGGCCTGGGGTCCGTCAATATCCTCGTATAAAGCCCATCGAGACGGGACAGTATCGCGTCCCCGCGAAAACCCCCGTCGGCGAGCTGCTGGGTGGTATCCCTATGCACTTGACGCGCCCTGAAGGGTAACCATATGCCGTCTAATGGTAATCTGAAAAACGCTCATAGTCAATACTGCAATTGTTACGGTCGTTCGACCCGATAATTATACCATAAATCCCGGCTGGTTTTTGGGCTGCTCAAATTAGCGGCTTCAGTCACTCGCAGTCACGCGCGTCGCGTCTCAGGAAGGCTGCGTCCACCAGCGCTCGGCCTCGAAGGCCGAGCGGACCGTCTTGTCCTCGATGGGAAGCTTCGCCGCGTCCACGGCGCGCACGATGCGCGCGAGCGGGCTCTTTGCCAGGTCCAGGATGAGGGCTTGGCTCGGCGGCTTCCCGTTCGGGTCCAAGCGCACTTCGACGGTCGGGAGGCTGGGCGTCTGCGCCTTGACCGCGATCACGCGGGCGATCCGTCCGTTTGAAAGCTCGACATGGGAGCCCGGCGGATAGAGGGAGAAGGATTGGACGAAAGCCTGCACGGCCCTGTGATCGAATTCCTTGGCGAGTTCCTTGATGATGGTCAGCACCGCCTTATGGCAGAGCAGAGGCTTGCGCCAGGGGCGGGGATGGCTCAGGGCTTCGTAGATGTCGCAGATGCCGATCAAATGGGCCGCGAGCTTGCGGTCCGCGGGCTCAGGGAAAGGCCGTTCGAGCGCAACTTCGATGAGGGCCAGATGATTGCGGATGCCCTGCTGGTCCATGGGATGAAGCCGCTGCTCGCGCTCGCGGACGGTCTGCGCCTCCTGGGCGCCCGGCGCATGTGTGAGGCCCGTCAAGGACATGAGCTGGGATTCGTGCAGGGCCGCGGCAAGGCCGAGCCGGTGGACGGTTCCTTTCTGCCGGCCGAGGCTGCGGCCGAGGCGCATCGAGAGGACCGCGACGTTGACGGAATGCGCGTGGAGGTAGTTCTCCGCGGTCGAACGGCCTGTCAGGATCAGCAGCGGATACGGACTCGCGTCCAGCAGCTCCAGGCACTCGGCCAAGGATCGGCTTAAAGGATCGAGCAGCCAAAGGCCGTCGCTCGCCTTCGATTGCAGAGCCTTCATGAGCGATATCATGCGGCCGTAGGCTTCATGTGCGGCGCGGTGTTGGCCGGGCGCGCTCTGGGAAGCGCCGTCCAAATCTTCCGGACGCCGTAGATTTGGACGTATCGAACCTACGTCGTTTGGAAAGTTCGATACGTCCCCGGAGGGGGCCGTCTTTCCGCTCCCGGAGGGGGCGGCCGCCGTTGCCGCGGGCTCCCCCGCGGCCTGGGGCGGCGGCTTTGGGACCGCCGTCCTCGCAGGCGCCGGCTGGTCTCCGCTCGCCGGAGAGGGCGGCGGGGCTTCAGCCTTCGGGGCTTTCTTCTCGGCGACGGCAGGCTTCTGGGGTTTCGCCTCGGCTTGCTTGGCCGCCCTCTCCGGCGAGAGGGAGACGTCAAGCGCCTGCGAGGACGGCGCTTCCCAGAGCGCGGCCGCCTTCTCTGCGGCGGCGTTCTGTTTCTCCAACTCCAGGGCCCGCGATAAGTCCTCGTCCTGCTTCTGCCGCCAGGAGCCGTGCGCCGATTCCTTGGCCGCAAGGGCTTTGGTCAGTTCTTCGATCCTGCTCTTCTGCCGATCCGCCTCCGCCTCGGCCCGCAGGGCCGCCTTTGCGGCTTGCGCGGCCTGTCTCTTCAGCTCAGAGGTTCTCGATAACTCATTCTCGTATTTCTGTTGCCAGGAATCGAGCTCCGACTCCCTGGCCGCAAGGACCTTGTTCAGTTCCTCGACCTTGTTCCTTTGCCGCTCAAGCGCCGCCTCGGCCTGTTTGACCGCCTTCTCGGCATCGGCGGCCTGTTTCTCGAGCAACGAGGCCCGCGAAGACGTCTTTTCGCATGTCTGCCGCCAGGAGCCGAGCGCCGACTCTTTGGATTCCAGGGCCTTCCTCAGCGCCTCGATTTCCTTATTCTGCCGCGCGAACGCCGCTTCGAACTTCCGGGCGCGCTCGAACTGCCGGGAGAACTCCTCCATCTTGGCGGCCGCGTCGGCTCCCCCCACCGCGTCTCCCGCTTTCGAAAGGCTCTCCTGCAGCGCGGCGAATGTCTTTTCCGCGCGGAGCACCTCCTTTCGCCAGGATTCGATGAGGGTCAGCAGGCTGACCGCTGAGGGTCTGGGGTCCGTCAATATCCTCGTATAAAGCCCATCGAGACGGGACAATATCGCGTCCGCGCGGGAACCGCTGTCAACCGGATGCTGGGCAGAATCTTTATGCACTGGAAGCCCCCTGAAAAAACAGGCATACGCCTAATCATGATTCCCCCGTAAAAAGTCCTGTCGACGCGGGAGATGCAGTGTGTCGCTCCGATAGAGCAACGTGATGAGTATTCGTCCATTTTTCGCTCGCCACGGGGGTTGTTACGTGGGAATCAACATTGTCAACGCCTGCAATCTGTCCATCATATCCGGACTTAGCAGAGCTTGTCCTTGAGATGCGCGGCCAGCGCAGCCGCGCCAAGCCGCAGATCGCCCAAATCTTCCATGACAGCGCGGTATTCCAGGCCGAGGTCTATCTCCGCATAGCCGTGCACCAGTATGTTGCGGAACCGCGCCCAGCGGGCGAGCTTCCCGGCAAGATCTTGAGGGAGAAGGCCGCCGGCGCCGAGTATCAGAAAAACCTCCGCGTTCGACTCCGGCCTGTCAAGGGCTTTCTCGCATATGAGATGGTTCCCGATGTCAACCAGGGCCTCCACAGCGACCTGGATGTTGCGCTCTGCCACAGCCTGGCTGTCCGCGTCCTTGATGAAGAATTCCAGGGGAATCCCTTGCCCCTTCATGGCAAAAAGCCTCTCAAGCGCACTTTCCAGCCTATGGAACCTGCCGAGCAGACCTGGCGCCAAAAGTCCCCTCCTCAAGCCGACGGAACATGGCACTGCCATAGCCCCTCAGGAGCGGCTCAAAATCCCAGTAATCCTTCCGGGCCCTGCATTCAAAAGCGATCCTGGCCTTGGGATCGGCATCGAGCAGAAGCCTGCCTTCCTTTTGGACCACGTACCTCACTGTCCCCGGGGCCGCATTCAGGATCACGACGTCCACCCAGTCCAGGTGGAGCCCGGCCCCTATCAAATCCAGGAGATCGAGCTTAAGCCGCGAAAAATCGCTCCCGGCGTTCTCATGCATCCAGACCGCGACGTCCAGGTCAGAATCGGCGGCAGCCTCGCCCCTGGCGCGGCTTCCGAAAAGATAAGCGAATGCTATATCCGCCCTGCCCTTAAGAAGGCCGCGCAGCCGCTCAGCGAGCTCGCGATCCGAGAGCATACGCCGCTATTCTATAATTTTTTGCGGCCACCAGCGCTCGGCCTCGAAGGCCGAGCGGACCATCTTGTCTTCGATGGGAAGCTTCGCCGGGTCCACTGCGCGCACGATGCGCGCGAGCGGGCTCTTCGCCAGGTCCAGGATGAGGGCTTGGCTCGGCGGCTTCCCGTTCGGGTCCAAGCGCACTTCGACGGTCGGGAGGCTGGGCGTCTGCGCCTTGACCGCGATCACGCGGGCGATCTGTCCGTTTGAAAGCTCGACATAGGAGCCCGGCGGATAGAGGGAGAAGGCTTCGACGAAAGCCTGCACGGCCCTGTGATCGAATTTCTTGGCGAGTCCCTTGACGATGGTTATGACGGCCTCGTGGCAGGGCAGAGGCTCGCGCCATGTGCGGGGATGGCTCAGGGCCTCGTAGATGTCGCAGATGCCGATCAAGTGGGCCGCGAGCTTGCGGTCCGCGGGCTCAGGGAAAGGCCGTTCGAGCGTAACT
>JACRDO010000114.1 GCA_016212885.1 Elusimicrobiota bacterium | reverse complement strand
GCGCCAGGCGCGAGCGCAATCATGCTGGTGGTTATCCCCTCTGTCCACACTATCCACAGCGCGGCGATGATGAATAGAGGAGAGTTCCTTTATGTCTGAGGCCGTCAACCGAGCCCAGCTCTTGGCCAACGTGGCCAGGTTCCACCGCGAAGCCTTGCGGCGGGACAGGGCCGGGCGCGCATTGGCCGCATCCCTGGGCCTGCATGACGACCAAGTGCTTGAGCGCTTCCAGGTCGGCTACGCCAATGGCTCATTGCTTCGCGCCGTTCCGTCGAAGGGCGGGGTCCGGGACGCCCTGCGCGAGCTCGGTCTGCTCGACGCCGACGGCAAGGAGTCGGCCCTGAGCTGCCTTCTGGTCCCGGCATATGACCAACAGGAGAACGTCCTGGGTTTCGCGGCCGTGGGCAAGGACGGCAAAGAGACCCGCTTCCCGGCAGCCCTTCCTCTATATCGGGTCAACTGGAAAGCGTTCACGGGAAAGGCCCTGATCTTCACGGACTCGGCGCTCAAGATCTTGCAGCTCGCGCAGGCGGGCCAGTTGAACGCGGTCCCGCTCGCGGCCGAGCTTTGCGAGGAGGAGCGGGCCTTCATCGAGCAGCACCGGCCGGAACGCGCCTACTTCTGGGCGGAACTCTCCGAGGCGCTCAGGCACTTGCAGAAACTCGAAGTCCCATGCTATCGGCTCACGTTGCAGCTTCCGGCCACGCCTGAGCAAGTGGCGCAAGCCCTTGAGCGCGCCGAGCCCATCTGCGACAAGATCGCGCCTGACGCCGTGGTGCGCGTGGTGGAGGACGTGCTGCGCTTCGAGTGCGGCGGCCGGAAGTACGAAGTCAAGGAGCTTGCGCCCAATGAGGCGGACCGGCTGCGCGTGCGCATCCGCGCCCAGGGCGAGGCCCTTTTCCACCTGGACACCCTTGACCTCTACGCCGGCCGCTCGCGGACGGCCTTCGCGCGGTCGGCCGCGCCGGTCCTGGCCGTGTCCGAGTCCGCGGTTGAAGGGGACCTTTGCCTCATGATCCGCAAGCTCGAAGCAATCAGAACAGCCCGCAAGGCCGAGTTGACGGCGGGGAACGGTTACGTCATGACGCCCGACGAGGAGGCCGAGGCCCTGGAATACTTGAAGCGGCCCGACCTCCTGGACCGCATCGCCTCGGACCTGGGAACCCTGGGCTACGTGGGCGAGCAGGCGAACAAAAAGATCGGCTACCTCATCACCATTTCGCGCAAGCTCGAAAGCCCGCTTTGCGGCGTCATCATCAGCCGGGCCGCTGCCGGCAAGTCCAAGCTCATGGAAGCCCTGGCCGAGCTGGTGCCGCCCGAGGACCTGGTTTCGTATACCCGCATCACGCCCCAGGCTCTTTACTACGCCGAGAACCGCGACCTCAAGCACAAGCTGGTCATTACGGGCGAGGACGAGGGCCTGATGGGTTCTGACTACGCCCTGCGCGAGCTTATTTCCGCCAAGCGCATCCGTCTGGCCGCGCCCATCAAGGACGCCATGTCCGGCAAGATGAAGACCGTAGAGTACGAGGTCGAAGGCCCAATAGCGCTTCTCTTCTCGACGACAGAACCCGCCATTCACTACGAGAACTCGACGCGCTGCTTCATCCTCTCTTTGGACGAGAGCCAGGAGCAGACCTTCATGGTCCACCACGCGCAGCGCGTGGGACGCACTCTTGAGGGCCTGCTGCGCTCGGCCGAGGCGCGGGACTTGAAGCGCCTGCACCGCAACGCCCAGCGCCTGCTTCGCCCCCTTGCCGTGGTTAATCCCTTTGCGCCCCAACTCACCTTCCCGGCAAGCCGCCTTGAATCGAGGCGCGAGCACGAGAAGTACCTGAGCCTGATCGAGGCCGTGGCCTTCCTGCGCCAGAAGCAGAAGGCGGTCAAGCGCTTCGCCTACGACGGCGGCGAGCTTGAATACGTCGAGGTCGAGGCCCGTGACATCGAGGAGGCCAACCGCCTGATAACAGACGTGCTCGGGACATCCGCCGACGAGCTGTCCGCGCCTTCGCGCGAGCTTCTGCGCCTGCTGCGCGATATGGTAGACAAGCGCTGCCGGGAACTTGAGATAGACCCCACGGCCTTCCGGTTCAACCGGCGCGACATCCGGGAGTACACGGGCTGGTCGGACAACCAGATCAAGGCCCACGTCAAGCAGCTTGAAGAGCTGCAATACCTGCTGGTCAAGCAAGGCGAGCGGGGCAAGCTCTACCGCTACGAGCTGGCCTATGGTGAGCAGAAAACGGATAAAAAGCGGTTCTTCGGCCTGACGGACCCGAAGAAGTTGGAGAAGTTGGCCCAAGTTGGGCAGAAGTTGGGCGGCCCCGGCGGGGCGTCTCTCGTCGGAGAAAGGCCGAGTAGTTGGGAAGTTGGGCGTTTTTTGGAAAGAACATATACCGGCGAACAGATCGAGGTGAAACGTGCAGTTTGAAGCGTCGCGGGCGAGGCCGAACCTGGACCAGCTCAAGGCGAGCTATCTTGAAAGCCTGGTGCTCAAGAACTACTCGCCCCTGTCCGTCCGGCAGAATGACCAGAACCTGCGCATTTTTCTGAGCTGGCTCAAGGGCCGGGGCATCACGGACCCCGGCCAAGTGGACGCGCCGCTTTTCGAGCAGTACAAGGCGTACCTCTCGACGGGCTACGTTACCCGCAAAGGCAAGCCGCTTTGCTCCAACACGATCATACCCCGGCTCTACAACGTGCAGAACTGGTTCGAGTGGATGAGGAAGAAGGGCGTGGTGATGTCGAACCTCATAGCCGGGGTAAAGCTCCCGAGGTTCATGCAGCGGCTGCCGCGCGGCGTCTTGCGCCAAGACGAGATCAGGAGGGTCATGGCGCAGCCCGATATCCGCACGCCGTTGGGCTACCGGGATCGGACCATGATGGAGGTCCTGTACTCGACGGGCGTGAGGGCGCGCGAGCTGGTGAGCCTGCGAGTCCCGGACGTGGACATGAGCAAGAAGGCGGCGCGCGTGCGCAACGGCAAGGGCGGCAAGGACCGCTTCGTGCCGCTGTCTACCCCGTGCTGCCGGTTCGTGGCGCGCTACCTCGAAGAAATCCGGCCGGAGCTTGTGGCCGGCATGAAGCCCTGCGGCAACAACTGGATCAAGAAGGCGGGCACGGCCGAGGACTTCCTGTTTGTGTCCGCCTACGGCGGGACTTTCTCGTCGCAGTGGTTGAACCAGCTCATGACGGATTACCTGCGCAAGGCTGGGATTGCGCGGCCGGTTTCGCCGGTCCACGGCTTCCGCCACAGCGTGGCCACGCACCTGATCGAGGACGGCATGGACGTGCGCTATGTGCAGGCGATGCTCGGCCAGTATCAATTCCACGGCGATCTACACGCATGTAGAGCGCGGGACATTGCACAAGATGCTCAGGCACTGCCACCCGCGCGAGTTGGCCGGGGAAGAAGCGCAGCCCTTCGTTGAGAAAGAGAGGAGACGCCATGCAGTCGCAGCCTGACGCCGTGGAGATCGCGCAAGCGCCGCAGGCCGAGGTCGGCCAGGCGACGGCCGCCGCGCCCCGCGCCGGCGCGCGGCCCCTGCCCATCTGGCGGCGGCCTGGCCGGGTGATGCTCCATGCGCCGTCGACCGAGCTTCAGGACCTTAAGGACAAGTATCTGTCCTGGATGATCGCCACGCGCTACGCCGAAACCACGATCAAGGGGGCGCACATAAACCTCGAATGGTTCTTCAAGTTCCTGACCGAGCGCGAGGTAACACGCATCGCCGATGTAACGCCCGATGTCATGAACGAGTATTCCCTCTGGATTCGGGAGAACAAGAACCACAAGCACGAGGGCAAGGCCCTGGCCGCGCGGCACATCTATTACCGGATCGTGAGCGTGAAGTGGTTCTTCGCGTGGCTGGCGCAGAACATGCTCGTGCTCTGCGACCCGGCCGTGGACTTGGAACTGCCGCAGATTCACCAGGGCTTGCCCGAGACGATCCTCACGCAAGAAGAGGTCAAGCGGCTGCTGGCTGCGCCGGACATGCGCAGCCCCATCGGCTACCGGGACAAGGCGCTCTTGGAGCTGGTCTACGCCACGGGGATACGCACGCGGGAGCTTCTGCGGCTCAACGTGGCGGACCTGGACTTCAAGGCCCGCACCGTGTTCGTCCGCGAGGGCAAAGGCGGCAAGGACCGCATCCTTCCGCTTCCAGCGGTCGCGGTCGGCTACCTCAAGGAGTTCGTCGAGAAGGTGCGGCCGCGATTCGCCAAGCTCATGAAGAACGGCGACGACGGGACGCTGTTCATTGGCTACACGGGCGGCAAGCTCGACAAAAGCCGCCTCAGCGAAATCTTCAAGCGCAGCCGCAAGCTCGCCGCGCTCGACAAGCCGGTGACGCCCATGATCCTGCGGCACTCGATAGCCACGCACCTGCTTGAAAACGGCCTGGGCCTGCGCTACATCCAGGAATTTTTGGGGCACGAGCGCCTGCAGACCTCGACTTTGTACGCCAAGTGCTCGCTGCTCGGGTTGCGCTGCCACTTCAACAAGCATCATCCCCGCGAGAAGCGCGTGCGGAAAAACGGCGTCCTGGCAGAATGCGAGAACAAGATAACACAAGATAATACAAGAAAACTAACAATACGAAATGGCTAGAAATTGGGTCTTGACAAGATACGTTTTACCCCGTACACTTATGAGGTATTCTGAATTCCGGAATCCCCTTTCGGAGAGGATTTTTGTGGAAGCGCCGAGCCGTGTATTACCGACTGCGGAATGCCTTCATAACGCTGTGGATAGTGTGGACAGAGGGGATAACCACCAGCATGATTGCGCTCGCGCCTGGCGCACAGCGCCAGGCGCGGCCGTTGCCGTTCGGGGGGCTATGAAGGACCTCCGTAGGCGGTGCGGCGATGGGACGGCTCACGGCCTCATGAGAACGGCCAGCGTCCAGCGCCGGGCGGTCATGAGTGGGCCGCATGGCGAGGCAGCCCGTGCGCTGGGAGCGGGCGAGAACAGAAAACGCGCTAAGGAAGAAACGCGGTTCAGAGGGACGGCCAGCCTGCGCCGCGCGGTCGCCGACCGCGAAGGGTTGGCCGCTGAGGGCGGCCGGTGCGGCGCGGCGGGCTTCAAAGAAAAACGCGCGCAAGGAGAAAACGTTTTGGGTTGCGATGCGGTCGGCCGCTCTCCGGGCGGATCGTTCGGGGATCTCGGCGGCGTGTCTTTCGGTGAAAGCCGCGATAAAGTCGGTTTCTCGTCGATCTCGGATAAAACCGTTTTCCAGAACGCGCGAGGATCGCGCAGGAACGACGTTTCCGCCTCGGTCCATAGCCAGGCATCCCCTGACAAGGGCTCTTTCCCCGTCGGTGTCTCGTCGGAGAAAGGCCGACAGTTTTACGGATGCGAACGGCTCAGTTTGGAGAACGAGCGGAACGTCTCTTCCGTCGAGGACGGCGAGGGGCTGAGGAGAGAAACT
>JACRDO010000012.1 GCA_016212885.1 Elusimicrobiota bacterium | reverse complement strand
CTCGGTCCTCGACTCGCCCTCCTCCTGGAGCCGCTTCTTCTACGATCCCAACGCCTTGACCATAGACCGCGCCCAGGCCCGGATCCGATACCGCCCCCTCACCGGCTTGTCCTACGGATTGAACCGCCTGCTCGGCGGCGACAACCCCTTCTGGCACCATCTGCCCTCCCTCCTGCTTCATTCCGCCATCACCTGCCTGGTCTTCGCCTTGGCCGCGGACCTCTACGGGAGCGTCGCGGCCGCTTGGGCAGCTGGGCTGCTGTTCTGCCTCCACCCGGCCCAGGTCGAGAGCGTCGCCTACATCAGCGGGTCCCGGGCGAACCAGCTCTCGCTCCTCTTCTGCCTCATCGCCTTCTCCTGCTGGCGCCGAGGCCGGCGCCGGAGGGCCTTGGCGGCTTTCGCCGCGGCCCTGCTTTCCAAAGAGAGCTCGTTCTTCCTGCTCCCCGTGATCGCGGCTTACGACGTCGTGTATGGGAATGATCCCCGATGGAAGCCCCGCCTGCTCCGCTGGGCCCCGTTCGCGGCGATGTTCGCGGCGTACTGGGCCCTGCGCGCAGCTGTCCTGGGACAGGCGGCCCAGCGCGGCCTCTGGGGCGAGGGGCTTGGCTCGCACCTGAGCCTGGCGGTCCACGGCATATCCCAGGACATCGCGAACGCGCTCTGGCCCGCGCGCCTGCGCTCCTGCTACAGCTTCCTGGAAGGCCCGCACTTCGTCCCGGTTGCGGCGGGCCTGGCCTTCCTCCTTCTCATCCTCTGCGCCGGCTCGCTTTGGCTCGCTCTGCAGCGTCAACCCGACGGCTTCGCCTCGGTCTGGTTCTTGGCCGCCCTGCTCCCGGTGTCCAACATCGTCCCTGTGGATGCGCTTGCCGCGGACCGCTTCCTCTACGCGCCGCTCGTCGGGCTGGCTCTGCTCTCAGCCTGCCTGCTGGCGGGCCCGTTGTCCAAGCTGAAGCCGCGCGTCGCGGTCCTGGCCCTCGCGGGGTCGGGCCTCCTGCTGGCCCTGCGCGCCATGGAAGAGCAGCAGGCCTGGCAGAGCGCGTGGGCCCTGGACCTGCACGCCTATGCCGTCGCGCCTGAGGACCCGTGCACGGCCGTCAACCTGGCCTCGCATTACTACAACTGGGGGATGCTCCCCCGCGCGCAGGAGCTCCTCCGCCAGGCCCGGCGGCCGGGCGCGCCGAAGCACATCATCGAGTCGGCCGATATGGTGGAGGCGCTCATCCGTACCAAACATCCAGAATCGGTGGGTTTGGTACGTCCCGTCCAAACGCCGTAGGTTTGGACGTATCGAACCTGCGTCGTTTGGAAAGTTCGATGCGAACTTACGGCGTTTGGATGTTCGGGACGTCGCGGGAGCCTTTCCACACGCTCTAAATGAGGCTATAATCTCTTCGTGCTCGGCAAATCCGACAACCAGAGCGGCTTCTTCGGAGACTTCCTCTATGACCAGGTCCTTCCGGAGGGGCATTACCTGCGCAGGCTGAAGGCCTTGGTCGAGGCGGACCGCATCAACGAAGCCTGCCGCGGCCTCTATTCCGAGACCGGTCGCCCGGGCTGGGAGCCGGCCCTGCTATTCAGGATGCTGCTCCTGCAGTCCATCCACGAAATCCCGAGCCGCGACATCGAGGAGCACGTGAACCTCAACCTCGCCTTCAAGTGGTTCGTGGGCCTCGAATCCCACGCCAAGCCGCCCGACGCCTCCACCCTCGGCGCCTTCAAGGACCGCCTGGGCTTAGACCGGTTCAACGAGATGATGGCCGTGATCCTCGACAAGGCCCGCGAGCGCAACTTGCTGGCGGAGAAGATGTTCATCGCGGACGTCGGAAAGATCAAGCTCCAGTGCGAGAGCTACCGGGTCAGGAAGGATGGAGAGCGCCGGGAGCCTGCCGCAGGCGGCTGGCTGGACGCGATAGCCTCCAAGCTCTCGCGCCTCGCCGGCGTCTTCAGCAAGCCGAAGGACCCTCAGGGCAAGCTGAAGCTCTAGATGGCTTCCATGGAGAAGGAATACCGTGCCCTGATCCGCAGGCTGATGCGGGCCGCCAAGAGGCATTACGGCCGGAATCTGGTCAGCCTTGTCGTATTCGGATCGATCGCAAGAGACCAGGCAAGACCTGATTCGGATTTGGACGTGCTCATCATCTGCGACCGCCTGCCGCGCGGGCGCATGAGGCGCGCCGAAGAGTTCGGGGCCGAAATCGAGGCCAAGCTCGAGCCTTTCCTCGAGACGCTTCGGAAAAAGGGCTTCTCGACCTGCCTCATGCCCGTCTTCAAGACCGTCGAGGAAGCCCGGCGCAAGAGCCCGCTGTTTCTGGACATGGTCCACGACGCGCTCATCGTCTGCGATCGAAACGGCTTCTTTGAAGGCATTCTCCATGGGATGAGGCGGCGCCTCAAGGAGTTGAACGCCCGGCGCGTCTACCGCGGGCGGCAATGGTATTGGATCCTCAAGCCCGACTACAAATTCGGTGAGGTGATAAGCCTGTGACCAACGTCTCGCTCGCCGAAAGCTACCTCATCAAGGCGAGAAAGAGGCTGCGCATCCTGGATGTGCTCAAAGAAGAGGAGGCCTATTCCGACGTGATGCGGGAAGCCCAGGAAATCACGGAGCTCGCCTTGAAAGCGATGCTGCGCTTCGTCGGAATCGAGCCGCCGAAGTGGCACGACGTCGGCAGCCTGATACTGGCGCACCGGCGCTCGTTTCCCGGGTCCGTGGCCCGGCAGGCGAAGAGGATGGCCGCCATCTCCAAGCGCCTGAGGCGGGAGAGAGAACTGTCCTTCTACGGCGAAGAAGACTTCATCCCCACCGAAGAGTACACGCTCAACGACGCCAAACGCGCCATCCGCGACGCCTCCTGGATCGTCCGCATGGCGGAGAAGACCTTTTCCAGCGGTCAGTAATCATGGCCAGGACAGCGAACAAACTGGCGGCCGAGATTCATGGGCTCTCGGACATGGCGGATCGCCTTTGATGCCTCCAAGTCTTTGCTTTGCATGTTTTGTAGACTTTTGCCGGCCGCATCGCATCATTTCTTAAGGAGGCCTTCATGCGCCCTTACGCTTGCCTAGCGCTTCTCTTCGTTCTCGCCGGCGCCGCCTACGCCAAGGACAAGAAAAAGGAAAAGGGCACGGACGTCCTCGCCACCGTCAACGGCGCGGCGATCAAGAGAGAGGACGTCGCCAGCCGCATCTGGGGCCTCTACGCCAACGACGCGTTGAACCAGATGGTGGACGAAACCCTCATCGCCCAGGCCGCGGCCGCATGGGAGGCGAAGGCGGACAGCAAGGACAAGGACGCGGTCAAGAGCGAGGTGGACGCCCGCCTGCAGAAGCTCAAGGCCCAATTCCAGGACGAGGCCGCCTTCAGCGCCAATCTGCAGAGATCCGGCGTCACCCTGGGGAGCCTTCGCAAGCAGATCGAGAGCCAGGTGGAGCGGGAAAGGCTCGTGATCTCGGCCAAGGGCCTCTCCGTCACACCGGCGGAGGCCAAGGAGTTCTTCGACGCGAACAAGGACAAGCTGGGAAGCCAGGAAGCCGTCCGCCTCCGGCACATCCTGGTGTCCGCGGAACAGCAGGCCAAGGACCTGCTGGTCGCCATCCGCGTCGGGGCGGACTTCGCCAAACTCGCCCGCGAGATTTCGCTCGACGCGGGCTCCAAGGATCGGGGCGGGGACCTCGGGTTCATCTCCCGCGGCATGCTCCAGCCGGACATCGAGAAGGTCGTCTTCAGCCTCAAGCCCGGCGAGTTCTCGCAAGCGGTCAAGGGCCCGCTGGGCTACCACATCTTCAAGGCCGAGGAGACCAGGGAAGCCAGGCCCGCGGTCTACGGCGACATCGAGAGAGACCTCACTCAGGCCATTCTGGCCCAGAAGGTCACCCAGGCCTGGCCCATCTATCTGAAGGAGCTGAGGGACTCCGCGAAGATCGTGCCGGCGTCCGAAGTCGCCTACACCCCCGCGCAGCCGGCGCCCAGGAGCCCTTGATCTCGTCTTCACGGGAAGATATCGGAAACATTCGATAAACCCATCTTGCTTCGACGAGAGTGTCGGCATCATGCTCGCCAATGATGTGAGTCCATCGTCGGATAATCTGTTGGTTCACTCAAAAACTTTCTTCGTCGGGGTATGCATTCGGTAATCCCATATCCTCCGTCGGGGCAAAGGCGTGTTCCGGGGTTGAGGAGGTCGCTTCCTCGACGAGCATACACGGGTTCACTGGTTTGACCATTTACCGACCCTTAAAAGGGTCAGTACTTTCATCGGCAAAGTAAGGACTCGTTAAACTGACCTGCTATGGCGGCCACGGAAAGGACTTCACCGGCGTCTCAGCGTTTTGTTTTCGGCAATTATGCGTAGGCTCTATTCGTTCGTCCCGCATCCTCGCTTCGTTGTGTCTACCACCCCGGACTGGACGCGCGCATAGCCGCAAACGACCGCAGCCGTCCCGATGCAAAGGGTGTAGGGCTGAGAGCAATCCGAGCATAGAGCCGCTTGCCCAATTGACGGTATTGATACGTCGAACTGCGTCTTTGTCTTGACGTCGAAGAACACGGCAGCCAATTTCGCGGAGTCGATGATATTGGCGGCAACTTTGGCGCCCGTGATCGAGTTGTTGACGATCTTCTCACCGTTCACGGAGTTCGCCGCGAGCTTGCTGGAGTCGATCGTGAGCGCGACGATCTTCTCCTTGTCGACGGAATTCGCGCCGAGCTTGCTGGAGTCGATGGCGAGGGCCGCGATCTTGGAGCCGATGACCGCGTTGTTAGCCAGCTTCTCTGCGTCAACCGAGCTCGCCGCCAGCTTGCTGGAGTCGATCGTGAGCGCGACGATCTTCTCCTTGTCGACGGAATTCGCGCCAAGCTTGCTGGAGTCGATGGCGAGAGCCGCGATCTT
>JACRDO010000113.1 GCA_016212885.1 Elusimicrobiota bacterium | reverse complement strand
TGACCCACATCGAGCTGCGCTCCGAGAACCTCTCCGCCGCCTGCAGCATGATCCTCATCTTCGACGCGGATCTCCTGCGCCGCTTCCAGCCTCCCGCCAGGCAGGGCTGGTAGCCGCGGGCAGGCAACGGCTACGAGGCCTGCAGCTCTTTGATGTACTTGATGGATAACCACAGCGGGACGAATCCAATCACTCCGAAAGAGCAGTCGATAAGCCGCCAGAAGAACGGGATGCCTCGGATGGCTCCGGATACCATGGCGAATGGAACAACGAGAACGCAGAAAGCAACCCGGAGAATTCATTCGCCGCGGCGGTTTCCCCGGCCCCGAGCCGACCGGCCAGCCAGTTTAATTCACGCTCCAGCGGCAACGCGGTCAGGCCGCTGAGAACCAGACCTGCCATGAAGAAAAGGAGCAGCGCTTGAATTCTACGACGCAGTACGGCGGGCCTGCTCATGGAGTTTTTTTCTGTTTGGTGACACCGATTAACAAATCGTCGTTAAACATAATCCCGTCATCAGACCAGTAGCCGCCTCCGTTGTTGTATCTAGAAGAGGCTTTGTCGCTGAGTTCGGAGAGATGCTCGTAGTCAAATCTGATCTGAGGTTCAAATTCGACTTTCCAGCCATCAAGTTTCCATATTCCTGTGCTGAAATAGACAGTATTACCGTCCTTGGTGAAAGTCTGTGAAAAAGTGCCGTCCGGACGGATGTCGTAAACTTCCCTGCCGCCGACATAGTTCCCGACATAAACCCCTGGGATGTCATCCCGAACCGGGTCTCTTTTCGTCGCACTTTTATAAATATCATGCACGGTCAGGATGACTACAATTACAGCTAAAACCCCCATGAATTTGAATAGTTTCCGATTTTCCAGCGGATTAGGCCCGCCCATGCGCCTGAAGGACCATAAAGCCAAACGGGCGAAAGACAGCGGAATTATTATCAATGGGAAGGCCCCTAATCCATAGTTCGCAGCCATCATCGCCAGCATTCCAAATATGCCGACAAGCGCACATACGACCAGCGCCAAACCGAACATGAACAAAAGGAATTTGTTCATTTTTTGCATTTTGAGTTCCCTTCAAACTGGACGGGCTCGGTCCAGTCGAAAGTCTCCGTTACGGTATGCATGGGCCCTTTCTCGCCGAATAAATTATTATTGAAAACGCCTTTTGGACCATGGTAGTTGTTTTTCCAAGTATCATAAGGATGCAAAACCCAATCTTGAATAGTTGGATGACTCTCTTTATTGCCCGGGAAGTGGGTCCCAGATTCTAGACCTGAGTCATTCCAGATATGAAAACTCAGCGAAGCAGTACCGTTCTTGCAACCTATTTTGTCCGCTGTCCAAGTGCCGTAATAAGAACCCAAAAATGCGGCAGTTCGATTGCCGCCGCCGAAGAAGAAAATTCCGTAGTCTCGAAGAGCCTCCCGCCATCCCTGATCCCTTACCGAATATGATGCATCTGGTTCCAGAATAAGTTTGGCCGCGCACTTCTTGCAGTTTTCAGCCAGTTTCGCTTTCGCTTTATTACGCTGATCCTCGATCGCCTTGAATTTCTTCAACTCCTTGGTCATGGGGTCGTTTGGACCCAAATCCCATTTTTTCGGACCGATTCCAAGGAGCCAATCCCCGGCAACTCTCCAAGGCTTGGGCACGAGAGCCCCCATCCAGCCCTCACACGGTTTTCTGCAATGGTCATCGTCGCAAGGCGGGTAGATTTCTTTGCCGCAGTAGCATTTGCACTTCGCCGGGCACACAAGCTTGCAATTCGCGTCTGTGCATGGAGCGTTTCTTTCTACGCCGCAAGGGCATTTGCATTTCGTCGGACACACGGCGTTGCATCTTGCTGTGGTGCAGGGCGGGTCGATCTTCTTCCCGCAAGGGCATTGGCACTTGGTCGGCTTGCAGCCAAAAGCCCCTGTCTCATAGTCTTCCGGGCAGCATCCATCGGATCCTGGGGGTAGGCCTTTTCGCGGAGGTTTTTCACAAATGCGAGTACCCCCTACGCATCCGCCGCAGTTCGGTATCGGGGTGGCGCCAACCGGGCATTCGCACCACATGCCGTCTGGACATCGCCCATTCGGACAAGCATTGGCAGCCTTGGCCCTGGGCGCCGAACTGGACAGAAGAGAGCCTATGCCGCCTGTATTCTTGGGTGAAGCAGCCGATGTCGGGGATATCCCCTCAAGCGCCATGCCCGCCTCTTTCGCGCCGGGCAGCTTCACAGCCAAAACGCTCCCGCACTTCATTCCAATCGTCGGCATGAGCTTCTTGTCCAAATTCTTCCCTGCAAGCCCCTTGCCCAAGGCCTTGGCAACCGCATCAAGGCCCTCTTGCAGTTTCTTGTTGTAGCTCTCCAGTTCTCGGACGGACGCTTTGTCGTTTGCGCCCCGCAGACGCGGCAGGGCGGCCTGTATCAGCTTGTCCGATTCTTTGGCCGTCCACATCGCCTGCGCCCGCGCCTGTTTTGCCTGGGTGATGGTTTTGAGCACAAGCTGTTGGCTCGCTGCAGCAGCCCGCCATTGGGCTAGATGCGAGGAATCGCACGCTGAAGGCAGCTTGGCGAGGTCCTGAAGGCTCTTGGCCAGATTCTTCTCGATGAATTCCAACCGCGGCGACATCCCGCCGCCGTACTCGCCTGGTTTGGCCGGCTTCGCCAGTCCCCAATGGATTGGTTCGAAGACTCCGGTGACCGCCGGCAGCTTTGATTTCTCAGCCAGCGTCTCTTTGTCCAGTTGCAGGACGATGCGGCGGGCTTCGGCGACCTTGACCCTCAGAGATTGGCCTTCGGTGATGCCGGGAAGAAGCGAACTTAAGGCCAGATGCTTGGGAATCTCAGCTTGATCACTCGCATAAGACCTATGCAAGAGGCAAACGCCCCCCCCCCAGGCCTATCAACATCAAAAGGCCCAAGAGAATGCGCAGGCTCCGGGCAGGGTCAAGCCGCATGACTGGATAGCGTAAGGATAAACAGGATTGGAATTCCTGTCAAGGGCCTTTTCGCCCGGCCCATTTCGCTTGGGCGACCGCCCAGTAGGCCACGGGCACGCTGAAGATGAAGGGCATCACGATCAAGGTGACCAGGGCCGCGCCGTAGATCATGAACGTCAACTGGAGGAGGGTGGCTTTCTTAAGCCCTTTAGTCACCGTCGGTGATCAGGAAGTTCTTGAATTGCCAGGGGTCCCCGGCGTCGATGGCCGGGTTGTTGTAGCCCTTGAAGGCGTTCGAATAATGCTTCAAGGGGGTCCAGTCCGACGGCTTCGATATGAACTTGCCTAGGTAGGGCTTCGAGGCCTTCAGGATGTACTCATGCGGAAGGTCGTCAGGCACGAGCACGCCCCGGGCCGGGTTCTCCATCATCCACATCGCCGCGGCCACCACCGAGACCGCGACCTGCATGGTCGTGGCGTTCTGGTGCGGGACCAGGCGGCGCGACTCCTCGATGCTCAGGTCACTGCCGATCCACCAGGACTTGAAGGCGTGGCCCATGATCAGCGCGCCCAGGATGTCGGAGCCGCTGATGATCTCGTCGTTCATGATGCGGATGTCGGGCTGCAGCTTGTAGTCGCAGCCGCGCAGCTCGTTCAAGGAGACGATCGCGCAGTCGCAGGGGCAGTAGGCGTAGTGCACGGTCGGGCGGTAGACCGCCTTGCCGCCTTCCCAAACAGCGAGCTTGTCGGAGATGGTGAAGGCCTCCCCGTGGCGGACCACCATGCCGTGGATGCAGTAGTCCGGCACCCACGAGCGCACCCAGGTGTTGATGCCCATGCGCGCCAGGCAGATCTGGTTGCGCGGCCCCTCTTGATGCTCGTGGGCCAGCGCGGGAAGCTCCTTTTCGTGGGTGCCCCAGCCCATCTCCGCGGTGGTGATGCCCTCCTCGCGGAAGCCCTCGACGCTCCAGGTGTTGACGAACTCGTCCACTTGCTTTGGCTTGTCGGTGATCTGCGTGTCGCGCTCGCTGCAGTGGATGACCTTCACGCCCAGGGCCCTGGCGAGCAGGTTGAACTTCCGGTCCTTCATGAGCTGACGGAGGCTCTCCACGTTCCGGCCGGAGACCTTCTTGTCCGCGAGGTTGCGCTCGCCGATGTCGATGAGGCCCTGCTTGGTGAAGTGCGAGATGAGCCCGGGGTTCGCGCCGTGCTCCAAGACCGCGGTCGGGCCGGGGCCGGGCCATTTCGAGATCAGCCGCCGGATGTTCATATGCCGCCAATAGAGCGTGCGCTCGGTCGGGTGCGTGTCCGCCGCGCCCGCGTAGGGGTCCCAGACCTCGGTCGAGGTGTTGACGTAGAGCACTCCGCGGTCGCGGCACCACTGCAGGAGCTCGCAGCAGTCGATGTTCCAGGCGAGGTCGATGAGCACGTCGCCCGCTGAAAGGTATTTGCCCAGCAGTCGGCCCAGGTTCTCCCGCGTGATCCGGTCGCGAACGAAGCGGACACCCTTCTGCCTGAACTTCTTGAGCGCGGCGGAACGGTCCTCGAAATCCATGACCGTGATGCTCTTGGGGGGGACTTTCGCCTCCTTGAGCAGGATCGGCAGAGCGCACTGCGCCACCGCGCCGTAGCCGACGAAGAGGATCCGTCTCGTGGATTCGATCATTAGGGTACCCCTCAACCCAGCCGGACTTTGGACCGCGGCGAGGCGAGAAAATATTATCTCTTGCCGCGGGGGGCGGGCAAGCCGCTTATTTGGCCCGCTTCGCGCGCAAGGGAACGGCAGGAGGCGGCGCCGCATCCTCTTCGTCCCCTACGGCTGGAGCGCTCCGGGGAGCCGGCGGAGGCAGCATCCCGTTCAGGGCCGCGTTGACGGCCTTCTGGTAGCCTGAGAAGCCTGCCCGGAAGTCCTCTCCCGTCAGCTGGTACTCGACGTCCGGGTTCACCCCGAGGTTCTCGATGGGGCGGCCGTCAGGCCGCTGGGCGATGGTCCAGGTGTAGGAGAAGCCCGCGACGCCGAGCTGGTTGGCGAACTGGAGCTCCTTCACGCCGCCGCCGGCCCCGGCGGTCCGCGCGCCGAGGAGCTTCGCGCGGCCGTTGTCCCGCAGGATGGCCGGGAAGAAGTCCGCGCAGGAGAAGTCCAGCTCGTTGATGAGCAGCAGGATGGGCTTGGCGTAGCGCACCCGGCCCGGCGTGATGGAGTCGATGCCGAAGAGATGGACGAACTCAGTGAAGCGGCGTCCGGCCTTCAGCTCTGCGAGGATGAACCGGGCGTACTCGATCACGGATTCCTGGACAGAGCGGGTGGGCTTGAAGCCGGCCATCTCTTCGCCCATCTCCTCGGTGAAGGCCTTCTTCATCCCTTCGGCCGCGGTCTGCTGGAGGATGCTCGCGGCCCAGTAGGCGTCGCTCTCGTCGATGATGAGGCGGTGCCGCGGGGTGTCGAGCGGCTTGTCGCTCAGCATGGAGAGGAGGGCGTACATATAGAAAAGGCTTCCGCCCGGGTTGTTGACCTGGTCGATGACCAGGCCGTCCGTGACCTTCTGGAACTGCCCGATGATCTGCGCGAAGAGCTGGGCGTGCTGCTCCTCCCCCATGAAGTCCGGGATGCGGATATAGCCGATCTTGCGGCCCTGCTCGTTCTCATAGATGTAGGCGTGGATCGGGGACTCCTGGGGGATCTCCCAGAGCACCTTCCCCAGCTTCGGGACGAAGCTCTCCCTCGCGCCGATCATGAACTTGTTGCCCGGCTGCTCCGCCGCGTGCTTCTTGAAGATCTCGGCGAACGGATGGGCCATGACGGGGATGAGCTTGCGGAGCAGCTCCCGGACCTTGCCCAAGCCCTTGGCCGGCGCCGCGCCGGCGCCTGGGCGGCCGGCAGGCAGGCCGTCGATCCCCGACTGGGTGGAGAGGCCGCCGTCGCGCACCGGCACGTCGCCCGGCACCATCTCCGGAGTGTACTCCCAGCCCAGCTTGACCTCGCTGACCGCGCCGTCCCTCCCCCGGATCTTGAGCGCCGCCGCGCCTTGCGGGACAGGCTGGCCCGTCTGCCGGATGCGGTTGGTCAAGCGCATCTCAGCCAGGCGTGCGTCGGTCCCGGGGACGTTCTGACCGCCCGCCTTCACGATCCCTTCGATCACCTCGGCCACCGGCCGGCCGTCGAACTCGACGACTTCGTCGCCGACCTGATGAGGGAAGAGGCGCTCCGGCAGCTTCTGCCGGTCGATGTAGGCAAGGTAATACCGAGTCTCTTGGCCCTGCGACTGGGTACGGCCTTCCGCTCCCATGATGAAGAGCGGGAGGCGGGCCTTCTCCGTGGAGTAGAAGTGGATCCCGACGTGGTAGTCCCGCGCGGCTGAGACGAAGGCCGCCAGAAGGCTCTGGAACTCCCGGAAGCTCATGGACGGTTTGGAGAGGACGGCGCTGCGGACTTTCTCGTACTCCTTCTTGAAATCCACGCCGAACTGCTGCTGCTTCCAGTCGATGGGCGCGTAGTGCTCCGTGTAGACCGAGGCGATGTAGTCCAAAGCCTGGAGCATCTGCCTCTGGCTGCCGCCGGGCTTCTGCAGGCCGGCGGCCTTCATCTTCTTGGAGGATGTCCGCTTCGGAACCCGAGGGACCGCGGCCGAGTCCGAGGCTCCCTTCGCCCGGCTGAAGGTGAGCATGTCGATGAGCATGCGGCCGAGCCCGTGGGCCGATTCGGCCGGAGCTTCGCGGACCGGGCCAGCGGCCTCGATGGCCGCACCGACCTGCTTGGAGAGGCCCTGGACCACGGCGGCCTTTTCGGCCCGGAGCTTCGTCTCGACGGCCGTCTGAACTCCGGGGACAGCGACGTTTGCGACGGGCGCAGCGGAGATCGCCGGCACGCCCTTGTTTGCTTTCGCGTTCACGCCGGCGGCCGGCGCCAGCGCGTTCGCGGCCTGCGGCTTGACGGTCTGGACACTGATTGCGGATGGTGTGGGCAGGACCGAGACGCCGTTGAGGGAGATCGTCCCTGGCAGGCCTTTGAGCGCAGGACTCTGGAGCTGCGTGCCGATGTTCACCGGGACCGCGGTCATATTGCCCGCCATCCCCGGGACAGCCTGGGTCACTGTCTGGGGCCAGCCGGGGCTCGCGAGGAGAATGAGCAAGGAAAGGGATGCGGCGACCGCTTCTTTTGACCGCTTCAACGTGCTGGGCATGACCTAAGCCTCCAAGGATAATGATCCTTATGGAGAGATTCTAATCGGAATTCCGCGGCTTTCGTAGGGCCGACCGGGGCAACGGCGCTTCAGGAATAGCCCTAGGGCGAATCAGGAAAAGAGGCCTAGGTTCAGTCCCTTTGGAAAAACCAGCTCTTTAGGGTCTATGGATTGGTGCCGATGATGATGTGGGGGTAGATGTTCATTAGTCGTTTTATGTCAGAATCGAGACTCGGCAGGGAACTTTTTGGGGGATCGCTCGTATGATATGGTATGAAGTTGCCAACCTGGGGTATTAAGTTGTATAAGGTTGTACATTGTATGCCGACCTTCAAGGATTTCCTCACAGTTTCCCAAGCGGCTCGAATGCTCGGCGTCGATCCAATGACACTTCGACGGTGGGATAGGGCAAGAAAACTGCTGGCCAAGAGGCATCCTTTTAATAATTACAGGCTTTACGCAAGACGGGAAATTGAAGAGCTTATGAAAAATCTGCCGCGCAATCGGCTAGAGGGGCAGATGAGTCGATGAACTTCAAATCTCAAGAAACCGAGCAGAAGCTCCGAGGAGCATACTACACGCCGCCCAAGATTGCGGAATTCTTGGCGCGGTGGGTGATGGGAATTAATCCACAGAACATCCTAGAACCCAGTTGTGGTGATGGGGTCTTTTTCACTGCATTAGAGAGTGTCTCGAAGAAGGCTCAGCGAAATAGGCGGGGCACTCTTGAAGGGATCGACATCGATTCGAAGGCTTGCGATAAGCTTTATCGGCGCATCAAGAGCGGAGACTATCCCCGGCTAAACGCACGAGTACAATGCCGGGATTTCCTTAGCTATTGTCTGATCAACTTCAATAGCGAGAAATGCTTCGATGCTGTTATTGGGAACCCACCATTTATTCGATATCAGTATGTCGGACAGGATGCGCAAGTATTAACAGAACGGATTTTTAAATTAAATTTTTTGCCTTTTACTAAACACACGAATGCCTGGGTTCCATTTTTAATCCAAGGATTGCAGATGTTGCGCCCAGGCGGACGATTGGCGATGGTCATCCCATCTGAAATCATGCATGTCCTTCATGCGAAGCCGGTAAGGGACTTTGTCCTGAGGCTGTGTTCCCGGGTGCATGTGGTGCATGTCGAGGATTTGTTTTCTGCCGGTGTTTTGCAGGGCATCGTCCTGCTGCTTTGTGAAAAGCGTTTAAAACATGAATCTGGGCCGACAGTGATTGGTTTCCCAGAGGTGAAGCTGGCACAACTCGATAATGGGGTTGGGAAAAAGCTTGTCGAGACGACGAGGCTAAAGGACTCTTCGTTGCTTGGTCGAAAATGGATGGAAGGATTGCTCTCGGATACAGAGTTCGCCGTTTATAAAGCCGCCAGTGAAACGCAGTCTGTCCTGAAGTTCGTAGATATTGCCGACGTGGATGTGGGCATCGTAACCGGGGCCAACAAGTTTTTTTTGGTTCCAGATGAGGTCGTTTCAAGGTTCGCCCTGCACAAATTTGCTGGACCTATGTTCGGCCGCAGCGACCACGTGCGAGGAGTGATTTTCTCCCGCGCGGATTTCGCGGGCAATCGAAAGGATGGGTTGCCCACTAATTTCTTACAGTTCCCTTCGGCCTCTCCGCATCGGTTGCCACCGAAAGTTCGGGAATATATTAAATCAGGAGAAGATCAAGGGCTTCATAAGAGATACAAGTGCCGCATCAGAGAACCATGGTATTGCGTGCCATCGGTATGGGTGTCTGAGATATCGATGCTCAAGAGGGCGCATGCTACGCCCAGATTGATATTGAATCATGCGGGAGCATACACAACTGACACTGCCTATCGAATTAGAATGCGGCCGTCCTATGTGGGGAGAGAGAAAGATTTTGTCGGGGGCTTCATTAATTCGCTGACTGCGCTTTCAGCAGAGCTTGAAGGGCGGCATTATGGCGGGGGAGTCATTGAACTTGTGCCATCCGAAATTGAGAGGCTGGTAATTCCGCTTACTCGGGCTGGTGGGCAAAGGGTGCAATCGCTTGATGTGGCTTTCAGACAGGGGCGCAGGGTCGCGGATATTCTATGTGAGCAAGATGCTCATGTCTTGCGTGAAGTCGGACTGTCTCGCGAAGAAATTACGACACTGCATAATGCTTGGCTACGCCTCATGAGGAGACGTCTCCGCGCGGTCTAATCGATTCTTATAGTGTACGGCATTCCTTCCTTCCGGGGTGTCGTAAAGCCGCAAGGGCTTATCTATTAAGCCGCGTTTACGGATATGCGATGCGGCATCGCCCCAATGCAGCCCCGTGGTGTAATTGCGTTGCGCGGCTTCCCATTTGGGTTTGTGGCTTAGCTTCAGCTTGAATAAGCCAACAGCTCGTCCCTGGATGACAACCTGGAATAGGCCTTCTGCCGTTTCTTTATCTGGGTCTCCGGGGTCGGTCGACCAGCTGAGTCTGGAAAAAACCTTCTTACGAAAATATGTGGTGTGATCGATGGGTGTCCCTCCAACTCTGAATTCCGCCTGCGTGAGCCGAAGTACCCCAGTGGTGTGCCCCACCCGCAGGATTTGGACGTCTCCCTGTGGCAAGCGCGGCTTAACCCATACCAGGGGCCCGCTGGCTACGGGAGAATGTGGTCTTGAGAGGAATGGCGGGCGGTGATGGGGAGCCTGACGTTGCTTGGGGCGCGCCGGCGGCCTCACGAACGGGAGTGGAATTCCGGGGCCAGTTTGGGGTGGGCGAGAAGAAGGGCCCGCTTCGGAGGAGTCGGCTTTGTTTTGGGCATTTTCATCTACGAGCAGCTTTCTCAATTTGTGTGCATCCCATAGCACTGGATAGCAGTGTGTTGGGAAACTGTGGGGCAGTGACTCTATGTTGCTCATGATCGAGCCATAAAACTGTTTATCTGATTTTTGGCGAAGGTTTAATGCGATGCGAGCACTAATTTCAATGTTGTTATGTAAGCCAGAGTGCGTCAGGTTGGCACTCCCCACGATGACGTCCGCAATGTCTCCACGTCGAACCAGGTAAAATTTGGGGTGGAAGATTTGCCCGCGCTTCTTTGTGTCCACAACATATACCGTAACTTTTGTCCGAAGCAATGCACATATCCCTTGATAAGAAGTCGAGCCATTGTTGATCCCCACGTATGCCGTGACTTTCCCGGCGTGTCGACTTAGCATCTTGGCGATGGCATTGATCCCATCTTGTCTGACAAAGGCGGTTGATAACAGAATCTCATCGACTGAGTCCGGGGAGAGCAAGTCTTGCAGTGCGGTGGCATGATCGCGGCCACGAATGAGAGCCTGGAAAATCGGGGCAACCTTGGCCATATAGTTCCTCCTCGTGTTCTTGACTTTATTGGATAACAGCTCGTTGTAGCATACCCCTGGTTCGTTCGGCAAATATCCTTTGCATGCACTGAAACAGTGAAGGTACTGTGTGGTTGCCGGCAATGGCAGTGAGGTTGTTCGATGCCAGAGGAATTGAAGCCGCTACTGCCCAAGTCGCAATTCGACCAGCCAAGAACGCATACTTCCATTATTGAAGAATGGGGCCCCGAGTACTCAGAAGATCGGAAAGCAACTTGGAGTTACAGCAATAACGGTATCGCGCTGGAACTACTTGAAGTATAAGGCTATTTTGCGAAGTATATAATCCCCGTTCAGCCGATGTGGTATTTCCCGTACCGGTCGCGCCAGAGGACGCGGCCGTCATTCTCGATCTTGAACTCGGCGCAGTCGTCGCCCAGGCGCTGGCCGTTCTTGTACATCCTCCCGTAGCGGTCCGACCAGGCCACGTCGCCGGTGTAGTAGGCGAGCTCGAATCGCGAAGCGTCCGAGCCCAGGCGGTCATCGCCTTTATAGATGTCCCCGGTGCGGGTCATCCAGACCACCGCGCCGGTGAAGCCGTGGATGCTGAACTGGGAGGCGTCGTAACCCAGCCGCTCCCCGTTCTTGTGCATCTCGCCGCTCCGGGAGATCCACGCGACGTCTCCCGTCTGCTTCGACATCTGGAAGCGCGCGGCCCCGTAGCCCAGGCGGACATCGTCCTTGTATATCGCGTCCGACAGGTCGGTCCAGACCACGATCCCCTTGAAGTCGTTGAGCTCGAACTGCCTGGCCGAGGCGCCCAGTCTTTGGCCGTTCTTGAAGATATAGCTCGAGAGGTCGATCCAAGCCGTGTCGCCGGTGCGCTTGGCGATGGCGAAGTTCCTGACCGAGTCCCCTATGCGGTCATCGTTCTTATAGATGTGGTTGTCCGTGTCGACCCAAGCTGCGTCGCCCGTGCAGGATGTCCGATAGTCTTTTGCGTAGCGGCCGAGCCGCTCCCCGTCCTTGTAGATTTCCCGGTCCTGGTTGATGTAGACGAGCGGGCGGGTGCAGGGGAGGTACTGCCCCGGGGCCGCTTCATCCGGCGGCTCGTAGGCGCTCGGGGCCGCGCGGATAAGGAGCACGGCACTGCCGCGCGGTCCCTGGCTTCCTATAGCGCCAGGCGCCGCGCGGCGATGATGGTGATGCTTCGGAGCGAAGGTCTTGATGCTGAGCGACGCCTGCGCGCCCGAGAGCGCCTTGGCGCCGGAGGCTGCGGCTCCTTCGATGCTTTCCAAAGCGAAGCTTCCATAAGGAAGAGCCAGCAGCGCAGCGGCCAGAGCGGTGATTTTCATTGGGCCTCCGATTGCATTCATTATACCTGTAGAAGCTTCTCCGGGCATGGGACCAAAGGGCCCGCAATCCATGCCCCTTGGGTCCTATATTGTTTCATGGCTCCCCGAGAAGACTTTAGGCCCATCCCGGCTTGGGCCGCAAGCCGCTTGGCCGGAGCGCCTCTCGGGGGCAAACTTCCTAATAGAATGACCTTGCTCCTGGCCGTCTTACTCTGCTTCGCCGGCGGGGCTTCCGCCCAGCAGGTCGCTCCTATAAGGGTGTCCCCGGTTGTGCCGGTCGGGGTCGCGGCCGGGACGGCCGCATCCCTCCGGCTTGCGCCGGTTCCTTCGGTCCTCACAGAGCTCCCGACGGCTCTCAACCTCCGGCTCTCGCCCGCGGCGAGCTTCCTGCCGGCCCCGCAGGGCCCTTCGGTCAAGACGCAAGCCCCTGCATGGGCGCAAGGCTCGCAAGTCCCCGCCGTCCCCGCGGCTTCTCCGAAACCCCTTCGGCTTGTCATCGCCGGCCCGCCCGGCGCCGGCAAGACCACCTACGGCAAGAGGATCGCGCAGGACTACGGCGTTGTCCACATCTCCGTCGGAGAGCTCCTGCGCGCCAGCGCGCAGACGCACCCGGAGCTCGCCGCGGCCATGGCGAAAGGAGAATTGCTCGACACCGGGCTCGTGCTGGGCCTGGTCAAGCAAAGGCTCGAGGCCGGCGACGTCCGCGAGCGCGGCTTCATCCTGGACGGCTTCCCGAGGAGGATGGAAGAGGCCCGAGCCTTGGAGGCTTGGCTCTCGGACCATAGGCAAGCCTTGGACGCGATGATCTTCCTCGACGTCCCGGATGATGAGCTCCGCCGCAGGATCCTTGCGCGCGGCCGCGCCGACGATACCGAGGAGGTCTTCCGCGGCCGGATGGATATCTACCATTGCGAGACCGAACCGGTCCTGCGGCGCTTGAGCGGCCGGACCGCGGTCCTCGCCCCGGACATCAGCGCCTCAGACATCGAGACGAATTACTCGCGCATCCAGTCCTTGATCGAGAGCGCCCTCCGGGGCCTCAAGTAACATCGATGATGCGGAAACTTACATGGCTGTGAATTGACCTGCGGCCAAAGCCCTGCTACAGTCCTAGCATAGGCATCGTCCAGGGCACAACCGGGGAAACCCGGCGCCGCAAAGCCACGGGGCTACTGAGAGAAGACGGACGACGTGAGACGACACCCTCCATGCCAGCCGGGCTGCCGAGTACCAAGCCGAATTCGGCAGCCCGATCATTATGCTTCAAAAGGCGGCAGGGACGAGGGTGTCGCACTTAAGGCGCGGCGCAGGCGCCGCATTCGTTCTTGCGGCGCTTTTCCTGTCCGGAGCCTCCCCCTCCCATGCCGATCCCTACGAGAAGGCGGCTCATGAGATTTCCCGCATCGCCGGCCGCCAAGCCAAGCGCCGGATCGCCGTGCTCCCGTTCCTGCCTGTCTCGGGCGGAGAGTCCCAGGGCAGCCTGGCGCTGGCCGAGCGTCTGACCGCCAAGCTCTCCCAGCAGGAGGGCATCGAGATCATGGAAAGGACCCTGCTGGAGAAGGTCCTCCATGAGCAGGGGCTCGGCTACCAGGGCTTGATAGACCCCCGCCAGAGCAATCAGGTCGGCCGGGTCCTGGGGGTGGATTCCATCCTCACCGGCACGTACCTGACTCTCGCCGAAGGGAAGCTGGAGGTCAACGCCCGCCTCATCGACGCCGAGACGGCCCGCATCCTCGGCGTGTCCACGATGCAGGTGCCGCAGGATTGGCAGGGCTCGGCCCTTTCCGGCTCCTTCGACGTCATCGTCCCTCCTCCGGATATCGGCGATGGGGCCCCCGTGATGGGCCTGAGCGGGACCTACCGCGACGCGGTCGCGAGCGGCGAGAGCTGTTCCGGCTGGGAGATCCGCGTCGATGAGATGCAGTCCACGATCCTGGAGCTCAAGGCCCGCTATTGGGCGTCCCGCCTTCAGGAGAAAGGCTTCTCCGCGCGGAGCCTCACGCGCAACCCAGGCTCCGAGATCCGCAGCCTCACCCTTCGCCAGGACTTCTTCCGCCGGGTCAGGGACCTCTACGAGGCCGGCTGGCGCGGCTCGATTTCCACGGAAGAAAGCGCCCTGCTGGAAACCTCGGACCGCGCCGTCGGCGCGCTGATGGAAAACTGCTACCGCTGAATCTCTTTGGCCGCGGCGAGCTCCGCGGCGCGCTTCCTTTCCGCGACGCTCAGAAAACCTACGGCCGCCAGGATCAGTCCCAGGGAGGCCCAGTCCGCGCGGCTGGGGAACTTGCCGTTGAAGAGGAAGTAGGAGGCGAGGGTCGCGGTCGTTCCGGCCGCCAGCGAAGTCAGGCGGTTGACGAGCCCGGCGAAGGTGGCCGTGCGGTCCTTGAACATGAAGATGAACACCGAGAAGAACGCCACCATCCCGTAGACCGCCCCGGCCAGGTTCGCTGAGAACCACTTCGGGTGGGGCCGGGCGATGGCGTCATGGAAGAGGCGCGCCGGCTCGGCCTCGAAGCCGCCGTGGTAGAGGATGAGAGCCGCGAGGGCCATGACGAGACTCGCCGAGATCTGCTCGATGGAGAAGAACCATTTGTTGTCGAGCGGCGCGCCCTTGGGCCGCGTGTTCTTGTAGTAGTTCATGATGTAGATGCGCAACGCGTAGGCCAGGATGTAGCCCGAGAGCACCGCCATGGCGGCCGAGTTGCGCAGGAAGTCGAAGTCCCCGCTCTTGGCCAGGAATATCTGCGTACAGGCCGCGGCCACGGCGAAGACGACCGCCGCGTTCTCCTCCCGGTACACCGTCTTGCGCAGGATCCCCTGGCGGATCTGCGCCTCGTCCACGAGCCGGCTGATGACGATGACGCTGGCGCGCATGATGACCATCGCCACCATGACCGACTTCAGCAGCATGTACATCAGCGTGGTCGTGGGGATGACCACGGCCGTGCACACTCCGGAGGGGACGATGTAGAGGTACTCCGCGGGGAAGCGCAGGGGGCCCCACTGCGCGAAGCGCTCGGACTTGGTCTTATGCCAGCGGGCGGCGAAGATCACGAGCAGGCAGATAAGCGAGCCGCCGAGCGTGCTCCAGACCAGGAACTCCATGTCGTTCATGCGCAGGGAATCGAACGCGGTCCTGCCCGTGAAGCACTTCGTGGCCACGCCGAAGATGACGTAGAAGAAGAAGTAGGCCGAGCAGAGCTGGATGAGGCGTCCGGTGCTGCCTTCAGCGGTTTTCCACATAGGTCGTCAAGCGTTTGAAAAGCATACCCCGTCAGTCCGATTTTTGCAAGGCAGCCGCTTCGAGCTTCGCCAGGAACTCCCCGACGCTCTTCAAGCGCGCCTCCGGGCTCGGCTGCAGGGCCTGGCTGACCACGTCGTCGACCTCGGAGGGCAGCTCCGGCGCCCGCAGGCTGGGGGGCACGAAATCCATCCGGATCTTTTGCACCCGGTTGGCCGGCGGCGCGAAGGGCGCCCGGCCCGTGAGCATCTCGTAGAGGCAGGCCCCGATCGAATAGACGTCGGATTCCTTGCGGGCCATGCCCGCCTCCACCTCCGGGGCCGAATGAGCCGGAGAACGGGCCGCTCCGAAATCCATCAACTTGGCGTCCCCCTGCTCCGGGACCAGGATGTTGGAGGGCTTGATGTTGCGGTGGACCAGATTCTGGGCGTGGGCGTATTCCAGGGCCCTGCAGACGGGCCGCAGGATCTCCAGGGCCCTTCCAAGAGCCAGGGTCCGGCCCTCCGCCAGCAGCCGCTCCACGCTTCTACCCTTGACGAATTCGAGGACCAGGAAGAGATCGCGGTCCTCCTCGAAGACCTCATAGATTTCCACGATCGACGGGTGGCGCAGGGCCGCTATCGCCCTCTGCTCCTGGATCATCCGCTCTCTCGCCCGGGGGTCGAGCCGGATGAACTCCTCCGAGAGCCTCTTGACCGCCACTGTCCTGTTGTGCGCATGGTCCTTGGTCTCGAAGACCTCCCCCATCCCACCTCGGCCGAGGAGCCGCCCCAGCTCATACTGCCCGCCGATCTTCTTCTGCTCTCCCGGCGCGGCAGCCGTTTTTGGAGACATCGCGTCCGCAAGGTCGGCCTGCCAGAGAGGGTTTTCCCCCTTGCGCCGGCGCAGAAGCCAGACGCCCCCGGCGCCGGCCCCGAGCGCCAGAAATCCAAAGAGCGCCAACCATCTCCCGGTTGAGGGCTTCTCTTCTCTCTGCGCCGCGGCAACGGTTTCGATGATCGCCCAGAAATCATCCTTGTCCGGTTCGAAGATCTTGCCGGTCCCGACGGCCTGTTCGTATATCCCCTTGAACTTGGGTTCATACTTGGCGGCGATCTTCATATCCTTCATGGCGTCCGTCTTCTCGCCCAGCATCTCCGAAGCGTAAGCCCGGAGCGCGTAATCCACGCCGTTGCTGGGCTCCGCCTTGATGGCTTTCCCGGAGCTGGCCAAGGCGTCGTCGAATCTCCCGAGCCGGTCCTCGGCCCAGGCCGCGTTGCGCCAGGCAGCGGCGTTGCCCGGCTCCCTGGCAACGGCTTCCAGAGCCTCCTGCCGGGCTTCTCTGTGCCTTCCCAAACCGTTGTAAGCCTCGGAGCGGAAGACCCGGGCGAGCGCATTGCCGCGGTCCAGCTGGATCATCCGGGCGGCGTCCTGGGCGGCGCCGACGTAGTCCCGCGCCGCGAGCTTGCTCTGCGCCGAGCGGCCCATCTCTTCCACCTGCGATTTCGCTTCGCCGCGGCCCTCCGGCTCGCCGTGGGACCGGAACCGGCTGGACCCCGCTCCCTCCTGCGAATATCCGCGCGCCTGCTCGGCGTCTCCCGATGACCGCTCCGCTCCAACACTCGGCGCCCCAGGAGGCGCCGTCCTCGCAGGGCGGTCTTTCTCCTCCCCCGAAGAGGGCGGCGCCTGGAGCACGCCCAAGTCAACCCGGGAGACCGGAGCCGCGGCGCCTCGAGGCGCCTTTGCCGCCGCTGCAGGGGAAGCGTCGCCCAAGCCTTCCTCCTCCTGCTCGGGCGGCTTCTGGAGCGCGGGGAGGCCGATTTCCGGCCGCACCGGCTGGCCCACGGCCGGCACGCCCGCTCCCACCTCCGGGATTGGAGCGAGGGTCGCGCTCTTCGGGCCTTCGATCTCATCCGGCCGGTCCCTGGAGCGCTCCTGCGCCGCGGGACCGTCGAAGGCCGGAAAAATCAGCGTTGCCAAAAGGCCCAGTCCAAAGTATTTCATCATAGCGCGGGCTTCGCCCGCAGCCCAAGAGAGCTATGAGCCATGAGCCGTGAGCTGTCGTCAACGGTCTTCATAAAGTCGTGGCTCAGAGCTCACCGCTCAGAGCTACAAGAAATATGCGCGCCGTATCCAGTGTCTT
>JACRDO010000111.1 GCA_016212885.1 Elusimicrobiota bacterium | reverse complement strand
GTACATCAAGGCGCCCATCACCACCATCTGCATGGGCATGGCCATGTCCTTCGGCGCGGTCATCCTGGCCGCGGGCAGCAAGGGCAAGCGCTTCGCCCTGCCGCAGTCGCGCATCATGATCCACCAGCCCATGGTGGGGGGCATCTCCGGTCAGGCCACGGACATCGTGGTGGAGGCCAAGGAGATGGCCTACACGCGCAAGACCCTGGAGCAGATCATGGCCAAGCACACGGGCCAGACCGTGGAGAAGATCACCAAGGACATGGAGCGCAA
Source organism: Elusimicrobiota bacterium (assembly GCA_016212885.1). GTDB lineage: Bacteria > Elusimicrobiota > Elusimicrobia > UBA1565 > UBA1565 > UBA9639. The sequence continues at coordinate 2,428 of JACRDO010000111.1, read as the reverse complement.
CTACTACATGTCCGCCGAGGAAGCCAAGGCCTACGGGATCATCGACGTGGTCCTCCCGGGCGCGAAGCTCTAGGCGCCTCCAGCCTAAATTAGCAGTCCCGCCCTGAACTTGACAGTTCTGGGCTTTTGGCTTATAATACTAGCAGTCAGATGGCCTGATTGCTAATTTAGACGCCAGAGCCCAACCATGCGCCAACTCAAGCCCGAGGTCGTGGAGTCCCGCAAGAAGAACCTCCTGCAGTGGGTCATCCACTACTACATAAAGAACTCCCGGCCGGTCTCCTCTTCTCTGATCGCCGAGGAGGCGGGCATGGGGCTCTCCCCGGCCACCATCCGCAGCATACTCCAGGAGCTCGAGGACGAGGGCTTCCTGCACCAGCCCCACACCTCCTCCGGCCGCCAGCCCACGGACAAGGGCTATCGCTTCTTCGTGGACTACATCATCGACGTCCAGCGCCTGGCCTCGGGCGAGAAGGAGCGCATCGAGAGCCAGTACCGCGACCGCATCGACGAGCTCGACACTTTGCTCTCCGAGACCTCCAAGCTGCTCTCCAAGGTCTCCCACGGGGCGGGCCTGGTGCTCTCGCCGCAGATGAAGGACCAGCGCCTGCGCCGCCTGGAGCTCATCCCTCTCTCCGGCAAGAACGTCCTGGCCATCCTCGTCACCGAGGCCGGCCTGGTGCGCCACTGGCCCATACGCCTGAATTTCGCGCCCAGCGCGCGGCAGATCAACGTCCTCAACCGCTTCCTCAACGACCACATCCGGGGCAGCAGCATCAAGGACGCCCAGACCGTGGTCATGGCGCACCTGCAGAAGATGGAGAGCGAGTTCCGGGAGCTTACGGGCTTGGCCGACGAGCTCCTGCGCGAGGTGGGCAAAATCATCACCCCTGAGGCGCTCTACGTGGAGGGCGCCGACAACATCCTTTCCTACGCCGAGGATATCGGCGACATCTCCATGGTGCAGTCGCTGATGCGGGTGTTCAACGAGAAGCGGCGGCTGACGGGCCTGCTGGAGCACGAGCTCGGCCGCGGTCAGCAGCCCCAGAAGGGCGGCGCGCTGCGCCCGCGCACACACGTCAGCATCGGCGCGGAGAGCGGCCTGCCCGAGCTCCGGGACCTCAGCCTGGTCACCACCACCTACAAGTACCACGACCGCGTCGTCGGGGTGCTGGGCATACTCGGCTCCAAGCGCATGGAGTACTCGCGCATGATGAGCCTGGTGGACTACCTGGGCGATATCGTCTCCCGCCAGATGGCGGCCTGGGAGGAGGAGGACCTCGGTGGCTAAGCAGAAGAGCGAAGCGGTCCCGCCCCCGGAGCAACCGCCCGCGGACCAGACGCCGGCTGAGCCCGACTATCTCGATCAGCTCCTGCGGCTCAAGGCCGAGTTCGAGAACTACCGCAAGCGCGTGGACCGCGAGAAGCCCGAGTACATCAGCCTGGGCAAGGCTTCGATGCTGGCGAAGCTCCTCCCACTTTACGACCTCCTGCAGAAGGCGCACCAGGAGGTCCAGGCCTCGCACAACGACACTCCCCTGGCCAAGGGCATGGAAGGCATCTTCAAGGAGTTCGACAAGCTCTTCCGCGAGGAAGGGGTGACGGCCATGGACCCCTTGCACAAGCCTTTCGATGCCGCGCGGCAGGAGGTCTTCGGCACCGTGGACCGCGAGGACTGCGACGAGGGCCTGGTGGCCGACGTGCTCCAGAACGGTTTCCTGCTGCAGGACCGGGTGCTGCGCACCGCCAAGGTGCGCATCACCCGCAAGCCCCAGAAAGCAGACGGTCCAGCGTCAGCTGGGAAATAGAGAGGAGAGGCACATGAGCAAGATCATCGGCATAGACTTGGGGACTTCGAACACGGCCGCGGCCGTGATGGAGGGCGGCAAGGCCACCATCATCCCGTCGGCGGAAGGGACCTCCGTCGGCGGCAAGGCCTTCCCGTCCTACGTGGCCTTCGCCAAGGACGGCCAGCTCCTGGTGGGCGAGCCCGCCCGCCGGCAGGCCGTGGCCAACCCGGACGGCACCTTCATGGCCTTCAAGCGCAAGATGGGCACGGACCATAAGTACAAAGCTCCGGACGGCAAGACCTACACCCCGCAGCAGCTCTCCGGCTTCCTGCTCCAGAAGGTCAAGCGCGACGCCGAGGCCTTCCTGGGCGACAAGGTCGAGAAGGCGGTCATCACCGTCCCGGCCTACTTCAATGACAATCAACGGCAGGCGACGAAGGACGCCGGGACCATCGCGGGCCTGGAGGTCGTGCGCATCGTCAACGAACCCACGGCCGCCTGCCTGGCCTACGGCATCGACAAAAAGGGCAAGGACGAGAAGATCATGGTCTTCGACCTGGGCGGCGGCACGCTTGACGTCACCATCATGGACTTCGGCGGCGGCGTCTTCGAGGTGGTCTCCACCTCCGGCGACACCC
>JACRDO010000014.1 GCA_016212885.1 Elusimicrobiota bacterium | reverse complement strand
TCAGCGCCGGGTTCAAACTGCCGAGCTTCAAGTCGAGCTTGGAAGGGTTGATGGAGGCCTGCACAGCCGCCACGCCGGCGATGCCGGCAGCTGCCCCGCCTGGGACCACGCTATTGCCTGTGTGCACATGCTGGGCCCAGGCGCTTGCGACGCTCAGGCCTGTGCAAAGGAGGGCAATAAGAGAAATCAGGGCTTTTCGAAATATACCCATAAAGTACCTCGCTGGACCTATCATTAAGGAAATACGCCTTTCAGGCAGGTGCCGAAGAGCCCAACGAGGGGGCGGTTATCGGCCCAGATGGACATGGGACAGCGGCCGGGAAGGTCCTGAGTCCTGGGGCCTAGGTCGAGAATTGTTATATCATCCCAGCCAAGGGACCCGATGCAAAGAGCCTATCCGCTCCTCCTGCTGGGCGCGCTGGGCATGATCCTTTCCGAGGGAGGGGTCTGGAACGTCCAGAATCTCTGCGCCGTTGCATCGGCCCATCCGGGCAAGGCCTTGGCGGGCCTGCTCGGCGCGCACGTCGTCTACTTCTGCGTGTTCGCGATATTCGCGGACGTAATCCACCGCTTCAAGGTGCGCGACTTTCTGGGCCTGCTGCTCCTAGGCTCGGTCTACGGCCTGCTGGAGGAAGGCGTGCTTGCGGACAAAATCTTCCAGCCGGGCCTGGGCCCGGCGCTGTTCCATGTCCATTTGCTGAACTTCGGCTTCACCGGCTTGTCCCTGCATCCGCTCGGTGATTTCCTTGGGACATTCATCCTTTTCAGGGCTCTCCTCCAGGGCAGGCTTGGGCTCGCTGACCCTGATTTCAAGCCTGGGGAACTGAGGGCTTGGCTGATCTTCTGCGCCGCATGGCTCGCGCTTGCGTACGCGCCATGGCACATGCGCTTCTTCCTGGGGCCGGTCCCCTTAGTGGTGCAGGCCGGCCTGCTCGCTTGGGCCCTGGTCTTGAGCTGGCTCCTTCTGCGGCTCGCCCTGGCCCGCTCAGGCGCCCAGGCTCCGAAGGAGCTTCTGCCCCTGAAAGCCTATCCCTTGGTCGGCTTGCCCATCCTCCTCGGTCTGGCGGGCAGGGTTCTCACTCTCCTCAAGCAGGGGCGCGCGGATTCCCTCCTCTTCTATGCGGCCATCGTCGGCTTCTATGCGGCGCTGTTCATCCTGCATGTCCGAAGCATCGGGGCGGGCTCCGAGCGCTCGATCTACGACGAGGCGTTCCCTCCGGCGCAAGGCCTGAGCGCGATGAAGTTCCTTAAGATCGCGGCCGCGGCCTTCGCGGTCCTGGCGGTTCTGCGGGGCGCGGCGGCTCTGGCCAGGCTCGGGCCCCTGCTCGCGGCCCTATGCGCGCTGTTTGCGGCAGCGTGCATGTTCTTCGCCGCAGCGTTCCCGTTCTACGCCGCGGCAAGGCTGGCCCGCGCCCGCGTCAAGGGATGACCCTTTTCGCCTTCAGGTAGCGCTTGCGGTAGTAGTCGCTGTAGAGGCTCTCCATCCTCACGCCCACCTCGGGCTTGGAGAAGTGGATGAAGATGCCGTTGTTGACGTAGATGGCCACGTGGCCGACCGTATGGCTGATGACCTCCCCTGAGAAGAACAGGAGGTCCCCCATCTGGATGTCCTTCGACGAGGCGATGGCCGAGCCGAGCCGGGACATCTCCGGGGAGGTGCGCGGCAGCTTGATGCCGTTCTCCGCGAAGACCGTGCTCACGAAATCCGAGCAGTCCTTGGGCGATTTCCGGTTCTGCTCCTCTTCCGGCAGAAACGTCTTCGCGGTCCGGATGATGGCCTTGGCCAGCGGCGGGATGGGCCGCTGGACCGTGCGGCGCTTGAGAGTCGGGCCGGCGCAGCCTGAGAGCAGGGCCGCGCCGAGGACGAGCAGGGCGGCGCGGCGCGCGCGCTCCATCTCAGCGCTTGGCCTGGGCCTCGAGCTTGGCCCAGGTGTCGCGGAGGGTGACCGTGCGGTTGAAGACCAAAGCGCCGGGTTTCGAGTCCACGGAGTCCGCGCAGAAATAGCCCTGCCGCTCGAACTGGCAGGTGGTCCCGGGCTTAAGCTGGGCCAGCGCCGGCTCTACGCGGCAATCCTTGAGCGCCTCAAGAGACTTGGGGTTGAGGCATTTGCGGAAGTCCTCGTCCTGTGGCTGGAGGGTCAGCAGGAGCCTGTCGTAGAGGCGGACCTCGGCTGGAAGCGAGCGCTCGGCGCAGACCCAGTGCAGGGTGGCCTTGACCTTGCGGCCGTCCGCCGGGGACCCGCCCCGGGAGCCTAGGTCGCAGGCGCAGCGCAGCTCGACGACATTGCCGGAGGAGTCTTTGACGGCGCCAACGCACTTGATGAGGTAGCCGTAGCGCAGGCGCACCTCGCGGCCCGGGGAGAGGCGGTGGAACTTGGGAGGGGGGACTTCGCGGAAGTCGTCAGCCTCGATGTAGAGGGTCCGCGAGAATGGGACCTTGCGCGTTCCCGTGGATGGGTCTTCCGGGTTATTGATCGCGTCGAGCTCCTCCACCTTGCCCTCCGGGTAGTTATCGAGGACCACCTTCAGAGGCTTGAGCACCGCCATGTAGCGTAGAGCGCGCTTATTGAGGTCGTCACGGAGGCAGTTCTCGAGGAGCTCCAGCTCCGTGAAGCTGTTGAACTTGGTCACCCCGATGCGGCCGCAGAACTCGCGGATGGCCTCGGGAGTACAGCCGCGCCGGCGAAGGCCGCGCAGGGTCGGCAGGCGCGGGTCGTCCCAGCCCGAAACGAGCTTTTGCTCTACGAGGTCTAGGAGCTTGCGCTTGCTCATCAGGGTGTAGGTCAGGTTCAGCCTTGCGAACTCGATCTGCCTGGGCCGGCATGGCGAGGGGCCCTCGGCCAGGGTCCAGTCGTAGAGGGGGCGGTGGTCCTCGAACTCAAGGGTGCAGATGGAGTGGGTGATGCCCTCGATCGCGTCCGAGATCGGGTGGGCGAAGTCGTACATCGGGTAGATGCACCACTTGTCGCCTGTACGGTGGTGCGAGGCCTTTTTGATGCGGTAGAGGACCGGGTCGCGCAAATTCATGTTCGGCGAAGCCATATCGATCTTGGCCCTGAGCACGCGCGAGCCGTCCGGGAACTCGCCTGCGCGCATGCGCTTGAATAGGTCGAGGTTCTCCTCCACAGAACGGCCGCGGTATGGGCTCTCCTTGCCCGGCTCAGTGAACGAGCCGCGGGACTTTCGTATCTCCTCGGTGCTCAGGTCGCAGACGTAAGCCTTGCCGCGGCGGATGAGCTCAACGGCGTAGTCGTGGATCTTCTCGAAGTAGTCCGAGGCGTAGAAGAGCTTGTCCGCCCAGTCAAAGCCCAGCCAGCGCACGTCCTCCTGGATGGAGTCCACGTACTCCACGTCCTCTCTGCTGGGGTTGGTGTCGTCGAAGCGCAGGTGGCAGACCCCGCCGTACTGGCGGGCGATGCCGAAGTTGAGGCAGACGGACTTCGCGTGGCCGATGTGCAGGTAGCCGTTGGGCTCGGGCGGGAAGCGGGTCGTGACGGCCTTGTGCTTGCCGCTCTTGATGTCCTCGTCGATGATGTCCCGTATGAAGTCGCTCGCGGCCATAGGTATCGGCTCCGAGAGTGCTGATTCTGCGGCTCGTCCAAAACATCCAGAATGCGTAGGTTCGGGACGCTGTTAGATTAAAGTCAGATTCTCACTCGCCGTCAAGCGATGAGATGTGAAGCAAGAGGTGGATAGATATGATCAGAAACGAAAAGGAATGCATGGAGCCCCAGCGGCGGCAGGGCGACGCGGATGCATTTGCTACCATCACCTCGATGTCCCGCCAGGAAAGCCTCTTCCCCGATCCCGACTTCATCAAGACAGCCGTCATCGGCAGGCGGAAGGATTTCGACGCGCTCTTCGAGGGCTTCGCGAAACTGCGGGCCGTCTCCTACCGTGGCTCGGCCGGGTGGAGAAGGACTACCAGGCTCACCTGCGGCATTCGGCCCTTTTCATGGGCGACCTCGCGGACCTCATCAAGCAGAACCGGCCGGAGGAGCGCCGCGAACTCGTAGAGGCTTGGCTCAAAGGGGTCGCGGCCGAGGAGGTTGAGACCGAAACCCGCAAGCTCCTCCAGGAGATCGCGGCCCAAGCCGTTGAGAAGGCCGCTGGGCCGGAGGAGCCGCTGTTCTCGCTCAGGCTCCCGGACGCGCCTGCCGCGCGCAGGCAGGCGGAGCGCATCCTCTCGGCGTTCGGTCCGGCCTGCGAAGGCGCGGAGATCAGGCTTCAGCCCTCCAGTTATCTGCGCTACGTGAGCGAGACCCACGGAGTGCCCATCCTGCGGGCCGACCCGGCCCGGCGCGATGTGCGGCTGGGATTCGGCGGCGAGGTCGAGTCCCTGGCCGAGCCCCTGCCCGAGCCGGCCGCCGTGTCCCGCGCCCTGGCTCACCTGGAAGCGTATTTCTCCACGGTGGAGTTGGGCAAGTCGCCGGACCCGGTCTTCGCCAAGGCCAGTCTCTTCGAGGCCCTCCTCTATTTCATGACCGCACCCTTCGCGCACGAGTTCATGAAGCTCAAGCGCAGCCGCTACGGCGCCATCGACTCCCGGGGCCCGCGGTTCCTCTACATCTACGGGCCGTCCCAAAACGGCAAATCGACCTTCCTGAAGTTCGTCTTGAAGCTGCTGACCGGCCGGGCCATCGAGCCCCTGAGCGGCGGCGACTTCGCCAAGCGCAATGTCCAGGGAGCCGCCTCGGTGGGGACATCCTTCCCGCTGGCTTTCGATGACGTGGCCATGGCGACGCGCGCGGCCCTCTTCGAGGAAGTCCTCAAGTCCTACTGGGAGTCCTGGTGGAGGGAGGACTGTGTCGCCCCCCAGATCGCGCTCTCCGCGGACGCCTACACCCTGCCGCCCTGGGCCAAGTCCCGCGTCAAACGCCTGGACTTCGACGTCCATTTCGCCCCGACCGACGCCGGGCGCGACGCCCTCGCCGGGCTCTTCCGCGCCGAGAACCGCGTCTTCCGGTGGTTCGCGCCCCTCTACCTGGGCCGCATGGCTTCCGGGTCCGTGCCGGGCGAAGACGAGCTCGCCTGGGCGCGCGAGGTCTTGGTCGAGCTCTACCGCCATGCCGGCAGGGCCGTCCCCGGCTATTTCCCCGACCGGCCCATCGAGAGGCTCTATGACCCTGGCCTCAAGGCTTGGCGCGACGTGGTCGAGAGGCTCGGCAAAGCCAAGGTCAAGCGGGAGGCCGACCGCGCGGTCGTCGAGTTCTCCATGGACCTGCAAGGCTACGAGGTCCGGGAGTATGAAAGCCTTCTTCCTGTCCAGATCAAGCACCGCCGCCGCGGGAACACCATCCTCATCGAGACCCCCGCGGAGTTCCAAGCCTGGCTATCGGGCGGCAAGGGCCGGCGCGCCGGAGGCTGGCTCGCGAGGCTCCTGTGCCGCCTGCAAGCCACGTAGCGCGCTCGTCCGATCTCTACCGGCGGCCATCCTGCGGCTCACCCGCCCGGCTTCAGCGACGTGGTCGTCTTCGTTTGCGCAGATTCATTGAGGCCCGGACGGTTTTTATGAAGGACCCGCACATGGTGCGGGCGCGCAGCGCGGTTTTTTTATCAGCGGATTCTCCCGGATAGCGGAACTTGACGGCGAAGTCAGTCAGAAAAGCCAGATCTCTGCGGTGCGCTTCCCACAGCGGTTCGAGTTTCCGGGCCATATTCAATAAAATCGTAAGATCATGGATTTTTGGGAAACCGATTCCCGCTTCTGAAAGTCTGGCTTTAAGATATTTTTCAGCGCACTGCTGGGCGTGAAAACATATAGCGTCATTATTCCGGTTTTTTCTGATGCGGCATTCATGCTCCACAACAGCGTAATCCCCTTCCGCTTTGGAAACCCACTCAAGCGTGATGCGCTTCATAAAGTAATTTCCCTTTTGTCAGAATTTCGTTCATGAAACAGTCGCCCATGGCAATACGCCGGCGTACTGCCATGGGGGTTCGGATCAGCAAATCCAGAGGAAAACTCGGATGCAGTTTGAGACGGATATCAACGGCTTGTTTCGAGCTTTTTCCCTTGCCCGGCAATATAACAAGCAAATCTACGTCAGAATCCGGTCCCGGTTTTCCGTTGGCATATGAGCCGAAAAGTATAATGCGCCGTGGTCTATATTCCTTGGCGAGTTGCCTTGAAAAAGCGCGGATTTCTTTCATTGAAACCATATCTATTCGCCCATGTTTCATTCTATCATTTGCGTGATTGCGTTACAGCTTCCAACTCCTTAATATTCCGGAACGGCCCGCTTGAGTCTTGCCGCATAAACTCCTCCAACTGGGGCAGGATCCACGCCTGGGACTCGCCATTATGAGGACCGGACAAGACGTCCCGATTTGCTAAAATTCTCCGCTGAACCATGGCCCGCCCCGGATTCTGGGAAGAACTGTTCCAAAAGACCCGCAAAGGGCGGGACATGGACTGGGAAGGGCGCGCGCGCGCCGCGCTTGCGGACCCTGAAGCGGGCCTGGCGGCCCTGCTGGACTGGGTGGGCGCGCATATCGAGGACGAAACCCGCCGGGTCTTCTTCTGGGAGTTGCTCAAGCTCGCGGACAGGGAAAAGGCCGCACGCGCCATCGAGACCCGGCTCTACGCTCCAGGATTGCCGGACCAGCTGCGCCGCCTGCTGGCGGCTTCCCTGGCGCTGGTGGGCGGCCGCGTGAACCCGGACCGGCTCGCGGACCTGATGGAAACGCCCCTGGGCCACGAGCCTCCCGCCAGGTTCCTGCGGGACATCCTGGACCAGCCGGACCCTGCCGACGCCGTGGCGATGTTTCTCAAGACTTTCGAGCGGGTCTTTCCGGATATGCGCTCCGCCGCTCTCGGGGAGCTCGCGGCCCTCGGAGACCACCCGGAATTGCCCAGGCTCCTCGTCCCCCTGCTCTACAATCACCACGCCTTGTTGTCGCGGCCGGCGTTGGACCTTCTGGCCAGAAGCCCGCATATTATTGCGCTCCGCGCCCTGACTGGGCTCTACGCCGCCCTTCCTGAAGGGCATCTCCTCCGCCGAGACCTGCAAACGGGGCTGGAGACCCTGGCCGTGCGCGAACGCGCCGGGGTTCTAAAGCCCCCGCCTATCTGCAGGGACCGCATCAATCGCTGCTTTTTAGTGGCCCCGGACGGCGTGGGCACCTCTTGCGCGATCATCTCGAAGCTCCGCCCCGACGGGGAGATCGCCTTCCTCGATTTCGTGGCCAACGAGCGTTTGGGCGTCAAGCAGGCTTTCGGCGGCATCATCGCGCCGCGGAAGTTCGAGAACATCCTCCGGGATATGGGGCCCTCGGAAGGCTGGATCATGGCCGAGGTCCCGGCCGCGCGGGTTCTTGAGCTTGCCCGACGGGCCGAACGCGACACCTTTGCAGCTGGCCGCGATTTTCCGCCCGAGTACCTGGCCTGGAAGTGGGAGCTCGCCCTGGCCCAAGAGTCGAGCGAGGAGAAACTCTCCCGCAGGCAAGCCGAGTTCGCCGCCCTCGCGGCGAAGGCTCCCAGGTGGGCGCCGGCCTTCCCGGACGTGTTCGCGCTCTTCGCCTCTCTCGGCATGGGAACCTGGGGCTTCGAGGGGGAGGCAGGGGATGCGGCGCGCAGGCTCGGGGAGCGGTGGATGAAGGATGATCCCAAGCGTCTGAAGACTGATCCGGAGAGCCTGCCCAGCCGGGAACTCATCGCCCAGGGGATTCCGGATGCGGATCTGCCTCTCTGGAAGCAGCGGCTGCTTGATTACGCCTTGGTTCACTGGATGCGCGCGGAGGAGCGCACGGCGCGCCTCGCGCTTTGGGCTTCCGAGACCCTGACCTCCGCCAACCGGCTGGACCATCCCTTCAGCCGCGGCGTGGCGCTGCGCAGCATGGGCTTGCTTCCCAAGCCGATTAAGGAACCCGGCGGGGGAGGAGGCGGTCCAGGGCGCAGCAACCCATGCCCCTGCGGGTCGGGCAGGAAATTCAAGAAATGCTGCGGCAAGGGCGGCCAAACCTTTGCGGCTCCGGTCAGCGACATCGAGCGCCGCGTTCGCGATGAGATGGGAGCCTTCGCCCTGTGCCTGCCCCGCGCGGAATTGGAGCGGGCCTGGCGGAGTTTTGAGGAGGGCCCCGAAACCCTCGACTCAGCGATGCGGGGAGATCCCCAGCGCATGAGCATCTTCCTGGACTGGCTCCTCTTGGGCTGCGAGATGGGCGGCAAAAGCGCGCTGGAGCGCTTCGAGATCGCGCGCGGCTTTCTGCTCAATGAGGCGGAGGCCGCCTGCCTGGCCCGAATCAAAACCTGCCGGCTCGGTGTCTTCGAAGTGCACGATGTCCGACCCGGCGAGGGCGTGACCCTGCAGGATCTCTTCAACGCAGAGATGCTGGAGGCGCGGGACATCTCGGCCTCGCGACAGCTCGTGCGCTGGGATCTCTTGGCCGCTTGGATCCTCCATGAGGAGGCGGGGGCCTTCGGGGAGCCTGCCGCGCCCGCGGCGGACGGCGCAAGGCGCAAGCCCCGCTCCCCGCTTTGGGGCGTGGCGCTCCCCTTCGAGGCTGAGTCGCGCGAAGAGCTCAAGACACTGCTGGAGGATGCCTTCCGGAAGCTCAAGGCCGTGCAGCCCTTGGCCGAATGGCAGCGCTTTCTCAACGCGAGCGTGCCGCTCCTGCGCCGCCTGCAGCGGGATATCATCGAACGTAGGCGGCGCGCCCTCGAAAACCCCATCACGCCGGAGGGCGACCCGGTCCGTTTCTGTAAAGCCGCCTATTCCGTGTCGGACTTCCGCCGCGCCCTTGCGGTTCTTCGGGGCTTGGCCAAATTGGAAGAGGGGGACTCCCGGCTGGGCCCGGACGACCGCCTGGAGGAGATAGAGTTCGATTGGCTGGTCCCGCTGAAAACCCTTCAAAGAAAGGGCCCTGCCGAGGGCTTCGTCATGTACTCCCAGCGCGTGGGCCCGGATGGAGCCGCGGACAACCGCGTCGGCTACGCCCACTTCAAGCTCTCCAAGGAATGCCTGGACATAGAGACCCTTTCAAAGGAAAGGCTGGCTGCCGCGGCCAAGCTCATGGAGGATTCCTGCGCCGGGCTCCTTGGTCTTCTTTCGCAGGATGAGCGCTCCATCCAGGAGAGCCGGGAGTCCGCGGACCGCTCCCAGGCCGCGGATGAAGGAGACCCCAGCCATCCCGTTCTGACGGCCGCCGCAGCCCGGCGCCAAGTGCGGAAATGGCTCAGGACCCCGGTGCCGTTCCTGGGGACTCTAAAGCCGGTAGACGCGGCGCGCGAACCCCAGGGCCGGCAGCGGCTTGGGGACCTCCTTAAGGACTACGAAAACCGCGAGCTGCGCGCCCAGGGGCGCGGCCCCTCCATCTTCGGAACGGCTCAAATTTTGGCCTTGCGCGAACTGCTGAATCTTCCGGTCCCCGACTACCTGCAATCCGCCGAACGCCTCTACCGGGATCTGCTGGAGAAAGCCAAGCAAGGGGGGGATGAAGAGGAAGACCCGGAAGACAGGGACTATCGCCAAGCCATGCATCTCCACAAGCAAGGCAGGCTTCGGGAAGCGGCTGCGGCCTATGAGCGTCTCAAGGAGCGTTTCCGCGGCCATCCCATGAAGTTCAGGCTTTGGGGTAATCTGGGAGTGTGCTACATCGCCCTGGGCGAGCTGGAAAAGAGCATCCATTGCCTGGAAACCGCTTTGGAAGTGCGTCCGGATTATGCCCTGGCCAGGAACAATCTGAGCATGGCCAGGGCCCTGCTTAAACAGCCCCCTGAGAAGCGCGACCCCAAGCGGCTTGCGTAGATTTGGTCCTCGGAGGACTGAACCGTTCGGCAGAATCGTCCGCCGCAGCGCTCCCCTAGGGCGACCGGGCCTCGATATCTCGCTCCGCCAAGAGGAGCCGGCGATGTACAAGCAGGTTGCCGCCGCCGTCCCACACCGGTGCAACTGCATGGTCGGCAATCGGTAGTCTGGGCCTGTTAGAGGAGATTCTAGTCATGGAACGCTATTCGCCGGATGAGTGGGGAGGCCGCGTCTTGAGCTTGGGCCGCCTTGTGGATGTCCGCAATTTCCCGGATGTTGCGGCCGATGCCCTCCTTGGGAAGACCCCGGCTTACTTGGGGAGGGGTTGTGGCTTGCCCGCCAAGCGCATCGACCCCTGCATCGTGGGGGCCGTGGTAATCTGGACCAAGGGCCCGGTCGATCTGTTGGTCAGCCATCCCGGGCTGCGTGAGGCTCTCGATGTCTACAAGCGCAACAAAGCCGTTGTCGGACTCATGGTCACGGTTACCGGTTTCGGCGGAACCTTCGTGGAGCCCGGCATCGCCCCTCCCGAAGAAACGGCGGCTCAATTGAGAAGGGTCTTGGAGTCGGGATTGATCTCTCCGAAATCGGTGGTCATCAGGTATGACCCGATCCTGAAGCTCCGCGTCGATGACGGGCGCCTTCTGCGAAACGACACGGAGCCTGCCATCCGCAGGGTCCTTGCGCTCTTCACGAACCTGGGCATCGCCAGGGTCGAGTCCAAGCCGCTGCTCGCCGAGGAGAAGGAGGGCGGGAAGTACCACCATGTCTGGAAACGCCTGAAAAGAGCGGGATTGTGGCCGGAACCTTTCAGCTCTGAGGAGGTTCGCGAGATATACTCGCGGATGAAGTCCCTCGCAGAGGGCTTCGGCTTCAAGCCGTCGACCTGCTGCGTCGAACAGACATGCGGGTTGAAAGGCTGGAATCTCGATGCGGGCTGCATCGACGCCGAGCAGCTCACCGAGGTCGGCAAGGCACTCTTCGGGCCGGATTGGGCCCGCATCTCGAAGGGCAAGAGGAGCAGCCGGGAAGGGTGCCGGTGTTCCGCCTATTGGGATCTCAGCAACGCCAAGGGCCACAAGAAGTGCGGCTCGGGTGAGGCGGCGTGCCTCTACTGCACGGCGTGCAACGAGAAATTCAGCGCCGACCTCTGGAAGAAGGTGGACGAATTGAAGGGGCGCTGACGCGCGCGAGCCTCTGACCCCGGCGGCTCCTGTTGTGTCTGAGCCGTTCTATTCGACGAGAGCCGGCTTGCCATCAGGGTCGGCGCGGAAAATGAGAAATACGAAAAACCCCTTGACAAATGTGCGGAGCGATGCTATACTTTATTGTAGAGCACAACATATATGTAAAGCATATGGTATTAGAGGTAATCAATGGCGAAGCAACTGCCGCAGAATTTTGACAAATACGGGCTGCTACCAGCTGGAGACTACGAACTGACAATAGAGCAAATTCGCCGATCGTTGCTGGTTCGTGGCCCTGCCGTCAAGTCGGACACCTGGGATATGGAATGGAGAAGTCACCTTGTAGATAATTTGGAGATTCTCGTCAAACAGCTTTGGAAAGTCGGAATCGAGAATATCTTCATCAATGGATCGTTCGTCGAGGACAAAGATCACCCGAATGATATTGATGGATATTTCGAGTGCGACCTGAAGGAGTTCGCCTCAGGCAGGCTGGCACAGAGACTCAACATGATGGATCCTCACAAGATTTGGACTTGGGACCCCAGCAGCAGGAGACCGCATCAAGATTCGGATAAGAAGCAGCTGCCGATGTGGCACGAATATCGCGTGGAGCTCTATCCTCACTACGATCAACTTTGCAGCATCCCTGACCGGTTTGGCAATCTGCAGATGTTCCCCTCAGCATTTCGCCAATCACGAAGAGAGTATAGGTCGAAAGGCATCGTGCGTATCATCGAACGATGAGATGTGAATCAAGAGGTGAATGGATATGATCAGAAACGAAAAGGAATACAAGGACTCACTCCGCCGGCTCGATCAGGACCGTGAAGTCATCAAGAAGCAGCGTGGAGCGCTCGATAAATCAGGGCTTGCCCAAGATGAGAGTGACCGCGCCATGGAGCCATTGCTTTCGTTCCACCAGCAGCTGGTGGAAGAAGTCGAATGGTACGAAAGAGTCAAGAGGCAGGAATTCGAGCCGATAATGAGCATAACGCAGATCGGCCGCCTGCTGATCGCTTTGCGCATCGCAAGCAATCTGTCTCAAAGGGAGCTTGCGCGCTGCCTGGGCGTGAGCGAAGCCCAAGTCTCGCGCGATGAGCGCAACGAGTATCATGGGATCTCGATTGAGAGGGCGACAAAAATCCTCAATGTTTTCGGCGCCCATTTGCCATCGCAGGTCAAGCTCGATAGGCCGCTGGATCGGAGAAGTATTTTGGCCGGAGCAATGAGGTGATGCTCGAATTGCAGGGGGGCTGCTCTGCGATGACTGGTGCGGCTTCGTGCCGACGCTAGATCAAAGAGAACCCGGATGCGGATGCGCCTTCACCATGGCATGTAACAATCTTGATTCGGCCCGTTAGTTAGGTGCCAGGGCGATGCCGCAAGACCCGCAAAACTGGGTGGAACTGGCCTAGAGAACGACATGAACGAGATAGAAGCCGGGCTCCAATCCCGCGAGATGCTGCTGACAAGGCTGTTGCATGGGTTTCACACTTTGCTCGCCAGCGCGCAAGCGAGAGTAGCGGTCCCAGCACCCAGGGCCTCCTTGGCGAATGATTGGCATACTGATATACTAACGCTCCGTTCGCTTATTTCTTGAGGGGCCGTAGGCATTTTCATTCTCTGGTCTCCAGAGCAGTGTAGACGCTTGCGGGTAGCCCCAGGTACTTGAGGATTTCTTCATGCTGAGCCGTGAAGTCCTGCAACTGCCGGTGGAC
>JACRDO010000110.1 GCA_016212885.1 Elusimicrobiota bacterium | reverse complement strand
TCCGGGCTCTCTTCCGGCGGCCTGAGTCCGCTGAACAACACTTTCACTCCCGGCTTGTCGCCGGCCGTCCTTCCGACCGTCCCAGCGGCGGGCCTTAGCGCCGCAGGGACGGCGGTTAAGGAGCACGGCTTTCCGACCGTCAACACGTCCATCCAGCTTTCGCCAGCAATCATCGCTTCTCCCGTTTCGATCGAGGCTTCCCCCAAGGCCGCAGCCGTGGAGGCGACGCCTGTCCTGACCGCGCCCAAAGAGGAGCTTTCCGCCCGGCAGACCTTGGAGACGAGCGTCCAGGAGATCGTGAAGACGGACTCCCCCTCCGAGAAGCGCTCCCTGTTGAGCGTCTTGTTTAGCGGCGCGCGGCGCCGGACATTGGAGCAGACGGACTCGGTCGTTATCGGCAGCGACTCGGCCGTTCGCGCGTCTCTCGCTCCGTCGGAAGGAAGGGCCGGCACGCAGAACCTCCTGTCTGAGCCCAAAGCGCCCGCCTCCCCAAAGAGCACCCGCACAAAGACAGCCTCCATCCTCCGCTGGGCCCTGCCGATCCTGGCCATGACCGCGCTCGTCTTAGGCCTCGACTTCGGGACAAAGTTCTTCGCGGCCAAGTTCCTCTTCACGGCCTTCCACGAGTGCGCCTGGCGCGTGCCGCTCATGAAGATCATCATCCCCTTCATCACGGTCACGGCCGCCATGGCGCGCAACTCCCTGCCGCGCACCCGGACCGCTTGGCGCTGGTCGCCCAAGGAGCTGAAGAACGGCCGCCTCGGCTTCTACCGCGAGGCCATCTCCGGCACAGACGACATGCTCAAGGACCATCCTTCGCTGAAGTGGGCCATTCGTCTCTACGGCGTCGCTATCGCCCTGATGCTGGGCGGCCTGCTCGGCAACGGCCTCGACGCCCTGCGCCTGAGCGGCGCGCTCGACTGGATCCCCCTGGGCCGCTCGCTCATGAATCTCGCCGACCTCGCCCTCCTGCCCGGGCTGGCGCTCTTCCAGCTCATGACCCATTTCTTCGTCCAAGCCGGCAGGGCCCACCACGCGGGCAAGCTCCTGCACTTCGACACCGGCGGATTCCTGGGCCTGCCGCTCGTCGGTTTCTTCATCGCCTGGGCCTTCGGCACCGCTCCATCGGAGGGCGCTCTCACCCTGGCTTTGAAGAACGTGGGGTTCCTCTACCTGATGGGATTCTCGATGCTCCTAGGCATCAGCAGGCTTGCCGCCTCCCTCATAGTGAACCACTTCGCCGCGCGGTTCACCAAAGAGCAGGGCAAGTCAGCCTAGCTCAAATCCGCCTCGTTATAAGTATAATTTGACAAGCTAACGTCGCACGGAGCACCCCATGCCTATCGCCTGTGAATTCGAGTACTACAAGCCGAAAACACTGCCGGAAGCGCTCGCCCTGCTGGCCAAGCACAAGGGCAAGGCCCAGGCGCTCGCCGGAGGGACCGACCTGCTTGTCTGGATGAAGGAAGGCCTGCGCTCGCCCGAGGCGGTCGTGGACGTGAAGGCCTTGAAGGAGCTCAAAGGGCTCGATCTCAAGGGCGGCGCGCTCCACGTCGGCGCCCGCACGACGTTCGCTGAGCTCATCGAGTCGAAGCTCGTCAAAGAGAAGTTCCCCCTCCTCTGGGAGTGCTCGCGCACCGTGGCCTCGGTCGGGGTGCGCAACCGCGCGACCCTGGCTGGGAATATCTGCTCGGCCGTGCCCTCCCTGGACAGCGCGCCGGCCCTGCTCACCTACGAGGCCGTGGTGCTGGTTCAAGGCTCTAAAGGCAAGAGAGATATTCCCATCTCGCAGTGGTTCACGGGCCCGAAGAAGACGGCCTTAAAGGACGGCGAGCTTGTCCTGGGCGTGAAGATCCCCCTGCCGAAGAAGCACGGCGCCTGCTACGCCAAGCTCGGGCGCTACCGCGGAGAAGACTTGGCCCAGGTGGGGGTCGGGATCATGGCCCTGGCGAACGACGAATATCGCGTCGCCTTCTGCGCCGTGGGCCCGACTCCCATGAGAGCCAAGAGGATCGAGAATGCCCTCAACGGGAACAAACTCTCAGATGAGCTGATCTGCAGGGCGCAGGAGCTGGTCCCTCAGGAGATCAAGCCGATCTCGGACATCCGGTCGAGCAAAGAGTACCGCCTGCACATGGCGGGAGTGATGCTGGAGCGGGGCTTGAAGGCCGCGGCGGCGCGCCTGGCCGGCGAAGGCCCGGCTTACGGGGAGAGCGTCCTATGAAGAAAGTCTCCATCCAGTTCAAGCTCAACGGCGTCCTCCGCCAATTGAAGGCGGCGCCCAACGACACCCTGCTCGAGCTGCTGCGCGACAAGCTCGGCGTCAAGAGCCCCAAGACCGGCTGCGACCGGGGCGACTGCGGCACCTGCACCGTGTTCATGGACGGCAGGACCGTGCGCGCCTGCCTGGTGCTGGCCCCGGAGGCGGATGGCCGCGAGATCACCACGCTCGAAGCCATCTCGAAGAACCCCTCCCCGCTCCAGAAGGAGTTCGCCAAGCGCAACTCCTTCCAGTGCGGATTCTGCGCCCCCGGGATCGTCCTCTCGGCCACGGAACTGCTCAAGAAGAACAAGCGGCCGACCCGGGAGGAGATCCAGGAAGCCATCGCGGGGAACCTCTGCCGGTGCACGGGATATACGCCCATTATAGAGGCGATCGAAGCCGTGGCGGGGAAGCGAGGAGCCTGATATGCCCGAACTGAAGACCAAGCCGCATTCGAAGCGAAACCATGAGCCGCCCAAGCACGACGGCTCGAAGAAGCCGGCTTGGGTGAAGCCAGCCTTGGAGCTGCCTCCGCAGGAAACCCCGCGAACCGCGCCAGAGGCCTCCCAAACCGCCTACAAGGTGGTCGGGACATCCGCCGAGCGCATCGACGGCTGGGAGAAGGTCACCGGCGCGGCCAAGTTCACGGACGACATCGAGTTCGGCCCGGGCCTGCTCTACGCCTGCGTGGTCGAGAGCCCGCACGCGCACGCGAAGATCAAGCGCATCGACACACGCGCGGCCGAGAAGGTTCCCGGCGTGGTCAAGGTCGCCACGGGCAAGGATTTCCCATTCAAGTTCGGCCTCTACATGAAGGACCGCTACGTCTTCGCCCAGGACCGCGTCCGCTTCGTGGGGGAGCAGGTGGCCGCGGTCATCGCCTGCGACCCCAAGACCGCCAAGCGAGCCGCGGCCCTGGTCAAGGCGGACTACGAGGTCCTGCCGCCGGTCTTAGACCCGGTCAAGGCGCTCGAGAAGGACTCGGCGCTCATCCACCCTGACCTCGGCAAGTACGCGCATGTGCCCTGGTTCTTCCCCAAGGCCAAGACGAACATCGCCCACTGGCGCAAGATCCGCAAGGGCGACGTGGAGAAGGGGTTCAGGGAGGCGGACTTCATCCTGGAGGACACCTACACGGTGCCGCGCTACGCCCACTGCGCCATAGAGCCCCACTCGGCGATCGGGCTCTTCGACGCCTCGGGACGCCTGAGCATGTGGACAGCCTCCCAGTCGCCCTTCACCCAGCGCCACGGCTTCGCCGAGGCTCTCTCCGGGCTCGGCCTCTCGCACAAGGACGTCCGCGTCATCACGCCCTACGTGGGCGGCGGGTTCGGCGGAAAGGCCGGCATCTCCATGGAGATCCTCGGCGCGGCGCTCGCGACCGCGGTCAAGGGACAGCCGGTCAAGGTGATGTGGTCTCGGGCCCAGGAGTTCTACAACACCTACCAGCGCCAGGGCGTGGTCGCCAAGGTGAAGCTGGGGGTCAAGAAGAACGGCCTCATCACCGCGCTCGAGCACACCCTCTACTGGGACGCGGGCGCCTACGTGGAGTACGGAGCGAACGTGGTCAACGCCGTGGGGCTCTCCGCCACCGGGCCCTACAAGATCGACAACGTGAAGATCGACTCCCTCTGCGTCTACACGAACCTGCCCCCGGGCGGGCCTTACCGCGGCTTCGGCTACTCGGAGTTCTTCTTCGGCCTGGAGTCGCACATCACGCGGGCGGCCAGGCAGCTCAAGATGGACCCCGTGGCCTTCCGCCGCAAGAACGCGATCCGCGAAGGCGACATCCTGACCTACGGGGCTCCCATGAACCCCAACGGCCTCCTGGAGGCCATCGACAAGACCGCCGCGGCCATCGAGTGGGGCAAGCCGCAGAAGCCCTCCGGCCCGGACAAGGCCGTGGGCAAGAGCCTGGTGCTCTTCTGGAAAGCGCCGGCCATGCCGCCCAACGCATCCTCCTGCGCCTTCCTCAAGTTCAACGAGGACGCGAGCCTCAACATCCTGGTTTCGGGCATGGAGATCGGCCAGGGGCTTTTGACCGTCATGGCGCAGATCGCCTCCGAGATCCTGACCGTGCCCGTCTCGAAGATCCGGGTGGAGACCCCGGACACGGACCGCAACCCCTACGAGTGGCAGACCGTGGCCTCCCACGTCACCTGGGGCTGCGGCAACGCGGTCAAGCGGGCGGCGCTGGACGCGCGGGAGCAGATCTTCGACGTAGTGCAGCGCACCCTCCACCTGAGCAAGGACTCGCTCTACCTTGAGGACGCGAAGGTCAAGTGCCGCACCAAGCCCGGCTGGGAGCTGCCCTTTGAGAGCTTCATCATCGCCGGCATCGAGGCCGAGGACCACACCTTCAAGGGCGGGCCCGTCATGGGCAGGGGCATGTTCATGCCGGAGTTCTCTTCAGCCATCAGTGACCCCGAAACCGGCCAGGGCGGGCACCCGAACGTGCACTACACGACCGGCGCGGGGGGAGTGGTCCTGGAGATCGACAAGCGGACAGGCAAGGCCAAGGTCCTCAAGGCGGCGCTCGCGGTGGACGTGGGCAAGGCCTTGAACCCTGACTTAATCAGAGGCCAGGTGACGGGCGGGATGCTGCAGGGCCTGGCTACCGTGCTCTACGAGGACATGCGTTTCGACGAGAAGGGTCGCCTGCTCAACCCCAGCTTCTCGGACTACAAAATCCCGACCGCGCTGGACATCCCGGAGGTCGTCATCCCCATCATCGTGGAGTCGGCCCAGCCGGACGGCCCCTTCGGGGCGCGCGGCATGGGCGAGCACACGATGATCCCGGCCGCGGCCATGGTCGCCAACGCCGTGGAAGACGCGGTCGGCGCGCGCATCAAGTCCATGCCGCTCACTGCTGAGAAGATCGCGCTCGAGCTGAACAAGAAATGAGAATCGGACTCGACATCAGCCCGGCTCTTGCGGAAGGCGGGGGCCTAAGGCGCTACGTCGAGCTTCTTCTGGGCGGCCTCTCGCGCGTCGCTTCGGATGAGGAGTTCTTCCTCTACTCCGCCTTCTGGAGCCGGTTCCCGGGCCAGGCCCTGAGCCTGAAGCTGCCGCAGGACAAGCGCTTTAAGCTCGCCCTGCGCCGCTTCCCGCAGAGGCTGCTGCTCCCGGCCGAGCAGTTCTTGGGCCTGCGCATCCAAGAGCGCTGGCTCAAGCCCCTGAACCTGGACGTGTTCCACGGCCTGGGGAACATCCTGCCCCCCGTGCGCCGCCTGCGCACGGTCGTGACGATGCACCACGTTGGCGGCCCCCCCGATATTCCCTCATGGTGGGGTCAGTTCTACTTCACGACCCAGGTGCGCAGGTCCGTATGCTCGGCGGACCGCGTCATCGCCATCTCCGATTCCACGCGAAAGGACATTATCCAGGAGTACGGGGTCCCGCCTGAGCGCGTGGTCCGGGTCTATCACGGCGGGCCGGACCCCTTCTTCAATCCGGACGCCGCCCCGGAGCCGCTCGAGCCCCTCGGGGTGCGCAAGCCCTACGTCCTGTTCGTCTCCGCCCTCCACAAGCGCAAGAATTTGGAGGTCTTGGTTGAAGCATTCTCCCGGGTGAAGTCTAAATGGGGGGGCCGGAGCCTTCAGCTCGTGCTCGTGGGGCCCAAGAGCGCCTACTTCCCTGAGTTGGAACGGTTCTACACGGAGCGGGGGCTATCGAGCGACATCCGTGTTCTGGAGAGCGTCTCGCCCACAGCCCTGCGCAGCCTCTACCAATGCGCGGAGGTCTTCGCCTACCCCTCCAAGCTCGAAGGCTTCGGCTTCCCCCCCATGGAGGCCATGGCTTGCGGGACCCCTGTCGTGGCCGCGCGCGCCACAGCCCTTCCAGAGGTCGTCGCTGACGCCGGCATCCTCGTGGACCCGGACTCCGCGGGGGAGTTCAGCCTCGCGATCCTCTGGATTCTGAGCGACCCCTCCCTGCGCGCGGAACTGCGCGAGAAGGGCCTAGCCAGGGTCCGCGACTTCAGCTGGGAGGAGACGGCGCGCCAGACCTTGGCGGTCTACCGGCAAGCCGTCCGGAGCGGTACTGCACCTTAAGAGCCCTCCCCCCTCCTCCAGCATACCCCCAATCCCGCTCCCTCGCCACCCCTTGCGCCTCTTCCCCTTTGCCGTTAACTTATATGCGATGCCGCAATCGTGTCAAGCAATATGTCTTCAGAGCCTACGCATAAATCAGCTCGGGTAGTGTCGATGTGGGCTACGACAGCCTTCGGCTCCAGATTCCCATGATCTGACGCGCTGGAGACATCCGGACTCTATCCGACGCTGCGGGGCTTTACCTCGCGACCGGCTCGCCCTGAAGGGCGCCGCCGGTCTGGCCCGCGCGAAAGCGGGCGATGAGCGCGAAGGTGGGGTCGGAGGGGGCCATGAGGCGGAAGACGAAGTGCCTGCTGCGCACGATCTGCAGGGAGGTCTCTTTCTCGAGCTCGGCCTCGGTCCTCTTCGTGACCGAGAGCAGGTACTTCTCCTCGATCTCTGCGATCTCCACGAAGCCCGTGGCCTTGAGCTCAACCACCTTCTTCTGCCCCTCGGCGTCCTCCATCAACGTCGTGGCGCTGGGGCGCTCGGGGGCCTGGCCCGGCTTCGGGAGCAGCTCCGGCGGAGGCCGGGTGGCGCCCCCGACCTTCCCGTCGGGATGCCTCCACCAGGTCGGCAGGCCGCGCTGGACCTGGTTGTAGATCGCGTCCCCCTCCTGCGTCAGCATCCCCCTCGGGTCGAAGAGGAGCTTCCCGCGCAGGTCCTTGAGGCGGAAGACGGACTTCGCCTCCGTGCCGTGCGTCTCGAAGTAGTACCGGGCGGTCTGCGACTTGAGGAAAAGGTAGCGGCGGTAGCCCTCCAGGGTCAGCCAGACGTCCTGCGAGCCGTCCGGGCCGCGGGTCTCGGTCGCGAAGCCCTTGAGCGTGGCGAGCTTCTCGCGCAGCAGCGAGAAGGCCCCGAGCGCCTGCGCCTCGCGCACCCGCAGGAGCAGGGTGGTGTCGTCCGCCGTGTAGTCCTCCTGGTCTATGGCCGCGATGCGCCTTTTCTTCATCTCGGAAAGGATTTGGGCGCGGTCGGGCGAGACCGCTGTTTCCGAATCGCTCGCCCAGGCTCCGGCCAAGCCCGAAGCCAGGCAGAGGATCAGGAGCGCGGCGTTAATGAGCGGCCTTTTCAGACAGGATCCTCGGAAGGACCACGCCCGTCTGGCTCTGGTACTTGCCCTTGCGGCCATCTGGCGGACGCACGGCTACAGCGCGGCGTGCATGCGCGAGCGCATGCCCTTCAAGAACTTATATGCGCTGGACACGCACAACCCATGGATGCAGAACTCTATAGGATCCAGATCCGGGTGAGCATACTGCACATTCTTATGTTCGAACGAAGACAGGAACTTCGGTATCGGCGTCCACAAAATGTGGCTGTATGCATGTGTCCGACGAGGGAATCTCCCCGCATCTGCAGTGAGGACAAGGATGCTGAGCATTTCTATGGGCTCTGTTTCGATGTCGCCCTGAGAAACCCCGGGGTAATTTACGCAGCCTCTCTCGAGCCATACGGGCTTTGCCCGGAAGAGACATGCCGCATGTCCCGCATAAGAGCCCTCACTGACACCCAGCTTTTGAGCCAACAACGACTCGACAACGTAAATCACGGGATTGTGACCCCTCGTCTCAGAGTTGTCAACAAACTCCGCGTCCATGAGTGTGCTGGATACATCTACCCGACAAGCATGTGACTTGTTGACGATGGCCTGGAATAGAGACTCGGGAATACGCTGAGTCGGCACACTGACGACATTCGGATGGTGCAAGTTTCTGGCGGGGTCACGAACGCAAAGCAAGATGTTCTTGTTATCGGCAATCGTGTCGATTGCCGAATCGCTGCCATCAAGAATTATTAAGCTAATAACCAATGAATATTTCATCATAAAGGCGTTTGCCTAGCGCGAGCGCCTTCTGCACGCCCACACAATTTCGCGAAGAACACGCTGCAAAACGCTTCGCCCTTCTTCAAAATGATTGTTTGTTTCGTGGTATTAAAAACAACCAGCTTCAATGGTTGCACATATAATGGATCAACCTTTGCATTTGCCACATAAAGACCCCGGGAAGCTATTGATGCGCGGGAACATATTACACCAAATACATTGTCTGGCACGGTGAATACTTCTGCTGTTTCAATTACGCGACAAGTGTTCGGTTGTATTTTCAATTTATTTGGCGCTGGCCGTCGAATTCGATTCTCCCATGTGTTCTCGCCAACATGAAGATCGCAGACTACTGTTTCTTTGCTTTTGTCTTTCTGTGGGATTAGCTTTAGCGCAGCAGGTTGCACCTTGATTTTGATCCCAGTCTTTGCATAATTCTTCAACAATATAATCATAGCGCGGGCTTCGCCCGCAGCCCAAGAGAGCTATGAGCCATGAGCCGTGAGCTGTCGTCAACGGTCTTCATAAAGTCGTGGCTCAGAGCTCACCGCTCAGAGCTACAAGAAATATGCGCGCCGTATCCAGTGTCTT
>JACRDO010000115.1 GCA_016212885.1 Elusimicrobiota bacterium | reverse complement strand
CTTAGGGCTCGTAAAGAAATAATATGGACATTTGGCTGAGGCGATTTCGGAGCGAGACAAGGAGCGAGGAGCGAGCATACCCTCTGCGGTATGTGAGCGACAAGCGACGCGGTCGCAGCCCGAAATCGCCCAGCCCCGACGGGGAGGCCCATCTTTGGCCGATTTCATCGTTGCTCCTCGTTCACATAGCTCAAGCTATGCTCCCTCGTCGCGCCTCGAACTCGGCTCAAATCTGGGCCTCCAAATTGTTCATATTATTCCTTTACGAGCCCTTACGTCGTTTGGATGTTCGGGACGGCTTGCGCGCGGCGCACGCCTATACTATAGTCTGAATCCAGACGTCATCTGATTCGCCAAAGGAACCGCCCATGAGACTCTCCGCCGCCATCCTGAGCGCAGCCCTGCTCGCCGGCCGCGCCTACGCCTACGACAAGAAGGCCCTGGAGGAGCACATCCGCGAGACCTACCAGATCCCAGGCGAGGTGGGCATGGTCCTGGGCGATGCCAAAGCCTCGGAGATTTCCGGCTTCGACCTGGTTCCGGTGACCATCAAGGCCGGGGCCCGCGCGCAGGAGGAGAAGCTCTTTCTTTCAAAGGACGGGCGGCACTATGTGCTCGGCGGCTTCAAGGACCTCAAGGTCCTGCCCTCGCAGGAGCGGATCAAGAAGATGGACCTGCGCAACTCCCCGGTGCGGGGCAAGGCCGACGCCACCATCACGGTCGTGCAGTACACCGACTTCCAGTGCCCTTATTGCCAGAAGGGCTACCAGATCATGAAGGACCAGATTCTCAAGGATTACGACGGCAAGGTCCGCTGGGTCTACAAGTCGCTGCCGCTGGGCTTCCACGATTGGGCCGAGCCCGCGGCCATGGCCGCGGAGTGCGCCAAGCTGCAGGGGCACGACCAGTTCTGGAAGATGCACGACATGATCTTCGACAAGCAGGACGACATCACCACCCCCGAAGTGAAGGCCAAGATGGACGGGTTCGCCAAGGAGATCGGGGCCGACGAAAAGGCCTTCGCCGCCTGCTACGACGGGAAGAAGACCATGGACGCGGTGCGCCGCGACGTGGATGAGGCCCAGGGCATGGGAATCAGCGGCACGCCCGCCTTCCTCGTCAACGGGCGGCTCATCTCCGGGGCCGACTACGGCGCCATCAAGCGCGCGGTCGACGATGCCCTGAAGCGGCAGGGCCGCGGAGGGTAGCCTTGCTCGCGCCGCTCCTGGCCGCCGCCCTCCTGCCCTCGGCCGGGCAGGGCATCCTCGAAGATGCGGCCAAAGCCCTTTCTTCCGCCCCCGCGGTCTCCGCGGCCCAGGCGCCTGGGGTCGCGGGTTTTCTTCTTAGGCATCATTCCCGCGCGGGGGACACTCGGGCCCTGGAGAGGGCCTTGGCGCTGCTAAAGGCTCAGGGGGAGCCACTCAAGAGGAGCGCCTCCGAAAACGCCCTGTTCGCGGCGAGCGCTTTGGAAGCGTACCAAGCCGCCCGGGACCCGGCCTTCGCGCGCAAAGCCCGGCAGGCCTTGGAGGCCTTGTCGAGCTCTTCGCAGGCCGCGGCCCGCGGGCTCGTGATCTCGGCTTTCGCCAAGGGCGCCCAGGTGCTGGGAAGCAGGGATTACCTCAAAGCCGCGGAGGATGAGGCGCGCCGGAGCCGCGGCGATGCGGGGGACCGCGCTTTCCTGGTCCAAGGGCTCCTCGATCTCTATGAATCGTCGTTCGACCCGGATTGGCTGGACAGGGCCGTGCAGCTTGGAGAGACCCTGCCCCAGGGCCGGGACGACCCCGCGGCCGCGGCCCTGGGCCTTTTGCGGCTCTCCGAGTTCGCCCGCCGTCCGAAGTTCAGGGAGGCGGCCGAGCGCATCCTGGAACAATCGGCTGGACGGATGCGCAGCGATCCCCGGGCCATGGCAGGGATGCTCTGCGCCCTCGACTTCGCCTTGAGCAAGCCCAAGCAGGTGATCATCGCCGGCGGGCTTAAAGAGCCGGACACGCGCGAGCTGCTCCGCCTCGTGCGCTCGCGGTTCATCCCAAACAAGATCCTGCTCGTGGTTCAGGACGACGCGGCTCGTGCGAGGATCGCCAAATGCATGCCTTTCGTCAAGACAATGCGCCCGATCTCCGGGAAGGCGACGGCCTACATCTGCCTCAACTACGCCTGCGAGATGCCGACGAGCGATTTGCAGACCGCCGCGGACATCCTGGATGGCAAGGACATCCTCTCCAGATCGAGGCCTTGATCTAATTGCGCCGGAAATCCAGGGCGCAGCGCGCGGCCTGGGCGATGCCCGCGCGCGTATTGCTTGAGATGAACCAGGCCAGGGCCCCCAGCAGGTAGATCCCGGTGTAGACGTGGCGGGCGTGCAGGGAGGTGAAGAAGGGCTGGGTGATGAAGAGCGCCGCCAGCAGGAAGGCCTCCTTCAGCGAGAATCGGAAATTGAGGAGGACCGCGAGAGCGAAGGCCGACTGCGCCGCGGTCAGGAGGATCTCGGCGGCCTGCCGCGCGTCCAGAGGCATCGGAGCCGGGCTTCCCGCGGACATCGCGAAGGCGGCCGGGAGCATGCCCACGATCAGTGTCCACTGGTTGACTTTCGAGGCGAGGAGGACCCTAAGGCCGACATTGCCCTTGCCCCTGAGCGCGAAGAGGATCGCCACGATGAACTCCGGGGCTTCCGAGGCGAGGGGGGCGATCCACTGCACCAGCAGGAATTCATCGATCTTCAGGAGCTTCCCTGTCGCGATCAGGCCCTCGGCGAAGGGTTTTGCCGCCACGTAGATGGCCAGCGCCGAGTAGAGGAACAGCCCAGCGACAACGAGGCGGCGCAGGCGCGTCGGCAGGGAGCCGATGGTCTCGGCGGGCCCCTCGAGCTCCGGAGCGCGGACTTCCGCAGAGGCGGTGCGCCAGGCATAAACCCCGAACAGGGCGATGAAGAAGGCGAAGTCGATCAAGGACAGCGTGGATTTGAGCGGGAGCGCGAAGGCATAGACCGTGGCGACCCCCATGGTGAAGAGCTCCGGCGAAACCCCGCGATCGAGATGGATCTCCCGGCCGGCGCCGCGCATCCAGTAGGCGACCATGACCGCGGCCCAGCCGAGGCCGATCAGGAGCCGGTTCGAGCCGGTCATGTTGGCCGCGGCGAAAGCCGTGTAGGAGGGGTCCTTGCCGGCTGTCCAGGCGAAGTACATGTCCACGGCGTATTCCGGCAGGACCGCGATGAGGGCCAGGATCGCGACTGAAAGGCCTTGCGGGAGGTCCATCTCCGCTGCTTCGGCGGACCAGGAGAGCAGGAACGCCGCTCCCAGGATCGCGAGGCCGGAGAACGCGGCGATCCATGGAGGCGAAGCCGCCAGCCCAGACCAGTGGATCAAAGGCCATTGCGCGCAGGCGGCTGCCGCGGACAGGATGCAGACTGCGTGCCGGGCTCTTTCGCTCACCGCTGGGCTGGGGCCCTATTTCCCCGCCGGCTCGGCCAGCATCTCGTCGACGATCGGCTTGAGCGTCTCGATGTTGTAGTTGGGCGCGCGGCGGCCGTTGACGTAGATCGAGGGCGTGCCTCCCACGCCCAGTAGGGTCGCCTCGGCCATGTCGGCCTCTACGGCGGTTTTCGATTCCTGCTTGTCGAAGCAGCGCTCGAAAGCGGCCGGATCCGCGCCGGCGCCTTTCGCGAACTCCAGGACCTTGGCCCGGAACTCCTCCTTCTTGAGCGAGGCTTGCTCGGCGAACATCGAGGCGTGCAGCTTGCGGGCGACCTCGGCCCCATGGCTGCGGGCGCACGCCGCGGCGATGGCGGCGTCGAAGGCCCAGGGATGGATGTTCGTCAGGGGGTAGTCCTTGAAGATGAGGCGCAGCTTGCCGGGGTATTTGGGCAAGAGGTCGTTCTCGATGGCCTCAAAGGCCTTCTTGCAGTGCGGGCACTGGAAATCGGAGTACTCGACGATGACGACCTTGGCGTCGGCCGGGCCCCAGCCGACCGCGCCCTTGAGCTGGATCTTGGCCCGGTTGGCCGCGTCGGGGTCCACGCTCAGGTCCTGGAACTGGCCCGGCAGGAGGAAGCGGCCGTCCTTTGTGACCTGGAGCGCCGGGGCTTCGAAGCCCTCCCTTTCCGGCATGGGAGAGCGGAAGCCGGGGACTTTCGAGGGCCCGAGCTTGAAGGGCGCGCCGAGGATGTAGTGGCGGCCGTCCTGGGTGATCTGGACCGGCTGAGCCTGGGCCTGCGCGCCTTCGCCGAACTCGAGCCGGCCCGCCAGCAGGCCGGGGACCGCCGAGGCTTTAAGCTCTCCCAGCGAGAGGCGCATGTTGGGCGGGACCCCGTAGACCTTCCGGATGTGCTTGTAGAAGCCTTCCCGGTCGAAGCTCTTTGCGGGAGCGGCCGCGGAGGGCGCTGTCGATTCTATCACGGAGGGGGCCGAGGCGGCGTGCGAAAGAGCCGGCAGAAGCGCAGCCAGGACAGCGGCGGCGATGCGCGCGGTCTTAGAGTCCATGTTCAAGATGTCCCTCCGGGGCTTCTCTTTAGAAGCGTTTCTATATCGGCTTCGAGCTCGGCCGGATCAGCCTCCCCAGTGTATTTCTTGTAGATGATACCATTCTGGTCGATCAGGAGCTTCAGCGGGATGCCGGAGACGTTGTAGCTCTGCGCCGTGGGATAATCCGCCATGAGCACAGGATAAGGCAGCCCTGCCGCTGTGGCGAACGCGGCCACGTCCTCGATTCCGGCCTCATCGACCGAGACGGCCAGTATCTCGAAGGGCTTCCGGCGCTGTTTTCGGTAAAGGGCGATGAGATCGGGCAGCTCGACCTGGCAGGTATCGCACCACGTGGCCCAGAAGTCCAGCAGGACGACCCGGCCGCGGTAGTCGCCGAGGCTTACGGAACGGCCGTGGGTCCCGGGCAGGACGAAATCCGGAGCGGGGGAGCCGACAGCGAGGCCCGGCCCCCGGGAAGTCAAGGCCAGCGCGAGCAGGCCCGCGGCCAGCAGAGCCAGGACCGCGAAAAGGGGGCGCTTGATGTCCTTCATCACGAGAAGCGGCCGCGCTCTGGGAAGCGCCGTCCTGAACATCCATACGGCGTTGGTTCGGGACGGCCCCAACCAACGCATTTTTGATGTTGGGGCCGTCCCCGAAGCGCGCTGTCTTTCCTTTCGCGAAGGTGGCGGGGAGACACGCCGATGCCGGCGCGCACGCGGGAAAGATCGTAGATCCCGCCGCGCCGGAGCCTGACGCCGCGCATGGGGTCCTTCGCGAAAAGGAGCGGGGTGTCCAGGTCCACGAAGCTGAAGCCTCCGAAGCCGGCCGCGAAGTGGGCCGCGCAAACCATCGCCAGGCGGGACTCGACGTTCCCGCCGATCATCAGGCCCAGCCCGGCCGAGCGGGCGGCTCGGGCCGTCTCCAAGGCGCCGCGAATCCCGCATTTCATGAACTTGATGTTCACGACCTGCGCGGCTCTGGCCTTGGCCAAGCGCAGGACGTCCGCGGCGCAGGCCGCCCCTTCGTCAGCTGCCACAAGAACCCCGCCCTTGCGGGCGACTTCCGCGGAGCCGTCCAGGTCGTCTTTGCCCGCGGGCTGCTCAAAGAGGTCCGGCCGGATGCCGCGGCGGGCCAGAAGGCGCAGCAGCTTCAGGGCCTCGCCCGCGCAATAGCCCGCGTTCCCGTCCAAGATGAGGGTCTTGGGCCTTGCGGAGGCCGCCGCGGCAACGACCCGCTCGGCGTCGGATTCGGCGTCTCGGCCGACCTTGACCTTGAGCGAGCGGACCCCGAAGCGGCGGATGGCCCGCCCCAGCCGGGCCGCGGTCTCGGCAGAGGCGATGGGGACGGTGATGTCGGTGCTCGTGCGGGTCCCGGACCCTCCGAAATAGGACCATAGCGGAACGCCGCGGCTCATGGCCCAGGCGTCGAGCCCGGCCATCTCGATGCCCGCCCGCGCGCTCGCGCAGGGCACGCGGGAAGCGAGCTCCTCGGCGAGCAGGCGATGCCGGCAGGCTGGGAAGCCCGCCAGCCAGCCGGCCGCATTGGCCGCGGCCCGCAGGGCCTGCGCCTGGGTCTCGCCGTCATAAGCCTTGAAGGGAGCGCCTTCGCCCCAGCCGATGGTTCCGTCGCTCAAGCGGACGCAGACGAGGATGTTCCGCACGCGCTCCAAGGCGCCGCCCGCGATCTCGAAAGGAGCGCGCAGGGGAGCATCCAAGGGGCGGACACGGACTGAGGCGATCCGCAGGTCCATTTCAGTTGTGCGGGTAGTTGTTCAGGCAGAAGTTCGAGAACTCGAAGCCGTGGAACGCTGTTCCCGGATCGTCCGGGATGAGGACGAGATCGTGCATGCCGCCGCTCTTGTTCTTGCTCAGGTAGTAGAGCCGCGGCTCCGCGAGCTGGATGTAGCTGTGCTGGGCCGCGTCCCAGCGCACGTCGGCGCCGGCGTTGCCGCTGTGCAGCCACAGGGTGTCCTGCTTGAGGTAGATGCGCGAGAGCCGGTTGCCCATGCGGGAGAAGATCCCGAGGGCCTCGGCGCCCCGGTAGATGAGCCGCATCTTCGCCCCGGACTCGCCGGTCGTGGCGGTGGCGCGCATGAGGTCTGGCTCCATCACCCAGGGCCCGGCCGCGGCGACCTCGCGGTCCCGGGATTCCCCCACCGTTTCGACTTTGAGACGGCTGAGCTGGATCACCTTGCCTCCTCGGCGGGAGCCGAGGTAGATCGGCTGCGTGGCCAGCCCGCAGTCCTCCCCGGGCTGGGCCTGCGGCGGCGGCTGAGCCCGGCGGAAGCCGTTGAACCTCTCCAGCGCGTCGAGGATCTCGCGCTCGACCTCGTCGGCGCCGGCCTCGCCCAGCCGCTCGAAGATGATGCGGCCATCCGGATCGATGAGGTAGTGAGCCGGCCAGCCCTCGTTCGAGTAGGCCTTCCAGAGCTCGCGCTGGCTGTCGACGATCACTGGGAACTTCAGGCCGAAGCGCTGGATGGCCTTGCGCAGGTGGGCCGGGTCGCGGTCGAAGTCGTAGTCCGGGCTGTGCACCCCGATGACCATGAGCCCGTCGAGAGCGTATTCCTCCCACCAGCGCGAGAGGGCGCCCAGGACGCGGATGGAGGCCACGGCGTTCGGGTTGATGAAGCTGACCAGAACCACGCGCCGGCCTTTCAAGCGCTCGATGGAGAAAGGCTGGGAGTTCATCCACGCCGCCCCCTTCGGGAATTCCGGGGCGGGAAGCTTCAGCGAGCGGAGGGCATCAGCCTGCCCCGCCCCAAGGAAGACGCAAAGCAGGGCCGCGGCCGCACTCTTCGGCGTCCAGGATCGCCTGCGAGGGCGGCCGAGAGGAGAGCGAACTGCGGCCGCCGCGAGGATCCCCTTCACGTGATCCTGGCGAGCAGGGCCTTCTCGGCGCCGAAGATCATCGCGATCAGCGCCGCGCGCGTCCAGAGCCCGTTGCGCTCCTGGCGCCAGTAGGCGGCCCGGGGGTCTAAGTCCACGGCCGGGTCGATCTCGCCGCGGCGGGGCAGCGGGTGGAGGATGATCGCCTTGGGCTTGATCCTGCGCAGGTGCTCCGGGCGCAGGACGAAGCCGGCGACGTTGACGGCGCGCGATTCCCCGGCCGCGTCGTGCTCGTCCTGCACGCGGGTCATGTAGACGGTGTCGGCCTCGCTCAGGGCGCCGGCGAAGTCGGAGGTCTCCTCGTAGAAGACCCCGGCCGCCCGGAGGGCGTCGAGGATGTCGGGCCGCATGCGGAACTCCGGGGGGGAGACGAGGAGGATGCGAACGTCGCGGTAGTGGCGCATCATGAGGGCCAGCGAGCGGACGGTCCTCCCGCGCTTGAGGTCTCCGACGAGCATCAGGGTCGTGCCCTCGATGCCGCCTTCCAGGCAGCGGTTCATCGTGTAGACGTCGAGCAGGGCCTGCGTGGGATGCTGGAACGTGCCCGCCCCGGCGTTGACGATCGGGACGACCCTGGGGGTGCCGTGCAGGACGCGCGCGGCGTGCTCGGCGAAGTTGTTCTCGAAGTGCCGGATGATGATGATGTCCGTGTAGCTCGCGAAGGTGCGGATCGAATCCTCGAAGGATTCCCCCTTCATCTCCGAAGATGTCCTCGGGTCGCGGATCTCGCAGGTTTTCATGCCGAGGATGTGGCAGGCGTTCTGGAAGGAGAGGAACGTCCGGGTGGAGGGCTGGGAGAAGTAGAGCATCGCCCGCCGGTGCGAGAGCACGGTGGCGACGAAATCGTCGCCCTCCTTGGTCTTCGTCAGAACGCGGAGATGGTCGCAGAGGCGCCCCAGGCGGTCGAGGAGGGGGCGGTCGAACTGCTCGGCGAAGAGGCAGTGGTAGAGCTCCCTGCCGCGGGAGAGCAGGGCGATCTTCTCGCTGATAGGCAGGGCGTGGAACTCCTCGAACGCCGCGAGGCCGGATTTGACGGCGGGCTTGTCTGTGGTCGCGTCAGCTGGCGGCAAGGGAGTCCTCCTTGAGGGAACTGAGGGGTCCGGGACGCATTGAACCTTCCATACGTCGTAGGTTCAATACGTCCCGTACCAAACATCCAGAGCCTGTTGGTTTGGTACGTCCCGAAACTACGCCGTTTGGAAGTTCGGGACGAACTACGGCGTTCGGATGTTCGGGACGGCCCGCGGTTGCGCGGCAGGAACGCAGGAGGGTGTCGCTTTCGATGTAGGCCTTCGCGTTCGGCGCTGGCGGCATCCCGACGGCAATTTTCCCAATTTCGGAGGGGGCAGTCAAACGCGCCGGAAGCGTTGAAAGAGCCGGGCGCTGGCCGGGATCGTTCAATTGTCCCTTTAGCGAGTCCGTACTTCCACGCTGAAAGTAATGACCCTTTTATAGGTCAGTACCGGGTTTGGCCAGGTAGCGACCCTTTAAAGGGGCATCATCAAGGCCAAGAATCTGGAAAAAACAGTTCAGGCCGATTCCGTCGGAGGGTGCCGCTGACTGAACTTTCCAGGCTAGTCTTTCGTATGCGGGCGGTCCTTCGCCTGGCGCAGCTCGAGCTCCTTGATGCGCCGCTCGTAGTCCCGCTGCAGCTCCGTGCGCTCCTCCGAGAGCCTGCGCAGCTTCTCCTCGTACTGGGCCGCGAACTCGAGCTGCTTCATCTCCCAGGCCTTGCGCTGCTCCGTCTCGCGCCGCTGGAACTGGGCGAGCAGCTCCTCCTCGCGCTTCTGCGCATAGGCGCCCGCCCGCGCCTTCTCGCGCTCGAGCTCGGCCATCTTCGCGCTATTGGCTTCCTCGATCTCGGCCGCGCGGCGTTCGTTGGCGTCGCGCGCGGAGTCGCGCTCCCCTGAGATCGCGGCCTCGAGCTCCTTGCGCCTGCGGTCGTACTGCTCCTCGAGGGCCTGGCGCCTCAAGGCGTGCTGGCGCTCCATCTCCTCCAGGCGCCGGGTCATTTCGGCCTCTTTCGCCTTGAACTCCTCGCGCAGGGAGGCGATCTCGCGCTCGACGAGCTCGCCCTTCTGCATGTGCCAGGCGTTCTCTTTCGAGACCCAGTCCGCGGTGAGCTTCTTCTCCAGCTCGAGGGCCTTCATCTGCAGCGCCTCTTCGCGGGCGCGGTAGGCTCCGTTGAGCTCGGTGCGCGCCTTGAAGAGCTGGTCTTCGTAGTTCAGGATGAGGTCCTTCTCCTTCTGCACCAGCAGGCCCTCGACTTCCTTAGACCGAGCCCGGACAGCCTCATCGAGCATGTTCTCCTTCTGCTGGTAGAGGAGCTCGAGCTCCTTGCGCCGGGCCTGCCATTCGCGCTCCTTGGAGCCCTCCCACTCCTGCCGCTCCTTATCGAGCAGGTCGCGCTGGCCCTTCAGCCACTGGGTCTTGTCGTCGCTCAGCTTCTGCATCAGCTCGGCCTCGCGGGCGACCCATTTGGCGTGAAGCTCGGCCTCCAGGCGGGCGAGGTCGTTCGCCTTGGTCTCGAGGACGCCCTTGAGCTGGGCCTCTTTCTGCCGGAAGGCGTCCTGGAGTTGGGCCTCGCGGCTGCGGATTTCCAGCTGCAGGGTCGCCTTCAGCGCCTCGCTCTCCTCCTTCTGGCGGCGGATCTCGTCTTCGAACCGCTCGCTCTTCGCCCGCAGTTCGGCCTCCAGGTCGCGCACGCGGGCGTGGTATTTGTCCTCCAGGCCTTTGCGCAGGTTCTCGAGGATGGCCTCCTTCTGGCGGAAGGACTGGGCGAGGCGTTCGCGCTCTTCGTTGAGGGCCTTCTCGCGCTGGCTCAGCCACTCGGCCTCCCGGCGCGCCCACGTCTGCTGGGCTTCCTGCTCTTTGGCCTCGAAGAATTCCCGGAGCTGTTTCTCCAGGACGGCGTGCCGGGTCTCGAGCGCGGCCTTCTCCCGGGCCATGGCTTCCTCGTAGGCTTTCCGATACTGCTCCTCCTGCCGTGAGGCGGCCGCCTTCAGGGCGGCTTCCCGGGCGAAGAATTCCTCGCGCAGGTTCCGCTCTTTCTCGGTATAGGCGGACTCGAGCGAGCCCTTGAGCTGCTTGGCGGCCGATTCGAGCTCGGCTTTCTCGGTCTTGATCTTCTCGCGCTCCGCGGCGAAAGCCTGCGCCCTCTGGACCTCGGCTTCCTCTTCTTTGCGCGCGGCCTCGGTCTGGAGCCGCGTCCGCATCGCCTGATAGCGCTCCTCGAGCTCCTTCTCGAGCTCGCGGTGGCGCGCGTTGAGGGCCTTCTGCTCCTCGAGCAGGCGCGCGCGGTTCTCGGACTCCAGCGCCTGGAGCTTGCTCTCGTGCTGCGAGCGGAGGTCCGCCGCTTCCTTGAGGTTCTTCTCGAGTAGATCCTTGCGCAGGGCCTCGAAGGCGGCCTCCTGCTCACGGAGCCATTTCGTCTGCTCGGCCTGCATCCGGCGCCGGAGCTCCGTTTCCTTGGCCAGGCTGGCCTGGGAGACCTCTTCGTGGCGCTTGGCGTAGGCGGCATCCAAGGCCTGCCGTTCGGCCGCCAGATCGGAAGCGAACTTCGCGCGCGCCTCTTCCAGGGCGCGGGCGTGGGCGTCCTGCAGTTCTTTCTCCCTCTGCGCCCAATGAGCGACCGCGTTCTCCTCGAGCCGGCGAGAACGCTCCCGCAGCTCAACCTCCTGCGCGGCGGAACGCTCCCGCAGCTCGGCCTCCTGGGCGGCTGCGCGGGATTCCAGCTCCTGGGTCTTCGCCTTCAAGGCCTCGCTGGATTCGATCTCGAGCCTGTTCTTCTCGATCTCGAGCTCCCGCGTGCGCTCCTGCAGCTCGGCCTCCCTCGCGGCCGCGCGGGATTCCAGTTCCTGGACCTTCGCCCGCAGGGATTCCTCGGACTCGGCCTTGACTTTCGCGCGCTCGCTTTCGAGCCGGCGGGCCCGCTCGAAGAGCTCGATCTCCCCGCGCTGCTTGAGGGCCTCCAGCTCGCGGCGCTCGGCATCGAGCTGCTCGCGCTGGGCCTTGAGGGTCTCGGAAAGCTTCTGCCTCTGGCCCTCCCACTCGGCCTGCGCCTTCTCCGCGGCGGAGGCCTGCTCCTCCTGGAAGCGGCGCGTGAGCGCCTCCTCCCGCAGGCGGTGCTCCCCGCTCAGCTTCTGGTCTTTGGCGAAGAGCTCGCTTTCTTTGCGCTCGCACTCCTCTTCGAGCGCCTTCTGCTTCTCGAAGAGCTGGGCCTCCTTGCTCTCGAAGGCCTGCCTCAGCTCTTCCTGCTGGGCGCAGAGCTCCGCGCGGTTCTTGGCGAGAGTCTCGTCGAGGTGCTTCTGATGGGCTTTCCAGAGCTCCCTTTCCTTCGCGATGAGCTGGCTTTGGATGACCTGGTACTTCGCGATCAAGGCCTCTTCGGTCTTCTGGTAGTGGAGCTGGATCTCCTGGTTGCGCCGGAGGATGTCCTCGTCCAGGCGCGCTTCCTTCTCCCGGTAGTGCTCCTCGAGAAGCTTGCGCTCGGCGTCCAGGCGGTCCTGCAGGCGGCCCCACTCCTTTTCAGACTTATGCTGGTAGGAGGAGCCCAGTTCCTCCATCCTCTTCTCATGCTCGGCTTCATGCCTCTTGCGGTGCTCATCGAGCTGGGCGGCCTTGCCTTGGTAGGCGGCTTCGAGCTCCTCCAAGCGCCGCATGTGCTCGGCCTCCAGGCGCTTGCGGTGCTCCTCCACCTGGGCTTCCTTCTGGCGCAGGTAGGCTTCCTGCTGGGCGAGCTTCGCGTCGAAGCGGCCTGCGAGGTTCATCTCCTCGCGGGCGATCGTCTCCTGGTTGCGGTGGGCGAGGTCCTCCTCGAACTGCTGGAATCTCCGGCGGAACTCGGCTTCCTTGGAGCGGATCTTGTCGTCGATGAGCCGCTGCTGCTCCTCGATGTCCTTCTCCTTGGCCCGGATGACCTCTCCCTGGATGTTCAGGCGCTCGATGAGCGACTGCCGCGTCTCTTCGAAGGCCTTCTGCTGGTGGGCCAGGAGCGCCTGCGTCTCCTTCTCCTTCTCGATGACAGCTGCTTTGACCGCGTCGATCTGCTCGCGGCGCATGTTCCCGGCCGCGGCCTCACCCTCCTGGATATCCTTCTTCAGCGCCTCGATCTGGAGTTCGAGCTGGCGGCGGGCCTCCTTCGCCGCTGCGTCCTCCTCGCGGACGATCTCCTTCTTGAGGCGCTCGCGGATCTCCTCCTCCATCCGCTGCTGGTCCTTCCAGTTGGCTTCCCAGACCTTGATGGTGTTCTGCCAGCGGAGGATGGCGGCGTCCTTGTGGGACAGCTGCTCGGCGGCCAGGCGGAGCTTCTCCACCGCGTCCTGCGAGGTGGCCTGCGCCTTGTTGACTTCGTCCTGCAGGGCGTGGATCTTCTCCAAGGCCCAGCGCAGGGCGAGGCGCGCGGTCTCCACATCGTTGACGGTCGTGGGGTCGAGTTCTGGATCCATTTGGGTCTCCTGCAATATGTGAAAAATGAGCCGCCTGCCGCTGCGACAGGTCAGCTCGGCCCTGACGCCTATTAAGATAGACGAAGATTGTTACGATTTTATAACGATTAAAGGGGTTCGGCGGGCTGAAAGGACTTCAGGAAGCGCTTCCACGAGTCCAGGCCGCGGGGCTCTTCTGGGCGGGCGAGGGATGGCGCAGGGCGCGGATGTGGCGCGGGTGGAAGGTGATGTCCGCGTCGATCGGGATGAGCCACTCGCCGCGCGCCGCGGAAGAGGTCGGCCAAGGACAGCCTCAGCGCGGCCGCCAGCCGCCCTATGGTGGCGAGGCATCTATCAACTCCGCCGATAAGCCTGCGACGAAACCAGTTTATCCGGACTACAATCGGCCGCTTTTTTGGGGGGTCGTCATGGGGCCGGG
>JACRDO010000112.1 GCA_016212885.1 Elusimicrobiota bacterium | reverse complement strand
CGTTCCACATTCTACCCCTTCATCTCTCAAAGTGGAAGGTTTTGATGTCCATGATGGACGGGATCCCGTTGATGTTCCACATTCTACCCCTTCATCTCTCAAAGTGGAAGCAAAAAATCCGAGGCGTGGCCAATTTTTGCAAAGGTTCCACATTCTACCCCTTCATCTCTCAACGCCGCCTCCGCCGCGGGCTTGTGGAACGTTCTGGTGCAGCTGGTCCAGCAGGGATCGCTGTAGCTACTTCAGCCGCGCCTTGACCCACTTCCCCGCGTCGTCGAAGAGCGAGTAGGCCACCGGCGTGATCAGGAGCGTGATCAGCAGGCAAAGGCTCTGCCCGCCC
The DNA here is from genome assembly GCA_016212885.1 of Elusimicrobiota bacterium. Taxonomy (GTDB): domain Bacteria; phylum Elusimicrobiota; class Elusimicrobia; order UBA1565; family UBA1565; genus UBA9639. The sequence continues at coordinate 8,871 of JACRDO010000112.1, read as the reverse complement.
ACGATGACGACGGCCATGGTCGCGCGGTTGGCCGCGCCGGGGCCCCGTCCGAAGGCGACCGGGAGCATGGCGGCTACGAGCACGGTCGTGGTCATGAGGATGGGCCGCAGGCGGGTCTTGTTCGCTTGCACGATGGCCTCATCCCGCTCGATTCCCCGGGCGATGAGGGTGTTCGTGTAGTCCACCTGCAGGATGGCGTTCTTCTTGACGATGCCGAAGAGCATGAACACGCCCATGATGGAGAAGATCGTCAAGTGCTGTCCTAAGGTGAGCAGGGAGAAGATGGCGAAGGGGATGGCGAGCGGCAGGGACAGCATGATGGTGACGGGGTGGAGGAAGTGCTCGAACTGAGAGGCCAGGATCATGTACATGAAGATGAAGGCCAGCAGGAAGGCGATCGCGAAGTTCTTGAGCATCCGGCCCAACTCCTTGGCCTTGCCTTGGAGCCCGGTCCTGTAGCCGGGCGGCATGCCCAGGGCCTTGGCGATCTCCTCCGCCTTCTCTATGGCGATGTTGAGGGCGGTCCCCTGCATGTTGGCGAAGATGCCGACCTGCCTCTGGCGGCTGATGCGGTCGATCTGCGAGGGGCCTTTCTCCTCCACCAGGGTCGAGACGTTGTCGAGGCGGACCAGGCCGACCTTCGAGGACGGCAGGAGGAGCGCGCCGAGGACCTCGGCTCGGTCGCGGAATTGCCTGTCCACGCGCAGGCGTACCTCGTAGAGCTCGTCTCCCTCCTTGTATTTGGTGATGTCCTCCTCGCCGCTGACCATGGAGCGGAGGCTGTTGGCGATGTCCTCGATCTTGACGCCCAGCTCCTGGGCCCGATCCCGGTCGATGCGCACCTTCATCTCGGGCTTGGCGAAGACCAGGCTCGTGTCCACGTCCACGATCCCCGGCACGGCCCGGAGGCCTTTCACGATCGCGTCCGAGTACTTCCGGAGCCCGTCTAAGTCCGGCCCCATGAGGTAGTAGTTGAGGTCCGCGTTCCGGAACGCGCTGCCTGAGATGTGGGCGACGGGAGCCACGCTCAGGCGAAGGGCATCGTACTTGGCGAGGGCTCTCCGGGCCATGGCCATGACCTCGAACTGGCCGCGCTTGAGCTCCCGCCAGGGCTTCAAGCGCACGTAGAGGGTTGCGTCGTTGACGTTGGAGCCCTCGCCTTCTCCGACGCTGGCCATGAGGCTCCTCACGCCGGGCAGGCGGCGGACCTCGGCCTCGATCTGACGGAGTATCGCGTCCGTGCCTTTAAGCGAGGTGCCCTCCGGGGCCTTGAACCGGATCTCGAACTCGCCGGAATCGTCGGGGGGAAGGAAGTCCTTGCCCACCCGCTTGAGGAATACGGGGGTTGAGAGCACGATGGCGGCCGCGATGGCCACGACGATCCAGCGGTGATGGAGGGACCAGACGACCATGCGGCCGTAGCGCTCCCTCAGGAAATCGTTGAGGGCGTCCACCCATCGCTCGAAAGGCCCCTTGGGGCCGTGCTTCACCCTGAGGAACCGGGAGCAGAGCATGGGGGTGAGCGTTAAGGCCACGAAGAGGGAGACCGCGATGGCGAAAGCGATGGTCAGGCCGTAGCTGCGCATGAACTTGCCGATCATGCCGCCCATATAGGCCAGCGGCAGGAAGATGATGAGCAGCGAAAGCGTCGTGGCCATGACCGCCTGGCCGATCTCCTTGACCCCCTCCGAGGCCGCCTGCATGGCCGGGATGCCCTTCTCCTCCATATGGCGGAAGATGTTCTCAAGGATCACTATGGCGTCGTCTATGACCACGCCCACGGCCAGGGCCAGGGCCAGGAGGGTCATCATGTTGAGCGTGAAGCCGGCCCTGTCCATGAGGGTAAAGGTGGCGATGATGGAGGTGGGGATCGCCGTGGCGGCGATCAGAGTGCTCCGCACGCTGCCGATAAACACGAGGACCGCGATGCTGGCGAGGATTGCGCCCAGGATCAGGTGCTCCTCCACGGTCCGCACGGATTCGATGATGAAGCCGGACTGGTCCCGGATGACCTCGGTCAAGACCCCGCGGGGCAGGAGCGGCCGGATCTCGTCGAGCCGCTCCTTGACCGCGCGGATGGTCTCCACCGTGTTCGTGCCGGCCTGCTTCTCCACGATGAGCGACACCGCCTCCCTGCCGTCCAGGCGCGCGAGGCTGCGCGCCTCCTGGGAGGCGTCCTCCACGCGGCCGACGTCGCGGATGCGGACCGGCACCCCGCGGACATTGGCCACGATGATCTTGCCGAAATCCTCCGGCTTCTCGATGCGGCCCATGGTCCGCAGGACAAGCTCCCTCCTCTCCTGGTCCACCCGTCCGCCGGGGATCTCCACGTTCTGCTGCTTGAGCGCGTCCTTGACGCGCTTGATGTCCAGGCCGTAAGCCGCGAGCTTCAAGGGGTTGATCACGGCGTGGATCTCGCGCTCCCGGCCGCCGACCAGGGTGATGCGGCCGACGCCCTTGACGTTCTCGATGTGCTCCTTGATGCGCTTCTTCGCGATCTGCGTCAGCTCGCGCAGGGGCATCTCCCCGGTCACCGCTATGGACATGACCGGCATGGCGCTGGGGTTGAGCTTTTCGATCGCCGGGGCCTGGGTCCCGTCCGGGAAATCCCTCTGGACCCGGCCCACCGCGTCGCGGACCTCCTGGGCCGCCACGTCCGGGTTCTTCTCCAGGACGAAGACGATGACGACCTGGCTCAATCCCTCGTAGCTGATCGAGCGCAGCTCGTCGATGCCGGAGATGGTGTTGACCGCCTCCTCGATGGGCTTTGTGAGCGAAGTCTCCACCTCCTCCGGGCTCGCGCCGGGCAGGGAAGTCGTCACGATGGCGATGGGGAAATCCACGTTGGGGAAGGCGTCCACGCCCAGGCGCGCGTAGGAGAAGAGGCCCAGGACGATCAGCGCCGCCACCATCATGACGGTGAAGACGGGCCGGCGGATGCAGGCGTCGGAGATCTTCATCTCATTCCGGAGGAAGGATCTCCACCGCGTTGCCGTCCTTGAGGCCGAAGAGGCCGAAGGTCACGACCTTCTCTCCCGGAGAGAGCCCGCGCTTTACCTCGGCGAAGCGCTCGTCCCTTGCGCCGAGTTCCACCTCGCGCTTGCGGGCTTTGCCCTCAAGCGCGACGAAGACGGTCGCGATCCTGGAAGCGCCGTCCCCGGAGGGCGGCGTGTTTCCGCTCCCGACGGGGACGGCAGCGCCGCTCCCTTCCGCCAGGGCGTCAATCGGGACCGCGAGGGCGTTGGCCGAGCGGCCGATGACCACGGTGAGCTCTCCGAACATCCCGGGCCGGAGCAGGTTTCCGGCGTCCGAGATGCGCGCCTCGATGAGGGTGGTGCGCGTCGCGGGGTCCACCACGGGGCTCACGCGCGCGACCGCGGCGCGAAACCGGCGGTTGGGGTAGGCGTCCACGCTGATCCGGGCGTCCAGCCCCAGGCGCACGCGCCCCGCGAAGCGCTCCGGCACCTCCGCGCGCGCGAGGAGCTCCGTTGGGTTGACGACCAGGGCTACGGGGGTCTGGAGCGTGACGTTCTCGCCCTCGTCTAAGTATGTCCTCGCCACCACGCCGTCGAGGGTGGAGGGGACGGGCGCCGGCTCGAAGCGCACCCCCACCTCGTCGCGCTCGACTTGGACCACGGCCTGCCCTTTCTTGACGGGATCCCCTTCCTTGAGGAGGTTCTTCAGGAGCTTGCCCGGCGCCCGGGAGAAGAGGGCGGCCTCGTCCTTGGCCTTGATGGAGCCCACGAGGACGATCGTTTCCTCGATGTCGCGGCGCCCGGCCTCCGATATCCGCACCGGGAAGGCGTCCAGCCGGGACTGCTCCGCGGCCTCGCGGCGGCAGGAGGCGGCGAGGAAGACGAGGATGATGGAGAAAAGGATTCGTGCGCGTATCATCGTGAGGCCTCCTCGATAGGCGAGCCGACGGCCCGCTCCAGGGCCGCGAGCTGCACGCGGTAATCGTGCAGGGCCTGGGCGTAGAGCAGGCGCGTCTTCAGCAAGGCGAGCGTCGCGTCGGTCAATTCCAGCTGGCTCGATTGCCCTTCCTTATAACGGTTCTCGGTGGATTCGAGCGCACGGCGGGCCTGCGCGACCGCGGATTCCTGGCTTTGCACCCGCTCGGCGGCTTCCTGGGCGGAAAGCCAGGCGCGCTTGACCTCGACTCGGATCGCTCTCTGGGTCTTATCCGAGAGGGTCAAGGCCTGCTGGTGGGCGATGCGCGCCTGGAGGACCCGCTCCTGCAGGTCTCCGCCTGTGAACAGGGGGTAGCGCAGGCGCAGGCCTCCGGCCGAGCTCGTGGCCCGCTCCTTGGAGTTCGGCCCCAGATCATTCGACTCAGCGTACCATTGGTAGTCTGCGTAGATCGAGAGCTGGGGGCTGTTGAGCCCCTTGGCCACCCGGATCATGGCTTCCGTCTGCTTGATGTGCTGGATGGAGGCCTGATAATCGGGGCTGCGGTCCAGGGCCCTTTTCTGGAGCTCGTCGTAGGGGGGGAGAGGGCCTCCGGGGGGGGCGAGACTTCCGACCAGCCGGATGGAAGCATCCACGTCCAGGCCCAGGGTGTCTTTCAAGAGGATCGACGTCAATTCATGCTGGTTGCGCGCCGTGATGAGGAGCGGGCGGTTGTTGGAGACCTCGACGCGCTGGCGAAGCACGATGAGGTCGCTGTCGAGGCCCTGGCGGTAGCGCTCCTCGATGGTCTTGAGGTGGTCCTCGGCCGAGGCAAGGGTGTCGGCCTGGATGCCGGCCGTCTCGCTTGCGAGGAAGACCGCGTAGAAGAGCCTCTTGACCGCCAGGGTCACCTCGGCCTTGGCGCCGCGCAGGTCCTGTTCGCCAGCGGCGATGCCGGTCTTGGTGGCCCGGATGCCCGAGGAGACGATCCCGCCTGAGTAGACCACCTGCTCGAGGGCCGCCGCGGCGCGCATGGAGTTGAGCGAGCCCGCCTGCAGCTTGGTCCCCATCAGAAAGAAGGAGGGCTTCTCGAAATTGCGGGTGTAGGCTCCTGTCACGCTGATGTCCGGGATGGCGGCCGCGATGGCCTGCCGGTAATAGCTCTGCAGGATGTTCAGCCGCTCCTCCGCCAGGGCCACGTCGAGGTTCTGCTTGAGCCCCAGCTCCACGGCCGCATCCAGGGTCAGGGTCAGCGGTTCCTGCGCTCCTGCGGCCAAGGGAAGGAGGAAGCTGAGGAGCAGGACAAGGGTCATGCGCCCACGCCTCGCAGAAAGAGGCCCAGGACTTCGTCGGCCTTCTCCCGCAGCGGCCGCTTGGACCCGGAGTGGACCTTCCAGACCAGCTGCATCCGGATGATGGACATGAAGTGGAGCGCGCCCAGGCGCGGGTCGTGAGGGCGGAGCAGGCCGGCTTTGACGGCCCTGCGGATGCGGCGAGAGAGCAGATTCAGGTGTTTGTGGAAGCTCGCCTGCAGGGGCAGGGCCGCGCGGCTAAGGAGCACGGCTTTACCGCGCGGTCCCTGGCTTCCAGTAGCGCCAGGGGCCGCGCGGGTGCGGGTGAGGACGGGGTCCTGGCGGAGGACCTGGGTCATGAAGTCGTGGTTCTCGTCCAAGAATTCGAGGTGGAGGCGGGCGATCGTGCGCAGCTCCTTGAGCGGGTCGCTCTCGCCAGCCCGGCGCAGTTGGGCCTCGAGCTCGCCGACCATGTCGCAGAGCACCTCTGAGATGAGATCCTCCTTGGACCTGAAATAGAGGTAGAGGGTCCCCTTGGCGACATCGGCCCGCCGGGCCACGTCGTCGAGGACCACGTCCTCGTAGTCCTTGCGGATGAGGAGGGCGCGGGCCGCGTTGAGAATGCGGCGGCGGCGGGCTTCTGCGCTTTCGGTGCGGGGGCGCGCCATGAGGTTAATGACTGACCGGTCAGTCATTAATATTCTACGCCATCCGGCCCTTCCTGTCAAGGCCCCCTCAGGCCCTGCCGGAGCCGGCCCTATTTCGCCTCGCTCTCGCCGCCGCCGAGCACCTCCCGCACCGTCGTGATGCCCGTTTTGGCCTTTTCCAGGCCGTCCTGGATCAGCAGGCGCATCCCCTCCTCCAAGGCCACCTTGCGCAGGACGTCCGCGGAGACGCTGTTGATGCAGGTCGCGCGCAGCCGGTCGCTCATCACCATCAGCTCGTGCTGGCCCATTCGGCCCTTAAATCCGTTGCCCGCGCATCTTGGGCAGCCCGCTCCCTTCTCGCACAGCTTCGCGTCCTTCGGCAGATCCACGCCATTCGTTTTGAACACCTCGATCTCCCCGGATGTGGGCTCATGGGAGATATTGCAGCCGGCGCACAGGCGGCGGCTGAGCCTTTGGCCCAAGATCGCCTTGATCGTGCTGGCGACCAGGTAGGCGGGCATCCCCATTTCCACCAAACGGCCGATAGCCGAAGGGGCGTCGTTGGTATGGACCGTGGAAAAGACCAGGTGACCCGTCATGGCCGCCTCTATGGCGGTCTCGGCCGTCTCCTCGTCGCGGATCTCGCCGACCATGATCACGTCGGGATCCTGGCGCACGAAGGACCTCAAGGCCATCGCGAAACTGAACCTCTTGTCCTCTCCGAGCTTGAGCTCGGGGTTGATCGGCACCTGGATGATCCCGTCGAGGTTATACTCGACGGGGTTTTCGGCCGTGAGAATCTTGATTTCCGGCTTGTTGATGTAGTTGAGCGCGGCGTAAAGCGTGGTGGATTTGCCGGAGCCGGTGGGGCCGCAGCAGAGAATGAGGCCGGAGTTCCTCTTGCCTCCGATCCCCTGCAGAAGCCCCAGGAACTTCTCCTGGGTGTCCGGCAGAAACCCCATCTTCTCGATGTCCACCTGAACCGACGCGCGGTCCAAGATGCGCATCACGCAGGCCTCCCCGAAAGCCGAGGGAATGACCTCGACCCGGAACTCGATGGGGTTGCCGCGGACTAAGACCTGGATGCGGCCCGATTGCGGGATGCGCTTTTCGGAGATGTTCATTGAACCCGTCATGATCTTGATCTTGGAGATGATGGCGTTGCGGTCGGCCCACGGGATCCTCATCTTTCCCTCCCGCAGCGCCCCGTCCACGCGGTAGCGCACCAGCACCTTGGCGCGCTTGCCGCCAGGATCATCGAAAGGCTCGATATGGATGTCCGAGGCCTTCATGTTGATCGCCTCGAGAATCATCGCGTTGGCGAATTTCTCCACCTCCGGCGACGAGATGTCGACATCGGTGATCTCCGCCTTCTTGACGGTCGCCTCTTCCCTGCCGATCTTGAGATCGGCGTCGGGCGAGGCATCGGAGGAGTCTCCCGGCTTGGCTTGCGCCTCGGGATCGCCCCGGCGTTCCTCTTTAGGCGCCACCGATCTCCCCCGCTCTCCCCAGGACCTCGCGCAGGCTGGTCAGGCCCAACTTGGCCTTCTCGAGGGAGTCCTGCAGCAGGAAACGCATGCCGTCTTTGAGCGCTGCTTGACACACATTGGCGGCGGAGACGTCCTTGTGGCATGCCGCCCGGATGTTGTCCCCCACCACCATCAGCTCATACATGCCCACGCGCCCCCGATAGCCGCTCTTCATGCAGCGCGGGCATCCTTTGGCCCTGTAAAGCTTCGTGCCTGCGGGAAGCTCCACGCTGTTGGCTTTGAAGACCGCCTCCTCCTCGGGCGGCGGGTCATACGCCTCCTTGCAATCCTCGCAGAGGCGGCGGCTGAGCCTCTGGGCGATCACCGCCTTGAGCGTATCGGCGAGCAAGTACCCCGGCAGCCCCATTCCGGTCAAGCGGCTGATCGAGGAGGGGGCGTCGGTGGTGTGGAGCGTGGCAAAGACCAGGTGCCCCGTCATGGCCGCCTCCATGGAGATCTCGGCCGTCTCCTCGTCGCGGATCTCGCCGACCATGATGACGTCCGGGTCCAGCCGCAGGAAGGAGCGCAGGGACGACGCGAAATCGAAGCGCTTGTTCTCCCCCAGCCTGATGTCCGGGTTGACGGAAACCTGGACGATCCCCATGATGTTGTACTCCACGGGGTTTTCGGCCGTCCAGATCTTGATGTCCGGCCGCTTGATGTGGTTTAAGGCGGCGTAAAGAGTGGTGGACTTGCCGGAGCCCGAAGGCCCGCAAACCAGGATGAGGCCGAAGTTCTTCTTTCCGCCGATCCCTTTCAAAAGCCCCAGAAACTTCTCATGCATGTCCGGCAGAAAGCCGAGCTTGTTGACGTCCACGAGCATCTCCCGGCGGTCCATCACGCGCATCACGCAGGACTCGCCGTAAACGGTCGGGGTCATCTCGACCCGGAACTCCACGGGGTTGTTCTTGGCCATGATATGGATGTGGCCGGTCTGCGGGACACGGCGCTCCGTGATGTCCATCGATTCCGTCAGGATCTTGATCTTGGTCGTGATCGCGTTGCGATACATCCATGGGATGACGGACAATTTGCCGGGCCTCAGCACCCCGTCCACCCGATAGCGCACCCGGACCCGGGAGTGTTTCCCGGTCGGGTCCTCGAAGGGCTCGATGTGGATATCCGAAGCCTTCATGCTCAACGCGTTCATGATGACGGCGCTGATGATCTTCTGCACCTCCGGCGTCGAGGGGTCGATCTCCGAGACGTCGACCTTGCCCGACCTCAGCTCCACTCCCTCCGCAGCCCCCGCCAAGGCCATTTCCCGGGCCTCCTCCACCATTTGACCAAGCCTTTCCTCGGCCTCATCGTAGTCGGCGGCGCGAGCCTCATCGAGGGCATCCGCAGAGGTCTGCGGAGCGTCCTCCCAGGAACCCTCCGGAGGGGGCTCCCAGGCCTGTGCGGAAGCATCCGGCGAGGCCTCCTCAGATTTCCTTTGATAGTGCTCGTCTATGGCGGCCTTGATGTCGGTTCCCGCGGCCAAAACCGGTTTCACTTCACAGCCCGTTATCAGCT
>JACRDO010000011.1 GCA_016212885.1 Elusimicrobiota bacterium | reverse complement strand
TTCGATGACTTTGGCCCTGAGAGCCTGGCCTTCGACAATGACCGGAAGGAGGGCGCTGCGAATCAGGGTCTGCGGCTTCTGCGCGGATTTGCTCTTGGGATTCTCCGCGTAAGCGCTATGCGAAATGAGAACGCCCCCCCCACAGACCGTAAATACAACAAGGCTCCAAAGAATGCAGAAGCTTCGGGCGCTGCGAGGAGCAATGGTCATGAAAAGTAGTATACGGGTCATTCGCCCCGCATGCCCAGGGCCGAAGGACCTATAATTGGATTTGGGCCCAGAGGCCCATACCCGGTCTTCAGCGCGACCTTGCGGTCTCTTTCAAGAACCGTTTCTTGATCGCGAGCAGGAAGATGCCGATCATCACGGCGCACTGGAGCAGCCCGGGCAGGAAATTGACAAGCGCTCCGACTGAGGGCTCGGTGGAGGGCATGAAGGCATAAAACAGTTCCGTTTTCTCGAAACTATTCAGCACAAGGAAAGGAAGGGCATAACTCAGCCCGACGAAGATCAAGGCTGTGGTTTCCGGCCGCCGGATTCTGGAAAACCTGCACAACTGCAAAAAGGCGCAATCACGCAGAAGGAAACACGACTGCAGCAGGGGATATCTCCAAAGTCCGTGCACATCTCGTGTCCCATACGCCAAGCCGAATTCCACAGTGAAAGCGGCGAAGAGAACATAGCTCAAAGAAGCAGTGATCAGCACCGGCGCATAGTTGCTCAAAAATCTGCCGCCCAAAAGCCATTTCCTCCATTGTTCGGGACTTTCCGAATTCAGCAGTGCGGCCAAATAGACGAAAATAGCCGGCGCCATGGCGATCAAATAAAAATTGTCTTTCAAGCCGGATTGATATATGAGAAGGAACGCCATGAAAGCCGGTATGTGCCAAAGCCGCCCGCCCTCGAGCAGGTCGCGTCCGATGCGCCACTTCGCCCCCATGAAAGCCCAAAGGCCGAACAGAAGAGCGCCGAGGGTGATCCAAGCATGCCCATGCCAATCCTGCCCGAAATATGCCACCAGGGGGTCGGACTTGTAGTCCTTTGAGCCGCAAAGCGGTAGGAAAGAATATGCTGCGAAGAATCCCAGCAATGCGCCAAGGATCTCAGCGATAGGTTTTGATAGTCGCTCAACGGTGTGGCTGGAGATGAGCAGACCCGTGGAAATCGTGAAAAAGGCCAGCGCGAGCAGACAGGCTTGATCCCATAACAACATGTCAAGCGAGATGGTTCCCTTGCCGGCGACGCAGCCGGCAATGACCCAGGGCAGCATCAAGGAGGCGAGGAAGTAAGCGAAAAGAGGAGCCCCTACTCCCTTGCCGAAGGCTATCTCGAACGAAGTCAGAGGGGTCAGGCGCTGCAGGTCCCATGTCCTCTCTTGGCGCTCGGCCCGGACGGCGCCGGAAGCCCGCGCGGCGCCGTAAACAAGAAGGACAAGAGCCTGCACGCTGAGAGCGGCTTTGTACAGCACATCTTCCGAATTCTTGAGCGGAAAGGTGATCGAGAGGAGGCACGCGCCGATGAGAAAGGTGGTGGCTATGGCGGCGATCACTCGCGTCCGATGCAGCTCGCTCACAGCGCATCGGGAAATCTCAGGGAATCTTTCTGACAGCGGCGTCATCTGGAGTCCTTCATCAAAGCGACGTAGCTGTCCTGGATGGTCCCCGCTACCTCGCCGAAGAAAATCACGGGTATGCCCGCGCCGACCAACGCCTTCAGCATCCCCGCTGTGGCCGTGTCGTCTCCGGCGAAATCGAAGACTGCGTCCGTAGATCGGCGCTCGAGATGGCTCACCCCTTCCATAGTCTCGAGCATGGATAAGGCCGTCTCAATGCCGGAGGCGACTCGGATCCGCAATCGGCGGCCGGCCGGCAGACGTCGGCGAGCCTCGGCCAATGAGCCCGCGAAGATCAAACGGCCTCGATCCAGCATGGCCACGTGCGTGCAGTAGTCCTCCAACTCCGCGAGGATGTGGGAGGATACCATGATCGTCTTACCCTTAAGCGCGAGTCCGGCCAGAAGGGCCTGCATCTCTTGGCGAGCCCCAGGGTCGAGCCCTGCCGCGGGTTCGTCCAAGAGAAGGAGCTTCGGGTCGTGGAGCAGCGCCCTGGCAAATCCGAGCTTCTGGCGCATGCCGCGTGAGAGGGTCTCTATATCCTTGCCGGCATGCTCCAAAAGGCCGACCTGCGCAAGGACCTCTTCGATCCGCCGGGACGCGAGACCGCCAGGAAGCCGGTAGGCGAGATAGAAAAACCGCAGATACTCATAGACTGGGATATCCTCGTAGAGGCCGTAGAAATCGGGCAGGAATCCTAGGAGGGAATGGACCTCTCGGGGGCGCTCCCGGATATCGAAGCCGCTGATGCGGGCTGTTCCTAAAGAAGGCTCCAGGAGAGCGGCCAACATTCGCATCAAAGTGGTCTTGCCGGCTCCGTTGGGCCCGACCAGGGCGAAGACCGCCCCCTCCTCGACGTTGAAGCTGACGTCGTCTACGGCCAGAGTGTCGCCGAATTCGCGCCTTAATGCATCGACTTCGATCATGACCGCGCCCATATCCCGTGGAGTGGATTATACCCTATACCGCATCAGGTGAACGCTTCCAGGTGCGTATGCAGGCCCGCGCGCCGGGCCCGGCGCAGAGCCTTCGCATGCAGAGCCTCGGCCTCCCGGATCCTGCCGAGGGCGTAGACCGCCTGCGCAAGCGCGAGCTCCGACAGGATGACCCCTCTCGTCTCTCGGTTCCGGGCGAACAGGCCCAAGGCTTCCTTGAGCAGCCCTTGCGCCGCTTGGATCTCGCCCTTCTGCCGGCGGAGCTGTCCCCTGCCCCAGACCACGTAAGCCCGGTCCACTTCATCTGCGATGGACGAATACAGGACATCGGCCTTGAGGTAATGGGCCTCCGCTTCTTTCAGCCTGCCCAGTTGGCGCAGGGCGTTGGCATAGCCGCATTGGGCGTAGGCCTTGGCGAAGATGTCCTCGGTCTTATCGAAGAGCCTTCCGGCTTCGCGGTAATGCTCCGCTGAGTTCGGAAGCCTGCCCCGGATGCGCGAGACCCCGGCCAGGCCGAAGAGGGCGTAGCCCGCGGCGGAGGGGTCCTTGCACCGGCGGGCAAGGGCCAGTGACCGCTCGAAGGCCGAAGCCGATCGGTCGAGCCGGCCCAGCAGGCGCTCGGCTCCGCCGATGGCCCAGAGCAGGAACGCGGCCTGAGCGAGGTCCTTCTGCCTCAGGGCCGTTCTCAGCATCGCGGACAAGACCCTGAGGCTGGCGGCATGGCGGCCTTCGGCGCGGTCCGCCAGGGCGCGCTCGAGCCGGATGCGGCTCGAGTAGGCGAACAGGCCGGTCTTGGCCGCGGTCTGGAGCCTGCGGCGGGCTTCGCGGACCCTGCCGAGGCTTCTCAGGGCCGCGGCGGAGGCGAGAGCCGCCTCAGCGCAAAGGGCGGGGTCCCCCTTGGCGTCGACTTCCGACAGGACCGACGCGTAGACCCTCTCCGACCTCGCCAGGAAGCCCATGGCGCGCAGAGCTTCCGCGTAGAGGAAATCGCGCTCAGGCCGAAGCATGGAGGGAAGGGAAGCCCGCGGCGGAAGGAGCCAAAGGGCCTTTGACGGGCTCTCGGCCAGGGCTTCGCGGGCGGATTCCAGGCGGTCGATGGCGTCAGGTTTCTTGGGCATGATCGCATCCTTTGCGAAGCGGGCAGGCTCCGCAGTCCGGCGCCTTGCGGCAGGAATGCTTCGCGAGCGCGACGAGCAAGGCATGAAGCTCCTGGTAGGTCCGAGCCGAGCGCGGGAGCCTCCTTTCGAAGAAGGCCCGGACAGAATCATAGTCCATGCCGGTTTCAAGCCAGCCCAGGCGCTCTCCGATGCGCCGGGTGTAGGCGTCCACGACGAAGACCGGGCGGCCCGCGGCGTAAAGGAGCATCGAGTCCGCCGTTTCGGGCCCGACGCCGTTGATGGACAGCAGTTCCTCCCGCACAGGCTTGAGCGGCCCATCGAGCCAGCGCGTGAGGGGCATCCGCTTCGAGAGAAGATGCCGGGTGAAATTCTTCAGTTTCTTGGCTTTCTGAACGAAGAAGCCCGAGGAGCGGATGAGCCGCTCCAGGCGGCGCGAGGGCATGCGCGCGACGCGCGCGGGGTCTACGGCTTTCGAGCGGTTGAGGGATTCGAGGGCTTTCTCGACGTTCGTCCACGCCGTGTTCTGGGTGAGGATGGCGCCGAGGCAGATCTCGAGGGCGCCCTTCCCGCTGGGGCGCTCGAAGCGGCCCGGATGGTAGCAAGGCCTGCGGCCGCCCGGAGGCGTGAGGGGCCACCAGCCCTGCGGGCCGAAGGACTCGAGAAGCCTGCGGCACGCCGCCCTGGGGGTCAATGGAGGGCTTTCTCGATCTTCTTGAGGAGCCTGTCCGTGTCGAAAGGCTTGATGAGGTAGTCGCTCGCTCCGCATGAGAGGGCCTTCTCGACGTCGCCCATCTGACCGAGGCCGGTGACCATGATGATTTTGATGCCCTTGGTCTTCTCATCCGAGCGCAGGAGGCGGCAGACGTCGAAGCCGTCGATCCTCGGGATGCGGACATCGAGGAGGATGACCTCCGGCTTGAGCTTGCGGGCCGCTTCGACGCCGGAGGGGCCGTCGGGGGCGTGGTGGGGATCGTAGCCTTTGAGCTTGAGGAAAGCCGCCAGGTTGTCGGCCAGCGCGAAGTCGTCTTCAACGATGAGGATCTTGCTCATGCCGGAGCGGGCAGATCGAAGGCGATGCGCGCGTGCCCCGCGCCGTCCACCTCCAGGGTCATGCGCCCGCCATGCGCCTCGACGAGCCTGCAGGCCAGCCCCAGGCCGAGCCCCGTGCAGGCCAGCACCTGGGACTTCGGGTTGTGCACGGCGAAATAGAGGTCTAGGGCCTGCCGGAGGAGCTCCGGCGCGACGACGGGCCCGTCGTACTCGACCGCGACGCTCACCGATCCCTGCGCAGCGCGGGCGGCGAGGGTGATGGGGCCCTTCATGCGGAACTTGCGGGCATGGTGGAGGGCGGCTGTCAGGACCCGCTGGATGCGCTCGGGGTCTAAGTCCAGCTCCGGCAGGGCGTCGAAGCCTTCGACCTTGACCTCAGCGCCGCTGCGCACGATCCCCTCGCGCATCGAGCCCAGGGACTTCTGCAGGAGGTCGGCCAGCCGCGCTCGCTCGCGGTTGAGGTGGAGGTCGCGGTGCAGCTCGATGTGGATCAGGTCGCGCAGGTCCCCCACCAGCGCGTCGAGCCGGCCGACCTGCTCGAAGATCATGAGCAGCCAGGGCCTTTGGTCCTCGCGCACCTCCCCGAAGATTCCGTTGAGGAAGTTGAGGATCGTCATGTTGAGCGTCGTCACCGGGGTGATGAACTCATGGGACACGAACGAGAGGTAGCGGGCCCGCATCTTCTCAAGGAGCCTGGCGCGCCAGGAGGCGGCCGCCCAGCCGGCGGCGAAGGAGGCCAAGGCGAGGAGAATCGCCCAGCTCACGCGGGGAATACCCCCACGACCTCGGCGGAGTCGTGGATGAAAGCGGAGGGGTGGATGCGGGGAGTACGCTGGAGGAAGGTGCGTATCATCGCTGAGCGGCCGACGGCGCTGTGAAATATGATACTATCAAACCCAAGGTTTTATAGCATTACCTTCCGCCCCCGTCAATCGCCTGAACCTATGGATCATTCTTCGGATTTCCTCGTTATCGGAAGCGGAATCGCGGGGCTTTCAACCGCGCTGAAGCTCGCCTCTCTGGGCACGGTCCATGTCGTCACGAAGAAAGAGGCCGCGGAATCGAACACGAACTACGCCCAAGGCGGAATCGCCGCGGCCGTGGACCCCGATGACAGCCTGGAGAGCCACGCCGCCGACACCTTGAAGGCCGGCGCGGGGCTCTGCCGCGAAGACGTGGTCCGCAGGGTCGTCGCGGACGGCCCCGCGCGCGTCCGGGAGCTGGGCGAAGTCGGGGTCCGCTTCTCGGAGAAGGAAGGCCGGCTCGATCTGGGCCTGGAGGGCGGACACTTCAGGCGCCGGGTCCTGCACGCCGGGGATTTCACGGGACGGGAGATCGAGCAGGCCCTGATCCGGGCCTGCCGCCAGAGCCCCAGGATCCGGATCTTCGAGGATCACATGGCAGCTGACCTGATCCTGGCCGATGACCCGGCGAAGACTCCCATCGCCAGGAACCGCTGCTGGGGCGCTTATGTGCTCGAAACGAAGACCGGGGAGGTCCACAGCTTCCGCGCGAAGGCGACGGTCCTCGCGAGCGGCGGGGCCGGCCGCGTCTATCTCTATACATCGAACCCTGACGTGGCCACCGGCTGCGGCATGGCCATGGCCTACCGGGCCGGAGCGGCCTTGGCCAATCTCGAGTTCGTGCAGTTCCATCCGACCTGCCTCTACAACCCCGGGGTCCGGGACGAGCAGGGCCGGCGCTTCCTGCTTTCGGAAGCCATGCGCGGGGAGGGCGGGATCCTGCTCCGGAAGGACGGGACGCGCCTGATGGAGGACCTCCACCCGCTCGAAGACCTCGCCCCGAGGGACATCGTGGCCCGGGCCATCGACGCGGAGCTCAAGCGGAGCGGGGACGAGTGCGTTTTCCTCGACATGAGCGCGAAGCCCCGCGAGTTCCTCGAGAAGCGCTTCCCGAACATCTTTACGCACTGCCTCTGGATGGGAATCGACCCCTCGAAGCAGCCCGTCCCTGTGGTCCCGGCCGCGCACTTCTTCTGCGGGGGCGTCGAGACGGACTCAGACGGCGCGACGCGCCTGCCGGGGCTCTACGCCGTCGGCGAATGCGCGCACACCGGGCTCCACGGCGCCAACCGCCTGGCCTCGAACTCCCTGCTCGAAGGCTTGGTGTTCGCGGAGCGCGCATTTGGCGCTATCGAGAAGGAGAGGACCATCCTCGAGGCGAAGGTCCCAGCGGCGGATCCTTGGAAGCCTATCCGGGCCGCGCCGGGGCAGGAGGCCGTCTTCATCCGGCAGGATTGGGATGAGATCCGGCGCCTGGTATGGAACTTCGTGGGCATCGTCCGCACGGACCGCCGCCTTAACAGCGCCCTGGAGCGCATCCGCATCATCCGGCGCGAGGTGATGGAGGTATACCGGGGCACTCCGATGTCCCGGGACCTCGTCGAGCTGCGCAACGTCGCCCTCCTGGCCGAGCTGATCATCTCTTCGGCGATCTCGCGCAGGGAGAGCCGGGGCCTGCATTACAACTTAGACCACCCCGAGCCGGTCGAAAACGAGCGGAAGGATACCTTCCTTTCCCGCTATGGGCCCTATGGATAGCATCCGCGTCATCGGCGCGCGCCAGCACAATCTCAAAAATATCCGGCTCGAGATCCCACGCGGGAGGATAACGGTCGTCACCGGGCTTTCAGGCTCGGGGAAGTCGAGCCTGGCTTTCGATACCCTTTACGCCGAAGGCCAGCGGCGCTACGTCGAGAGCCTCTCGGCCTACGCGCGGCAGTTCCTGGAGCTGATGGACAAGCCCGACGTGGACCTCATCGAGGGCCTTTCCCCGGCCGTCTCCATCGAGCAGCGCAATCCCTCCCGCAACCCGCGCTCCACGGTGGCCACGGTGACGGAGATCTACGACTATTTCCGCCTGCTCTATGCCCGCGTCGGCGCGCCGCATTGCTCCGAGTGCGGCCGCCGCATCCGGCCGCAGTCCGCTTCCTCCATAGTGGCCGAGGTCCAGCGCGCCTACGCCGGCCGGGCCGTCGCGGTCTACTCGCCGCTCATCCGCGGGCGGCAGGGGACCTACGAGGAGCTGTTCTCGCGCCTGAAGCGCTCCGGCTACGCCCGGGTCCGCGCGGACGGCAAGGCCTGCGAGCTCGACGATGTCCCCAAGCTCAAGCGCTACGACAAGCATTCCATCGAGCTGCTCGTGGACAAGCTCACGGTCTCGGCGGAGGACCGGGAGAGGCTGGCGGATTCCATCGAGATCGCCCTCAAGGAGTCGAAGGGCTTGGTCGAGATCGAAGCCGCGGCGGAGGGTTCCCGGCTCTTCTCCGAGCACCACGCCTGCGCCCACTGCGGCGTGAGCCTGCCGGAGCTCGAGCCGCGGCTGTTCTCCTTCAACTCCCCCTACGGCGCCTGTCCGGAGTGCGGCGGGCTCGGGGAGAAGACCATCGTGGATATGGGGCTCGTCGTGCCTGATGCGTCGCTCTCGGTGCGTGAGGGAGCCATCGCGGCCTGGGCCGACCCCGTCACGACGCGCACCCACCGCTGGAAGCGCTCGTGGTCCGGCTACTATGGCCAGATACTCGAGCAGGTCTGCCGACAGCAGGGCATCCCGATCGGCAGGCCGTTCCGGGAGCTGTCCAAGGAGCAGAAGGACATCCTCCTCTACGGCGGAGGCTCCTATAAGGCCCCCTGGGCGAGCTGGCCGTCGGATTTCGAGGGCGTGGTGCGCAACCTCGAGCGCCGCCTCTCTGAGTCGGAGTCCGATTTCGTCAAGGAGGCGATCCGCGAGCGCTTCATGCGCGAGATCACCTGTCCGCTCTGCAAGGGCGCGCGGCTGAGGAAGGAGGCCTGGTTCGTGAAGGTGGGCGGGCTCTCCATCGTGGAGCTGACGCGGCTTTCCGTGGCGAAGGCGCACGCCTTCTTCTCTTCCCTGGAGCTCTCGCCCAAGGAGCGCGTCATCGGCAGCCGGGTGCTCAAGGAAATCCTCTCCCGCCTGGAGTTCCTGCGCAGCGTGGGGCTCGACTACCTGACCTTAGACCGCCGCTCCGAGACCCTCGCCGGGGGCGAGGCCCAGCGCATCCATCTCGCGACCCAGATCGGCTCGGGGCTGACCGGGGTCCTCTACGTCCTTGACGAGCCTTCCATCGGGCTGCACCCGCGCGACAACGGCCGCCTGCTCTCGACCCTCAAGCGCCTGCGCGACCTTGGCAACACCCTGGTCATCGTGGAGCACGATGCGGAGACCATCCGGACAGCTGACTGGATCGTGGACCTCGGCCCCGGAGCCGGGGTCCACGGCGGAAAAGTCGTGGCCGAGGGGCCCCTGGAGACGCTGCTGAAGTCCGAGGAGTCTCTGACGGCGAAGTATCTGAACGGGGAAATGACCATCCGGGGCCCTGAGAAGCGGCGCGCCCCGGATGGGAAATCGCTGAAGATCCTGGGGGCCAGGCAGTTCAATCTGAAAGGCATCGATGTCCAGGTCCCGCTTGGGACCTTCACCTGCGTGACGGGGGTTTCGGGCTCCGGGAAATCGACCCTCGTGCACGAGGTCCTCTACAAGGCCCTGGCGCGCAGGCTCTATCAGGCCAAGGAGGAGCCCGGCGAGCACCGGGGGCTCGCCGGGGCCGAGCATGTGGACAAGGTCATCGTCGTGGACCAATCGCCCATCGGACGCACGCCGCGCTCGAACCCGGCGACCTACACCGGGTTCTTTACGGCCATTCGGGAGCTCTTCGCACAAGTCCCCGAGTCCCGCAAGCGCGGCTACGGGCCGGGACGGTTCTCCTTCAACGTGAAGGGCGGCCGGTGCGAGGCCTGCCGCGGGGACGGGACCCTGCGCATCCAGATGCAGTTTTTGCCGGACGTGTTCGTCAAATGCGAGGAATGCCAGGGCCGGCGCTTCAACGAGGAGACCCTGCAGGTTCGCTACAAGGGCCGGAGCATCGCCGAGGTCCTGCAGATGACAGCGGAGGAGGGGCTGGAATTCTTCGCGGCCATCCCTTCCATCAAGCGCGGGCTCCAGACCCTCTGCGACGTGGGCCTGACCTACATCCAGATCGGGCAGTCGGCCACCACGCTCTCGGGCGGGGAGGCCCAGCGCGTCAAGCTCGCCGCTGAACTCGGCCGCCGCGCGACCGGCCGGACACTCTATCTCCTCGACGAGCCGACCACGGGTCTGCACTTCCACGACGTCGCGAAGCTCCTCGACGTCCTGCACCGCCTGGTGGACGCCGGCAACACGGTGCTGGTCATCGAGCACAACCTCGACGTGGTCAAGACCGCCGATTGGATCATCGACCTGGGGCCGGAGGGCGGGGACGGGGGCGGGAGGCTGGTCGCGGCGGGGCCGCCTGAGAAGATCGCGGCCTGCGCGGCTTCCCATACGGGACGCTACCTCAAGCCGCTTTTGGCGGAGGCGTAGGCGGCGGTTTTTGTCGGCGGGCTCTAAGCGCCGTGGGCAGAAGAAGCAAGTAGAAGTGTTTTCACCTCGCAGAAAATGGCAAACAAGACCAGGAGCATCACCCGCCTTGAAATGATCTCGGAATGTCGGGGCATGACCTGTATCATTTCTGGAAGTATTCTTTGAACGCAGGGTTGATTTGTTGCATATCGCGCCAGTCCTCGACATCCTGGGCGGCTTGGCCGCTCAAAATCTTGCCGATATAGGCCTTACGTTCCTGCGACAGTTTGCTGGATGCCTTGGCCTTGTTGAGATACGCTATTATGTCAGGATCCTTGTAATTCTCCGGCAGGGTGGTGTTCCAATCAAAGCCAGGAAAGGGGCCAGCCTCATAAACGAAAAAATTGATCTTGTCCTTCTCAAGCAAATCCAGCAACACATTGAGGAATAGCAGATACTCCTTGCGAGGGAGCCGCTGCATAGCAAATACAGCTATCACTTTCTGCCTGTCGTTAATACCAGGTTTGCCGAGGAGAACGATTACGTTGCCGTAATATGTCGTCGAATGCTCGTAGATGTTGATGAACTCTTTTGAGCCAAAGAGGGCTGCATCCGCGGTCAGATCAACGACCCATTTTTCAATATTCGCTATTGTTTTCTCAAAGGCGGATTGCGATACGGGAGCCGCAGCCAAGAGCAATGAGGAATATGAAATCATAAACAAAATCGCAGCAACGCGACCATTTCTCTTGAGAAATGTTTTCATTGCGCCTCTCCAATATAGCGTCGGAATGTCGGACGCTGTCCCAAACGGAAACCCCAATCATTCACGTTAATCTTGTCGCCTTCTTTCGGCGCAGCCGCCGAAGCCGTCAACTTCTTCCCTACGACAATTCCGACATGGTCCGGGTCGGCGATGACGTCTCCAGGCATAGGATCGGTGACTACAATCCACCCTGGAATCATGATCTTGGGATCAGCCCAATCCCTTGCCAAGGGAGGGCCTGGATTTCTAACCCCGTGCATGTTGGGTACCTTGGCCTTCCACCAATTGGCTACTTCAGCCTCAAACTGGTTGCACTTGTCTGCATCCGACTCGAATGGAGGTCTGACTCTCCCTCTCCTCCACTCAGTGGAATCCCTGCGGCTCAGGGCTTCCTGCGCTACCTTCTCCCTGATCTGCCGCACCTGTTCTTCGGACAGCCGCA